>JBAPRR010000077.1:0-1865 GCA_049281195.1 Acidimicrobiales bacterium
GGCCGATTCGATCGTCACCGCTTGCGCCACCGGCAGCAGTCGCAGCGTGGCGATGTCCGGTGTGTGGGTAGGCCTCGCGTTTCAAGCGAAGATGATCGAAGCGTGGTTCGTCCTTCCGGCGCTCGGCGTCACGTACCTCGTGGTCTCGAATCGCGGAATTTGGACCCGCATACTCCAGCTGGCCGGGATGGCAGCGATTGTCGTCGCCGTGTCACTCAGCTGGATGGTCTTCGTTTCGTTGACTCCCAACACGCAACGTCCTTATGTCGATGGCAGCCAGAACAACTCGATCATTCAACAGGTCTTCGATTACAACGGTTTCGGTCGTGTCGGTCAACCGTCTCCCAATGAACTGCTGGGTCGTACGCTCGACAGTTCGTTCCTTGAACGACCAGCCCCCGCCGCGTCGTGGGATCGCCTGTTCAGCGGTTTCTACGGACGCGACACAGGATGGCTTCTGCCCGTCTCTCTCTTGGTCATCGCGCTCGGATTGGTCGCGCTCAGACGCCGGAAACGGGCCGACATGCTTCGAGCGGGGATCGTGCTGTGGGGGGCCTGGTTGATCGTCTTTTTGATCGCCTTCAGCGTCATAGGAATCAACTCGTATTACCTGGGTGCCCTGTCGCCGCCGATCGCCGCACTCGTAGGCATCGGCTGCGAGCTCGCACTACAGAACAGAGATTCGCTGATTCCGCGCTTCTGTGTTCTCGGAGCAGTGGTGGTGAGCACCGCCTACGCGTACTGGCTGCTGCCGGCTTCGGGAACGGGCCTTCCAACGTGGCTGCAATCTGTCCTGCTCGCACTCGGCGCGTCTGCGGCCTTACTACTGGTTACGACTCTCATGTACCGAGTCAGAAGGCATCTAATCGCTCCGCTGCTCGTCGTCTCGGGCCTTGCGATCGGCATCGTGCCACTGGTCGCCTCTGTCTCGGTCGTGACGAATGACCTCGGCGCCTTCGACACACCTTTTCAGTCGGAGCAGACGACATCGTTTCTGAAAGCGTTCTTCTCGGCCCCTTTGGACATTTCGTCCGAGCTGCCCAAGCTGGAGTCGGTGAGAGACGGTGCCCCCGACCTGATGGCGACCCAGACCTCGGTTCTTGCCGCCTCCTTCATCTTCCTGACAGGACAGGAGGTGCTCCCTATCGGCGGATATACCGGCACCATTCCCGCCCCGACGGTCGCCTCACTCGAACGGATGGTCGCCGCGGGGCAGTTCCACCTGGTCATCGCCGGTCCGTACACCACCGATCCGCGGATCGCGTGGATCGCCGGGCATTGCATCAAATTGCGCACCGCCGTGAAGAACCCGGGATCCCCCGGCGTCTTGCCGCTGAGGCTGTATTACTGCCTGGCCAGGGCCTGATCGGGTCCCGCCCCTGGTCAGGTATCCTTATAGGCACTTTCAGTAGTCCTTTTCCCCCTTGGAGCATTTACAGGCATGTCCTCGCGCGCCGACTTCCGAAATCTCGCAATCGTTGCCCACGTCGACCACGGCAAGACCACGCTCGTCGACGCGATGCTCTGGCAGTCCGGGGTGTTTCGCGCCAACCAGCAGGTCAACGAGCGGGTCATGGACTCGATGGACCTCGAGCGCGAGAAGGGGATCACGATCCTGGCGAAGAACACCTCCGTCAGACACGGGGGAATCAAGTACAACATCGTCGACACCCCTGGTCACGCGGACTTCGGCGGAGAGGTCGAGCGTGCCCTTTCCATGGTCGACGGAGTCCTTCTCCTCGTAGACGCCAGCGAGGGCCCGCTTCCGCAGACCAGGTTCGTGCTCAGAAAGGCGCTGGAGCGCCGTCTGCCTGTGGTCCTCGTCATAAACAAGATCGACTGGCCGGACGCCCGCCCGAAAGAGG
>JBAPRR010000078.1:0-9182 GCA_049281195.1 Acidimicrobiales bacterium
GGTATAACCCGTGTACTGCGCACTCGGGCACAGGGTCTCCCAACCCGACGCGCAAAGTTCGCACGCGCCGCAAGCCCAACCGAGCCACGGGACAGCAACCCGGTCGCCTTCGGTGATGCCTTGGACACCAGCACCTACGCACTCGACAAGGCCCACTCCTTCGTGACCTGGAATGAAAGGCGGGTTGGGTTTGGCTGGCCAGTCCCCGTGCGCGGCGTGGATATCGGTGTGACAAAGACCGGAGGTCTCGATTCGCACAACCACCTGGCCGTGACCGGGCTGTGGAATGGCCACGTCCTCGACGACGAGGGGCTGCCCGAACGATTTGACAACTGCTGCCTTCATGACGATCTCCTTCGAAAGGCTTTTGATGGTTTGGTTGGTCTGAGTGTTGATGAAGACCTGAGACCCAGCCGGCCCGCGCAGTGCGGGCCGGCTGGGGTGTTTGGTTGTGGTTTCCGCAGGGTCAGGCGGGCACCAGAACCTTGGATTCGTGGACCTGAGGAGCGAAGAGCTCCTTGGTCTCGTCTGTGCGTCGGGCGTGGGTGACCCCGAAGAGGACGAGCAGGGCCATCAGCCCGGCGAGGATGAAAGCGACTATCGCACCCCAGGTCGCAATCTCTCCCATCACGGAGAAGCCGTACGCCTCGAGTAGCAGGCCCCGGAGCGTGGTTCCTTGGAAGACGGTCTGGACCTTGGCCTCAGCGGCGGTGTATGCGGTCGATCCCTTGGGAAGTACCATGGCGGCTGCGCTCAGCTGGGCATAGGTCTTGCCTCCGCCGATTTCACCAAGGTGCACGGCTATGAAGTCATTGGCGTAGACCTCCGCCTGGGCGCCTGTTGTCAGCTGCTCGCCCGCGTACTGGGACACCGTCGGGATCATGGACGTCGTGATCTCGGTGCCGTTCGGGTGGGCGAAGGCAGCCTTGGACGGGAAGGTGATCTGCTGCTCAGCGAGCTGGTTGTGCACATTGCTGTTCGCGAAGTTCGCGCCCACCAGTAACAGTGCACCGGCTACCGCCAGTACGACAACGATGAGAGCGCCGCCGATGCTTGTCAACTCGTCGAAAGCTTTTCGCTTCATGATTACTCTCCTTGCTCAGTGACCCCTCCTTGCGAGGAGATCTGTTCCATCGTCTGCGCGGAGGGACCCAGAAGCGAGGGCGAGAAGGTCCTAAGCACTAGGGACGAAAGTCCTGAACCGGCAGTTCTCGATCAGACAATGTGGCAATCAGGAAAAAGGTCCCTTACGAACGGCAAGAGCAAGCCGCATAATGGCTTTCGTGAGCATGTATGTCGATATCCTCTCGAACGCCGTCGCCAGTAGAACCGATGATTGGACGATTAACGAACTCGTGGGCTACGCGATCGTGTTTCGTGAAGCCATCGACAACTCCGGCGCCTACGGCCAATGCGCCGCGGATGTGCTCGCAGCGGAGATCGCTTACGATCGTGCTCTGATCTGCCTTTGCGAGCTCCACGGGATCGCCGTCGACGCCCAGGCGTTCATGCATCCGCACGAAGCCAGGCTCTCCCTCGAGTCGCACCTGGCGAGTGTCGGCGTGGACCTGGTCGAGCCGTCATACCGCAAAGGAAACCGGGTAGCGCCCCACAGGTAAGTGGACGAACCTTTACCCTCGGAACCCAGTTTGGTCGCGTAGATGGCCGCCTCAGTCCTCGACGAAGCTCGAATCTTTCGCAGTCGCGTAGTTCTCGACAGTGTCTCCGACGGAACATCGCCTCATCAATCTGGCGGTTCGTGATGCCCTGGGGGATGTTCCCAAGATGCGGCGTTCGGGGGAGTCGGTGAGGCAAGCTCGGGGTTTGGGCTCGGGAGGATTTGCGATGCGGTCAACCACCCTGGCTAGGGCCCCTCGGTCGAGCAGCCACTCGCTTGCTGCTGCCCGCTTGACATCATCGATCAGGTCCCGAGCCCGGAACTGTTTGAGGACCTGCCAGCGGCCCCGTAGGAGGGCCGCAGCAGGTTGCAGACGTTGCTGTTCACTCGATGAGGTAAATGGCAACGTGGTTCATCTCCCGCATTGGAGCCTTCGGAAGAGCAAAGGTCACGACGTAACGGTTGTTCTGGCGAGTGGCGCAAGCCGCGGTGACCGAAGCCGCTTAGCTCCGTCTTTAGCCCCCATATCGCTCTTTCTCGCCAGCCAGATGCTGACAAGACGGCTCTTCACCGGAAATTCGCGTGGAGGCGATGAGGCTCGAACCCACGGACTTCTTGACTGCCAGGCCTGTCCCCTTCAGGAGATCGAGCTTGGTGCTCTATTGCGACTACTTGAATCCGAGCTGTTTGCCGAGGTCGTCTGGAGGGGCATGGCCTGGCAGTTAGTAGAACTCGATGGCGGTTCTCCTTGCGAGTAGACGCAGTTCGCCACTACCCAACTTCGACAAACGCAAAAGGCAAGCCACGGAACGTGACGATTCGCCGGGATCCAGAGACAGGACGTCGCCGAGGGCCCCTTGCGAGAAACTCCTTGCCGAACATCGATAGTCAAACGTATGTTCCTCTGCGGGAGATCGCGGATGTCGAGCGCATGGTCGAATTTTTCGATACATCACACAGAGATCAGCCACGGAGAACTTGAGTTGCTCATCATGTCGTCGAGCATCTCCACCTTCATTGGTCTCGACAAGTAGAAACCTTGTGAGAAATCGCTAGTGAGTGCTGATATTTCGCGGTCTTGCTCGGCTGTCTCGACTCCTTCGCATACGACGGTTAAGTCGAGTAGGTGGGCTAACTCGATCGTCTTCGACACGAAGGCATGGCCCGCCTTGCTATTTGTGACTTTGGCAATGATCGTCTCGTCAATCTTTACGGCATCGACGGGGAACTCCATAAGGTGACTCAATGAGGAGTATCCCGTCCCGAAGTCGTCGAGAGCCAGTTGTAACCCAAGGTTCTTGAGTTGAGAAAGCACAGTGAGCGCGCGGTCAGCATCCTGAACGAGTGGAGTTTCTGTTATTTCCAGACACACGCTCTTAGGGTCGGTCTTCGTGAGGCTAAGAACGTCGTCTACCGTCTCTAAGAACCCGGACGACATGAGTTGACGCGCTGAGATGTTGACGGCCATCACGAATTCTCCATCTCCCGTTTTCGTCTTCCAACGGTGCAGGTCGATGCAGGCGTGTTCGAGTACCCACCGTCCGATCTCGATGATCTCGCCGGATTCTTCGGCGAGCGGGATCAGTACACCGGGTGCTATGACACCTCGCTCTGGGTGGTCCCACCGAAGCAGCGCTTCGACGCAGACAACCCGTCCATCGGTCGTGCGAACGATGGGCTGATATTCGAGTCGAAGTTCATTTCGTTCCACGGCATGGACCATGTCCTGCTGTAACGATTCGCTCGAGTCAGTACGGTCTTGCTCGTGTTCGTCGATGACTTGATGAGCTCCTCCCCCCTTGCGCTTTACTTGATACATCGCAACGTCCGCTTTGTGCAGGAGTTGTTCAGGGTCATTCCCTTGACCGGCGAAGGCAATACCGATGCTCGCCGACAGTTCTACGGTAACCCCTGCCAGGTCGAATGGGGCAGCGAATGCACCGTCGAGGCGAGTTGCGAGACCCTCGACGTTTACCTCCGTATTTAGATCTGTGCATACGATAACGAACTCGTCCCCCGACAGGCGCGCAAGGGTGTCGCCGGGACGGAGCATGTCGGTGAGCCGGGAGCTGACGGCGACCAATAGCTTGTCGCCAACGAGGTGTCCCGAGTCATCGTTGACCTTCTTGAAGCCGTCAAGGTCGATGAAGAGAACGGCCACCGGTTTGGCGGAACGGCGTCGACTTAGAAGTGCGTGCTGAATGCGCTCGAGAAGAAGAATTCGGTTAGGCAGTCCAGTAAGAGCGTCGTGCAATGCGGAGGCATGTGCGTGGGCTGCCGAATGCAGTAGTTCGGAGCGGGCTTGAGCATTGACGAGGTAGGCCGATGCGACGTCGGCCAAGGTTTGAGCGGCCACCATGCCCTCTTCGTTTAGTGCGCCCGGTACGTCTCGATAGAGGTCGAGCGCGCCGAGTTGGGAGTCACCATGACGCAACGGAAAGGTGAATACTGCGGCGAGGCCCGCAAGAAGGGCTTGCGGAGTGAAGAGTGGGTATCCCTCTTCATTTTTGAGATCGGCAATGGCTACTGCTTTGCCGGTTCGATAGGCGACGACGCACGGTCGTTCGTCGAGCACGGTCTGCAACTCCTCAAACTGCAATGCCCGGCTATCGGACGCCGCGACATAATGGGGGCTGGTCGACTCAGAGATCAGGGTGACACCAGCTCCCGTAATGGGCATGATCTCGACAATCCGGCGAACGAGCTGGTCCAATATTCCTTGGATGGGGAAATCGGTGAGCATCGTGCGAGCGAAGTCGCTCAATACGTCAGAAAGCTGCCGTTCTGACGCCATCTTTCACAGACGACTAACGGCCGAGATTGACCCTACGGACGGTGAGCTAGTAGCCGTCAGAAACTGAACAGCAACCACGAGGCTCCAGCCTCCTTGCTTCCCCAGTCACGCCCCTCTCAAAGGATACTCTCACGCATGAAATATTGCCAGCGATATATTAACTACAGCGAGTCGGCGCCATCGCTTCCCAGAGCAAAGAAAGGATTGTTCGGGTGACGATTCGCCCCTCATTGTTCTCTGAACCGATGCGCAGTTCGAAGACCACTTACGAGAACAGTCGACGGATCGAGAACAGATTGCGTCCGCTTTCGGTTATCTCTTCCTCGACGAGCTCACGACGTTGATGCTCGATCGGCAGTACCGCCACTTCTCGGCCCAGGGCGGGATGTCCACATCATTGTGGTGGGGGAGAGGGAGCCCGGGAGCCACCGAGCTATCCACACGACCTCCTGCGAGAGAGCCGACCCGATGCCTCTGACATCGCCAAGGGCCATCTGCGGGAAGGCGACTGCGAAGCTTGAGTCGCCCCAAGACGAACAGATCGCTCTCATCAGACGTGGCGCGCTTCAACGTATCGAGCTTCTTGGCGATTCGTTCTTCGATGATTGCATTTAGTTTCAATCGTGTTCGGTCCATCAGCATCGTCTGTATTCCGATTTCGATTCTTTCCAGTCCCGGCGGGGGCACTGCCGAAGTCGACCCATGGGCGATCCCTGACGGGTTCACCTGTGACACAGCATCTTGGACTGCCCCCGTTTCGTCGACGGGAAGATGGCGAGCGAAGTATCGGACGTCTGCAGCCTCCGGGTCGGGTAGATAACGGTCAGCCGTTGAGAGGCACAGATCGACGTCAGCACCACGACCCGTTCGACCGGCGCCGTCAACGCTCAGCGACCACGTAAAGACGCACGTCTTCGACTCTCGATCGGGCGTTCAATGGTTGCCCTCTGATACGTCACGTTGCCGACTGTCGTGCTCGTTACCTCGAGCGCAACGATCCTTCCGCCTGCAGTGGGAATGTCCTAATCATGGGTCCTCAAGGCTGCTCCCGGCGTGTCTCGTTGAACGATGCGACCTCGGTAGGAGGCAGCGACGAAAGCGGCCGCAGCTAGTTCTCTCTCCCTGTCTCGGTCGTTCGTTTCAGGACCCAAACCTCGCGTCGACGAAACGCTGACAAGGAGAGGTTTGCGAGGGGAAGTGCCGGCCACGTCGACCATCCGACCTGCACTTTCGAGTGGAGGCGATGGGGCTCGAACCCACGGACCTCTTGACTGCCAGTCAAGCGCTCTACCAACTGAGCTACGCCCCCAAACCTGACGCCGAAGAGCCACCCACCCGGGTGCCTACATGCGCTTACCGCAAGCTTGGTGAGGTTGGACTCTACCGTCTGGCCAGGGCCGGGTCTTGTTTGCGGCCTTTCTCGCTAGGAACAGTTGACCGGCGCCGAGTCCCCCGCGAAGGTGATTGCTGATCCACTGGACGACCGTCACCAGGGCCTCCACCAGCGTCGACACGTGCTCAGCAGGGAACGGGACCGGATCTGCCCATGCCGAGGCAGGCACCAGAACCCCCGGAGACTGCGGTCGACCGCGCGGGCCCCGGCCACGTGAGCCCGATCCATGTCGGATAGTTCTGTGCTGGCGCCAAGCAAATCGTCTACATTTTTCTTGGCATCTCGAGGCAGGACAAGGGGGGCTCTAATGACAAGGTGGCCAAGGCTGGCGGGCCTGTCCGCCGCGACTCTCGCGGTAGTTGCCGCGACCCTGTTGGGGGCTGCGCCGGCGATGGGAGCCCCGATCAACAAGGCGCACGCCAACGTGCGCCCCTCGCATCCGCAGTCGGTGAATCCTGTGGGCACCTATGACGCCTTTGGTGCACATGGACTAGCGGGCGAGTTGACAGTCAAGTCAGACCACACCTTTTCCCTGGTGGGCGAAGATACGGACTCCGGCTACTGGGTGCTCGAAGGGAAGTACTACGCCCAGGTCGTCACAGCATCCAACGGGGGCGATGCTGGTTGCATCTTTCTGGGGAAGGTGGCTCCTGGTATAGGGATCAACAGCGATTCGAATCCCGGTCCCTACGACTGCGGCGCATACCTCAGTACCTGGTACGCCACCGTGGTGTCGGGGAGACCTGCGCAACGGCCAAGTGGACATTTTTCTGCTGGTCGCAAATTCGGGCCTACTCCATCAAAGGTGGCAGCAGCGTCTCCGCCTTCGGGCAACTATGAGATCCACCTCTCTGACAGTGCCAAGGGTGCCCTCACGATCGACATCACTGGGACCTTCTCGTTGGACTACGCCCACAACGGACCCACTGATACCGGCTATTGGGTTTCGTTCGGCAAGAGCTACGCCCAGGTGACAACGACAAGCAACTCAACTGAAGACATGTACTGCCTGCTGCTCGGAGACGTCAGCGCCACCACCGGGGACATTGGTTCGGCTTCGGCGCAGGGCCCTTTCGTTTGCGGGGAGATTGACCAGACCGGGACTTGGTACGCCACCAAAAAGGCGTAAACCCTTAAGTCGAAACCCAGTTTTTGATTCCACGCGCAGCCGCTGACTGCGCATCCACGTTCGCACAACACTGCGTAACTCGCGCTGTAACACCTGAAGATAAGCGCAAGAAGAAGCGGTGCCAGGTATACGCTCCTCTGACCGTCCACTGGGTAAGAAAGTTGGGGGCAACAATGAGGATAAGCAAGCTTTTTGGTGCCATGGCGATCGGTATCGTTGCCGCAGTTCTCCTGAGCAACGGACCGCTCTACGCATTGAGCAAATCGACGACACCGGTGAGGGAAGCATCGAACAAACCGTCCCTTCAGGGATACGCAGTGAAAATTGCGTCTGGCACAGCGGCAAACGGTGCCCAGGCCGCCCTGAGTGTCTCGTGCCCAAGTGGCACTGTCGTCTACGGCGGAGGCGTTGCGCTCAAACCACACGTCCGCGGGGCAGACGTACAAGACTCTTATCCGGCGAGCACGACCGCATGGACTGGTGGCGTCAACAACGACAGCGGATCGGCGGCGACCTTCAATGTGTACGCCATCTGCGCCGACGAAGCACCTGGGTACACCATGGTTCAGACGCCACAGACTTCCAATCCGGCGGGCAAGGACACGCTCGTCCAGTCGGATTGTCCCAACGGCACCGTCGATTTCGGTGGCGGCGTCATGACGACCTCTTCCTCGCTCAGCGTCAACCTGGATGAGGACATGGCAGACGGGCCGGTTCAAAACTCCAGAAAAGTTTTCTCATGGATAGCTGACATCGACAACGAGTCCTCAGGCGGGAATACCGCCGTCGGTTACAGCATCTGCGGAAACGACCTCAAAGGTTTCCAGTTCGTGCCCGCGAGTGTGTCTATTCCGGGTGGGACCGACGGGTCCTGGACTTTGTCTTGTCCGACGGGTTTGGTGCCACTCAGTGGTGGGGGAGGAGCCGACGCCATTACTAAGCCACTCGACGTCCTCATGAACTCCAGCTACCCCGCCAGGGGTCTGTGGAAGACCTACTTCAACAACAACCTCAGCTCCACCGATGGGATCCAGGGCGGAGCGGTCTGCGCCAAGTAACTCATCGCAGCACCGGAGGACACGGAATATCAAAAAACAACTAAATCGGAATTGTTCTCCTGCCGATATTGCGAGGTGAGCCAAGGGGAGGGGGGACCGTGGGCAACGTGTCTCAGGATCTGGACTCGTGGTTGGTCTCGCACGTCGAGCAGCTGGGCCGCGACCCTGATGCAGCACCCGCTCGGTCAGGGGACAAATCGATAGACGACGATCGTGTCGTTGTCGAGATTCCGAGAAGGCTCTCGTCGGATCCCGAGCCTGACGTACGGTTTTGCGACGAGATCACGATCGTCGCCGGACAACACCACCACAACAAGGCGCGTATCCGAGCGACGCTGTTGTCGGCAGCGGTGCTCGTAGTGGCGATAGCAGCCGTTGCCGTTTTCGAGATCCACCACAAGTTCGGCGCCACTACGGCCAGCTTCCAGGTGCCGACGGTGGTGCTTCGCTCCGGTCTCGGGATCCAAGGCGACTTCGTCGCCACTCCCGCCGGGCAGTTCCCGATGATGATGTCGCTCAGGCAGGACGGCCGCGATCTGCACGGCACCATGACGACGCCGGTGTTCGACCAGGCCACGTCGCCACAAACCGTCGATACCGAGTCGATAGTGGTTACCGGCTTCGTCGACCGGTCGAACGTGGAGATCTTCTTCCACACCAAGACCATCACCAGTTACGAAGGCACGATCGCGCCTTCATCGATCACCCTGCAGATGTCCGGATCTCCGGTCGTCTTCGACAAAGAGACCGCGGCCACCTTCGACTCTCTCGCATCACGCGATTCGGCGTTCGTCATCTACGAGTCGGATCAGCCTTCTGACAACCTGGCCAAATGGGACCTCGCCACCTCGGTTACAAAGGCTGAAGAACTGGCCTTCGTGTCGAAGGGAAACCTGGCGAGCCTCGGGGACTTCGGAGACTTCACGACGCACCTGGCGTGGACTACCGGCTCCTGTGCCACGTCGGCCTGCGTCTCTTACGCGCTGACTGACAACGCCACCGGAGTGGTTCTCGGCACCTACAGCCCTGCAGCCGGATCGTGCTGGTATGCCGAGATCATCCCGGGCAAGGCCACCGCCTTCAACAAGAGCGCCAAGCCCGGAACCTGCGAAGCCTCCAAAAAATCCTTCTGAGTCAACCGGGTCGCCGGGCCTGGCGGCTCGTCAAAGAGAAGCGAGCTCGGCCATGGG
>JBAPRR010000079.1:0-2073 GCA_049281195.1 Acidimicrobiales bacterium
CGATTAGTGTAATCTCCGCATCCCGGCAACGGCAAATAAAAGTTCAGCCAGCTTTCAAGAAGCTGCTGAACTCCGGCTCGGCCTGCGCGATTTGAGAATGTGTGACCCGCGCCCTCGACCACCTTCACCACCACCCGGCTGCTGCTGCCGGCCTGTTCAAGAATGTATTTCAGGTAGTCGAACTCTTCTCCTCGTGGTTTGGTTGCCGGCGCCTTCAAAAGCAGAATTGGCAGGCCCGTAGATGCAACCGTCTTCCAGCATCTGAGAAGGGGAAAGTTCGCATTCTCCGGCATCGGGTTTCTGCGCAGATAAAGCCGAAGATCTGTAAAGAGGTCATATCCTTTACTGATGAGTCTGCCTAGGGAGCTGCGCGAGATACGGCCGGTAAGCTTTTGCCAGATCCACGGCGGGGGCGGTATTGGCAAATGGAAGTACGGGTCCATCAACACCAGTCCCCGACACTCTTTGCTGGCCGCTGCAGTATAGAGAGCAGACACCGCGCCGGCGCAAAGCCCCACAACAACTACGCCCGATAAGCTGAACCGCTCCGAGAGTTCTCTCATCAGCGCGGAGGCGATCGGTCCGTAGCCTCCGGTATTAATAAACTTCAGCAGCTCGGGAGGAGGGTTCCCGTCGGAATCGCCGAACCCAGGCATATCCAGGCGAAAAGCAGGATAGCCGTACTTGGCCAACGACTCTGCCCAATAAACCGCCGAATCCCCGGCGGCGGCCCTGGTCGGAGAGAGTGAATTCAAAATGAGCACTCCAGTGCGTGGTGCTCCAGGGCCCCCACCAAGGGGCTTGTGATAGGTGCCTCGAACGATGCCGCCGATCCCATCCAGGGTGATCAACTGGCGCGTTTCAGTGGCCTCGTTCATGTGTATCTTCCTTGGAAATTCGTAAAGCACCGGCAACCCATTCGAAATTAGAAGCGTACAGCCAGCTAAGGTCTTTCACCTCGTCGTAGCCCACGTAAGGTTTGACCAACGGGGCTGCTTGCCGGCCAAGCTTCACTACTTTCACCGGCCTACCGTATGCCTCGCCGGCGACTCCGTCGTCTAGCAGATTGCCCGGCAAGCGAAAATCAAAAGAGCGGCGCCAGAGAGAACTGGACCATTGGTAGCCTGCTACTTCGATAGAGAGTCCTTGTTCCAGCTGCCGTATGTAATCAGCGGCAGACCTCCGGTTTTCGATCGACTCGAATAGTTGCTCCAGTCCTGCCCAGCGCATAAGGCTTGAGCGCAACGCCTGGTTGGCATGAGGGGGAGGTGACCACAGCAGCAACGCATCGCCCGAGCCTTGGGCGAAAATCCTGCCGGCAAGAATTGCACCAATTTCAAGCCCGTGCAGCAACAACGGTACGCCCTGTGAGCGCCTGCAAAGCCAATCCGCAAGCAGCTCTACATCTTCGCTCCAATGGTCGAAGTCCATCTCTTCAAAGTTGCCTGTGCTTTCGCCGACACCGCGATAGTCATAGCGAAGAACTTCAATTCCTCTCGCCGCCAAATACCGCGCCCAACGGACCCAGGGATGATAGGCAAAATGCCGTTCCGATGCAAACGGCCCTACCAGCAAAACGCGGGCTATTGGATCCGGCGCCTCGTGCAGCACCGTGTAGAGAGCCGCGCCGGAGACCTTGAAGTATCCGGCGCATTCCAACAAAGCGCCATCGCTATGAAGTTGGGCGTGCACCGGACCAGACCTCGTCGAAACAATTACGCGACAAACTTGCTCTCGTCGACGCGATTAATACGCTGCAGCAGCGTGCGAAGTAGATCGACACCCTCAAACAGGTCTGCCGACGGATCAAGCGGGTTGACCGCCATCTCTGCGTAGAGTGCGCGAAACAGTCCTTCCGAGTGCTCTATGTCGCAGACGCCGTGCACATCCGTGTATACGCGTTCTCCCGAGCCCTGCAACTCGGCAAGCTTCGCCAAATAGGCCATGTATTGTTGGATGTACCCTTCAAAGAAGGCCATCGTGAGAAGATTCTGCACCCCCGAAAGGTGGCCGAGAAACAATCGTACATTGGTTAAATCGGTGTGCACGGCAAGTGCATCCTGGTCCGTAGGG
>JBAPRR010000080.1:0-2733 GCA_049281195.1 Acidimicrobiales bacterium
GCACCGCTGCGTAGCCGCCGATCGCCACTCCGTGGGAGGCGGCCATCTCTCTTAAGCGATCGAGATCCCTGAGCGCATAGATGCTCTTTCCAGGAGGCAGGTCCTCGCGATCAGTCGAGCGCCCGCCTGGGGGCTGTCTCGGATGGATCTTCACCACCTGACCCCGATAGGAGATCTTCACGAGCTCGCGATCGGCCCGGACGTCTACGTAGCGTCCGATCAGGTTGCCCGGCACCGAGTAGAGCGCCTTCGCCACCTCGATGTGATGGTCCCTGTGGACCTTCGGCTTCGGGTAGAGCGGCAGGTCGTATCGCTCTGTCGGAGCAGGGAGGAGAACGGGCTTCTCTTCGGTGGCGAAGTGCTCGGCAGGCCGGCATTGAGTAGTCCCGTGGATGCGAAGCCCCGCTATAGAGCAGCACCAGTGCCGCGCACGTCGCTGAGCGTCGTCCAGGTCGATGAAGTGCTCGCCTTGAAAGAACGACTGCGCACGTACGTCACGGTGCGTTCGACCCTCGGCTTGTCCTGGGGATGGCGCACCCTGGCGGCGTCGACCAGGAACCCACGAGCCTGGGCGTACTCGACGAAGGCCTGGTTCAGTCTTGGTTCCAGGGGATTCGCCTCGTCGACGATCGGCGACATGTTGTCCGGAATCACGATCCGAAATACCCCGCCGAAGAACTCCCATGCGGCCTCAAAGCCACAGATCACGTCTTCGGTCGTCTGGGAGAACGTCAACCACACAAAGCAGTGACGACTCAGACACGCCGTGAAGATGAGCGCGTGGCAAACCCGGCGACGTTCGGTTGCGGGGTCGAACATCAAACCCATGCGTCCGAAGTCGACTTGAAGCTCCTCACCAGCGGCACCGTCAGCCACCCTCACGGTCTTTCCCCTGCCACGACGCGGTCCGCACAACTCGGCGCAGAACCGCTCGAGTGTCCGGGCAGGGACGACGACGCCTTCTCTTGAGAGAAGGATGTGGACCTTCGCCACGGTCAGGTCGTCGTCATCCAACCAGGACTTGATCTTGTCTTTGTGGGTCTCCAGCGTTCGCCACGACGGGCCCCGGCCGTCTGTGCGACACGGACGGACCTTCTCCACGACCACGGCAATCAACAGGTCCGTTAGCTGTTCTTCACCCCCTGTGCGATCGACTCCGGACTCGATTGCCGCGGTCACATAGCGCCTGACGGTCTTTCGATCGACTCCCGCCATCCGTTCGACCGTCCGCAACCCTTCGCCTCTCAGCCACAGCCGAAGCACTTCTCTCACCTCGAACACACGCACCTCCCGGAAGGACATCGCCGCTCCTTCGATCCGTTGACCGATGGCGGCGAGTGCACCGGCTGGCGGACCGGCGTTGGTGGATCCCCGGGGGTGGTCCCATTACTGGCGGGAAGGTGGTCCCATTACTGGCGGAAGCGTGGTCCCATGCTCTTGGCGGAACTCAGCTCAAGGTGGTCCCTTATTCGTGGCGGGCGACACTAACCTTGGCAGCGGGCCGAGTACGGAGATGGTTGCTGAGCATTGTGTACGAGACTCGGGGGGGTATGTGATTTCGTCGTTGTCTCCCTCGGTCTGCTTCGTCGGTGATGTCGCCCATAGTTCACACCAGCGGATCAGCATTGCAGTGGGCGAGGGAGCGGGAGCTGTCCTCAACTACTACTACTCCAAGAATCACCTCTACGGCTTCTCAGCTCCCGACGCCTCGTGAGTGGCCTGGAGATGGAACAACAACGACGACGCTGGCGCAGATCTGGCGGGCCGCTTTCCACCGCCGTTCACGTTTGTCGATGGCAGACGGCCGGTGTGGCTTAGGTCTGAACTGGAGACCTAGACAGGCCAGAGATTCTGACTGAGAATAGTAGGGAACTCCCAAAGGGGGCGCATCCTCTGAGGCTCGATGCAGGGTCGGACAGACCGACTCAATCCCCCTTTCGTTCTGGGTACGACGCTCAACCCGACTCTGGGTAGATGTCGAGTAGCCCCCCGATAAGTCCCTGCGGATCGACCCCCAATGCGGAGGCGGTCATGTGCAGTAGTACGGCCGTCATGTTGAAGAAACCGGTCAGAATGGGTTCGACACCGGCATCCTCCAGAATCATTGTATTCACGCGCTGAACAAAGGCAGTTGTGGAACCTCCCTCTGATTGCCACAGGGTCATTAGTTGAACGGCGCGGCTATCTCGATGGAATCGTTCTGTAATCGTGGCAGGATCGAATGGCGGTGGTGGATGTGGCGATGGCGAATCAATCATCTCGACGTGTCGCGTGAGGCCCGCCGCCAACGCTTCGTAACTGGATACCGACTCCTCTGACGGAAAAGGTTGCGGAGACAGAGTCCGGATCGTGAGGGCTTCATCGACGGTGAATCTGAACAGGTTTCGCACCCCCTCCTCCTCACTGGGGAGCAGGTTAAGAGCTGCGCGCACATCTGAGATGGTTCGGGCACCCTCCTCAAGCGAGATTTCAAGGAGCAGACGATCGATCTCCCTAAGCTGTTCCATTGACTCACGACACAGAGGCTCCAAATCAAACGTATCCCCCATGACGGCAAGGTCGGCTGTGACCTTGGAACCCCAGTCAAAGTCGAGAAGCAGACGTTGACTATCTAATCGGAAGGAAACCGTCCGGCGTTCAACCCCAGCTTCATTTACTGCGCTTCCCAGAGTGAAGGACGAAATTGGTGCGCCACAGTGCTGGACGTAATTCCGAAATTTGTATATGAACCGA
>JBAPRR010000081.1:0-4267 GCA_049281195.1 Acidimicrobiales bacterium
GTACAGACCTATATCCGCGAGGTCCTCGGGTACATCAGGTCGAAAGGCCGCGACGCCGAGCTGGTCACCCCGTACTCCTGGGGCGGGCCTCTCATCATCCCCGCATTCGGAGCGCGCCGGTTCATCCAGCGGATCAACGGCAAGGCAGGGATCCTCTGGTATCGGTACTGGCACTACAAGTTCCTGAAGAGAGCCCTGAAACGCAAGCTTCAAGATCCGGACATATCGGTGGTGTTCGCGCAGTGCACCCTCTCCGCAAAGGCCGCGCTCGAAGCGAGACGCGATCCTTCGCAGAAGGTGATCGTCACCATCCATTCGGATGGGTCGGAAGCTGACGAGTGGGTCGACAAGAAGTTGCTGAACCGCGGCTCGCGCGCTTACCGCTCGATCAGAGAGATCGAGCAAACGGTGCTGCCCGCGGTCGATGGCGTTGTCTACGTGTCACAAGCAGCGAAGAGGGGCATGACGGCCGAGGTTCCCGACCTCAGAAAAATGGTCGCCTCCGAAGTCATCCACGCCTTCATATCGATGCCCCCGGTGCCCCGGAGCACGGAGAGAGGAGCGGACCTCGTCTCGGTCGGTGGGATGGAGATAGCGAAGAATCACGAGTACCTGATTCGGGTCCTCGATTGCGCAAAACGAATGGGTCACATATACACGCTCGACATCATCGGGGACGGCCCGTGCCGCCGGCCTCTCGAGAATCTGACCCGGACCTTGCATCTCGACGAACAGGTCAGGTTCTTGGGCTGCCGATCCGACGTCAGGAGCCGTCTGCCGAACTATCGCGTCTACGTGCACGCGTCGGTCCGCGAATCGTTGTGTCTGTCGATCATCGAGGCGATGGCCAGCGGACGCGCCGTTATCGCCGGCGCCGTCGGTGGCATATCCGAGCTGTTCGATCCTGAGACCGAGGGCCTGTTCTGGCCCTTGGACGATGCAGACGCCGCGGCACGGATAATGGTCGGACTGCTCGAGGATGATGATCGCCTGAGGGCTCTCGGCGAGGCGGCCAAGCGCCGCTTCGAGCGTTCCTTCGATCCTGCGGCCACCGGCGCAACCCTCGAAGGATTCTTCGCTTCGGTGTCTCAGGGATCGTCGCCTCCCTACATCCCGAGCGCAGATGCCGATCCCGGCATGGCACTGGTCTCCGCGAAATCGTCTGACCCTGGGCCATCTGACCCTGAGCCCCCTGAACCTGAACCATCGGACCGTGGGACATCGGACGGGGGCGGTAGCGCACCTGTTACGGACTCGTCATCACAAGCGAACGAAAGCGGCGCACGTTCTACGTCCAAACGGGCCGTGATTACAACGCTCGACCAAGCGTTCTCCTCGGCATCGAACTTCGTCGTCGGAGTGGCAGTGGCGCGCATAGCGGGACCGGTCGGTCTTGGCGGCTTCGCGCTCGCGTACGCCTGTTGGAACATTCTCGCCGCACTTCACAGATCGCTCATCACCGATCCCATGGCGATCGAGAACGATGCGATCCACCCCGAGGCTCACTTTCGGATGCGAAGAGGCCTTGCTTCCGAGGTGATTCTGGCGCTCGTAACGGCGGCATGCCTGGTGGTGATCGGCATTCCGATGTTCTTTTTGGGACAGCGCACGTTCGGGCTGTCGTTGCTGGCGGTAATACCGTGGCTGCCGTTTCTGTTGGTGCAGGACTACTGGCGCTGGACGGGCTTCATGCGTCGCGAGCCGGGCAAGGCTCTGATGAACGACACGGTCTTCAATATCGTCCAAGGCGCCTGCTTTGTGGCGGTAGCGGTCTCCGGCATCCACTCGGTGGTCATAGTGATCGCCTCATGGGGAGCGGGCGCTACCGCAGGAGCGTTCTACGGACTGTGGCAGTTCAAAGTTCGACCGACGATGCATGGCGGGATCGAAGGACTGCGCGAGCGATTTCACCTGGGAAAATGGCTGGCTGCCAACTCGATCGCCGGTTGGGCTTCGTCTCAAGCGAGTGTCCTTCTTGCCGGCTTCATACTCGGCCCTGTGGGGTTGGGGGCGCTGCGTGCGGCTCAGACCCTGGTCACGGGACCGGCACTGGTCCTGATCCAGGCAGGTGGGTCGGTCGGCCTCCCCGAAGCTTCGCGAGCGTTGAAGGACCGGGGTTGGCAAGGGCTCAGACGGGTATCAGTATTCGTATCGGCGATGGGTGTGCTGAGCATCGGACTGGTCGGTGCCGTGGTCGTGGTCTTCGGCGGGCAGCTGCTCAAGCTCACTTACGGCCCCGCCTTCACGAGCTACTGGCCGGCCTCCGAATTTTTCTCCCTCGGGTTCCTCATCACGTCGATCGGTCTCGGTCCGATCCTGGTTTTGAAGACCTCGCGCAACACTCGGGCCCTTTTCCGAGTTCAATTGATCAGCCTCGCTTTCTCGATCGTCGCAGTCAGTGTCCTGGCGGCGACCAATGGTGTTTCGGGGGCGGCTGCGGCTTCGATAATCGCCGGCGTAGTGAACGTCATCGGACTCGGCTTCTACAGCCGGAAAGCTAGGAAAGAGCTGTGCGAAAACGAGAATTCTTCAGACGATCAGAGTGCTGGCGATCTGTTGGGATTAGTGCCGGGTCCCGTGCCCGACATATCTCAAATTCCGAACAACGACACCCCGATAGCCGTGGAATTCGGTTAGCGTTGCCGATCTACCGGACGGGACTTGTAGGCCTGATTCCGGAACCGAAAGGGCCCGCCTCGTACCCACAACGGTGCCGGTTTTATGACACGGGATCGGGATCAGATCGTGCGAGGAGGCAACGGGTGACGCGGTCGGAGAACAACCATATTCAGCCGGTTGAACATCGCCTGGCCCGCTCGCGGTAGTCAATCAAAACCCGTTGCGCTTCGGAGGAAAACGAGGTGGAAGAACAGAATTTCAGCTTCAGGGACTCGATCCGGATCGTCGCAAGACGGCCGCGCCACGTTTTGATCGTTGCGGTGATCGGGCTGTTGTTAGGCGCCGGCTACGCCGTCTCCGCTCCTGCGCTAGCGACTTCGAAGGCGCTCGTGCTTCTGCCTCCCTCCGCCAATTCCGCCTCCGGGCTTCCCACTCAGGACACCGCCACCGAGGTCGCAATCGCACAAAGTGCCAGGGTCCTCGTTCCCGCCGCGGCGGCCATAGGGCTGAGACTGCCCTACGCGACTCTCCAAAAGCGGGTGAGCATCACGAATGTCACCCCCGACATCATCCAGATCCAGGCGGCCGCATCGAGCGGGCCTGTCGCCGTGAAGCTGGCCAACTCCGTGGCGGAGGAATTCGTGGCTTATTCCTCGAACCAGGCGTCTGTTTACGCGACCGGGCAGGAGGGGCTCTGGAACGCACAGGCAACAGGCCTGCAGAACGAGATAAGCGATCTCAACAAACAGATCGCCAACACCCAGGCGCAGATGACGACCCTGGCGTCGAACTCCCCGGCCTACCGGAGCGATGCCACCCTCCTCGACACCCTGAACGACTCCCTGAGCAACAACACCCTGCAGTTGCGGGTGGTGGAAAGTGAGATAAATCAGGCGGAACTGAGCACCGGGACGCCCGGTTCGAACATCATCGTCTTGCAGGGGGCGAAACAGGCTCAGAGCCCTTCAGGTCTGCGGATACCCAAGACCGCGGGGATCGGACTCGGGATCGGACTTCTCATCGGGATGATCGTCGCATTCGCCAGAGGCCGCTCCGACCGCCGCGTTCGCCAGCGTGACGATATTGCGAGGGCAGCCGGCGTGCCGGTCCTGGCATCTGTGTCGGCGGCGGCCGTCAACCGCTCGGCGAACCTGCTCGAGATTCTCGAACACTTCGATCCCTCGATCGCGGACAAAGCCAGCCTTCGAAGGCTCCTCGACGACCTCGAAGTGCCGAAGCGGGGATCGCGCACTGACAGCGCTCCGATGCACAATGGCTCGGGCCGCGTCGCAGATGGCGTGGACGTCCAGGTGATCACGGTTTCAAACGACCACAAGGCCGTAGTGGCGACGACCGAGATAGCGGCCTTCGCGGCGAAAGTAGGCCTTCCTGTTGCCCTGGTGGTCGGAACCTCCACTGACTCCACGCAACAGCTCGCCATCGCATGTGCGGCACGCGATCCGCTCGATCTCGGAGCTGTCAGGCCGAACCTGATCACATACGCCACTGCACCGGACGCCGCGCCTCAAGGCGTTTCGCTCACCGTGACCTTGGAGATGGTCGATCCGCGAACACTCGACGTGTCCGACACCACGCAACGGCCGGCCCAAACAGAAAGGCGCTCCTACACCGTTCTCGTGGTCTCGCC
>JBAPRR010000082.1:0-17799 GCA_049281195.1 Acidimicrobiales bacterium
CCATTGACTACATGTCACCGATGGAGTTCGAGGAGTTCTGGACCAACCAAGAAGCTGCGTGACGGTTGTCCGGTTTCGCGGGGGAAGCCCACACCGGCCCGGACGGCGGTCCTTTGCGGTACTCTAATTTTCGAACGCGTATTGGTTGCCAGCCATCAGTGAGGCCGAACTCGCCCCGCTGAGAATCCACGATTTGCGGCATACGTTCGCTTCATTAGCAGCCAGTAATGCGGCGTCAATAAAGTTGGTCCAAGTTCAACTGGGGCATAGCGACCCAGCATTGACGTTACGCCTCTATGAGCACCTGTTCCCCGATGACCTCGACGTTCTTGCCGCAAGACTGGACGAAACCTACCGAATCGCAACTACCTCGAAAATTCCGCGGCCTGACCGCGGCCTAGAGATTGTGCCCGACGTGGACGGCGAGACGGATGGCGCCGCTGCCAGGACATTCGGAGCGCCCCCGGCAGGATTCGAACCTGCGACGCACGGTTTAGGAAACCGACGCTCTATCCTCTGAGCTACGGGGGCTAGCTGGGGTTTTGTCCTTCCGCCAGGTCCTTTGTCCTAGCAGCCTTCCAAACCGATTCCAGGATGACACAGCAGACCGGCTCGCCGAAAGCTGGCCCACGCACATCGGCGAAGGGGCCACGCTGCGGCCGTTAGTTCGATTCCGCAAAGCGCACCTAGCGACGGCTGCGGGGGATCTTGAGCCCGAAACCAAACCAATCGGCGGACAATGTGACGACCAGTGGAGACGCTTCCACGATCAAACCTCGGTGCAACTCTAGGATCGACCTCACCGTCCCAGCGTTCAACTTGGTCGATGGTTCGTTCGGATAGGTTAGCCAGCCGTCCCAGGGTCACCTCTTAACGAGAGCGCAGCACCTGTGAGAACTACCGATGTGCCAGTGCTGGAGGAGATAGTGGGCACAGACAACACGACGAACTCGACTTTAGAAGTGACCACCGTCGGCCACGCACCCGACGGAAGCGCTGTTGCTCGCGACTCAACGGGACGCACGATCTTTGTGGACGGCGCCCTTCCGGGTGAGCGAGTGCGCATCAAGCTGACTAAAGATCGACGACGATTCGCGAGAGGCTCGGTCGTTAGCTTGATCGACCCCTCACCCCATAGGGTCTCGCCATCATGTCCCGAAGTCCTGAACGGCTGCGGCGCATGTCCGTGGCAGCACGTCGACGTGCCGACGCAGGAAAACATGAAAGCTGAGATCGTGAGGCGCTCGATTGAGCGCGAAGGAGTCTCCTGCCCCACACCGGCGTTGGTGTCGTTGGCTCCTTGGGGGTTCCGAACAACGATTCGCGCGGCTGTCACCGAAGGTCGTGCAGGATTCTTTCGTTCACTCTCGCACGAGGTGGTGCCGGTCTCCACCTGTCTTATTGCGCACCCTTTCCTGCTGGACCTCCTTGTTGATGTCCGCTATCCGGGCGCGAAGGAGATTTTGCTGCGTTGCGGAGCTCGCACTGGAGAGCGCATGGCCGCCATAACGCCGACCAGGTCGACACCTCAATTACCGGACGACGTTCATTCGGAGTACTTCCACGAGCACGCGGCCGGCCGTTCGTGGCGAATATCAGCAAGCTCGTTCTTTCAGTCTCGACCAGACGGAGCGGACGCCCTCGCGCGTCTTATAGAGATGGCTGCCGATGAATTGGGCTCAAATTCGACGGCGATCGACTTGTACAGCGGGGTAGGCCTGTTTGCGGGAGTTTTGGCAGCAAAAGGTTGGTCCATGACCACAGTCGAGGGCTCCTACAGCGCAGTTCGTGATGCCTACGACAACCTTCGAGGACTACCGGTCGACGTAGTCCGTGCCGACGTGACCAAATGGACTCCGAGGCGCGCAGACTTCGTGGTGGCTGATCCGAGCCGGCAGGGTTTGGGGCAGCAAGGAGTAGACATCGTTTCGGAGATAGGGGCTCGAAGAGTCGTTCTGGTCAGCTGCGACGCGCTCAGTCTGGGCAGAGATTCGGCACTCCTAACGAATTCGGGATACAAGTTGACCAAAGTTGCATGCGTTGACCTGTTTTCACACACGTTCCGAGTTGAAGTGGTTAGCGTTTTCGACCGCTGAGGTTCGCCAAAGGTCCACCCGGATCGGAATACAACCTCGTTGTTGAACCAGGTATACACCGCTCAAGAGACTCAAATTCGAGATGTAAATTTCGGCCGCCGCCTTACATCGGTTCTTCCTATGGACGATCCGTTCAAGAACCTCCGTGTCACGAGGCTTCCGCTCGTCGGTTGCTTAAAGGTCGAGGCGCTTGCTTGGGGTTTGATTCCCCTGCAACGAGAACCACTGAACAGGAGTGCGGACCGATCCCGGCAGGCAGGCGCGAAGCTTCCTGAACCGGCAAACCGGCGACCCTGCGTAGCGGTTGACGACTATTGAGGCGCACCACAGGTACGGCCAGAAAGATCACATCGATCCACAACATGCCGCGGCGTTGGGGGGGCGAGTACCGATTCACGGGCACTGCCGGCATCCCGAAGGGGGCGATGGTCGAGACTCGCCAGGACCCTTGTCCCCATGTTGCATATTCAATACAATCTGCAGGTACGGTATCCACCGTCAGGGGAAGGTCCATCTGCCGGTCGGCGAAGGCTGTCTCAACTCGGGTGGGGTGAGAGGCGTTTTGACGACCAGGGAAGCAGGAGGCGTCACACATGAGACAGCGTCACAGCACCCGGAAGCCGGAGCCGGCTACGTCAGAGCCATCGAGGCCCCGATCTCTCCGAACGGCAGTGCTGGTCTCAGCTGTCTTGCTTGTGGCCGCAGCTTGCACTTCACACTCGCCTCAGGGCAACGCTGGTCCTCCCCCGACCGTCGCCAAGGCCATCAAGCTCGTGAACGCGGAAAAGGTCTCGTGCCCGGCTGCGATCACTTCGACATGCTTGACGGTGGGGAACATTTCGACGATCTCCGGACCGGTACCGGGCCTCTTCGAAGGAGGTGAGGTTGGCGCCAATGCTTACTTCTCTTACCTCGACAGTACCCAAGGAGGGATCGACGGCAGGAAGGTCTCACTTCTCTCCGATGATGACCAATTCAATGGTCAGACCAACGAAGCCGACACTCAACAACTCATCAGCAAGGTACTCGCGTTTGTTGGTTCCTTCTCCCTGCAGGATGCAGACGGTGGGACGATCCTTGCTCAGCATCCCACGGTGCCCAACGTATCGATGTCACTGTCACCGACCACGATTGCGCTCCCTAACACGGTCATGCCGCAGCCGACTTCTGACGGTTGGGCAGAAGGACCATTGCTTTACTTCGCAAAGAAGTATCCGCAAGCCGTAAAGCATGTCGGCATCCTGGTCGCTCAGGAAGCGGCGGCCGAATACGCAGCAACCAATCTCGAGGCCGGGATGGTGCATGAGGGGTACAAGATCGTCTACTCGCAGCTGTACGGACCCCTTGACACCAACTTCACTCCCGAAGTCCTCGCGATGAAGAGTGCGGGAGTCCAGTTCGTTGACTTGACCGAAACGGACGCCACCAATGCTGAGGACATCCTGGCCGAGATGTACCAGCAGGGGTTCCACCCGGAAGTCATCGAGTCGGCGGGACCTCTCTACGTTGACGACTTCACACAGAAGGCCGGCGGACCTCAGGTAACCGACGGCGTATACCTCGACCAGGAGGACGCTCTATACCTCGGAGCCGATGCGAAGAGTGTGCCTGAGGTCAACACGATGCTTTCGTGGATTCAGAAGGTGCAACCCAACTTTACGACTGACCTCTTCACCCTCTACGGCTGGTGTGCGGCGATGTTGTTCACCGAAGCTTTGGAACACTCTGGATCGAATCCGGATTCGGCGTCGGTTCTGGCGGCCCTGAAGAAGATCCACTCGTTCGACGCTGGCGGCCTTATGGCACCCGACAACCCCGGATCTAGACAGCCCCCTTCGTGCTGGCTGCTAGCGCGGGTCGTCAATGGCGTCTACGTGCGTATTCCGCCGTCACCGAAATCGAGCTTCATCTGCGATGCCGGGTACTACCACCGATAGAGATGGCGACGAACCTGACGTCCGGCGGCTTCTGTTGAAACACGGCAGCTCGCCGATACGTACGTTTACTTCTTTTCCACTTTCTTCATCGATCCATATCCACGCTCGATAGCCGCCATGATGATTGCTTCGAAGTCCTTATCAGTCAGCACGTGGGGGATCCCCATGGAAGAGGCCCGCCAGTAGAGCTCGGCAAGCCACTCAAGAAGCTCCAGGTTCTCGACCGCTTGCTTCATCGTCGCCCCGTATGCAACTGAACCGTGATTCTGCATGAGTGCGGCTTGCCGGCCCTTGAGCGCTTCGATCACATTGTCGGCCAGCTCCTGCGAGCCAAATGTCGCATAAGCCGCCGTGCGAGGTACGCCCCCCAATGACAAGCAGCTGTAGTGAAGCGCCGGCAGTTCGTCCATGCAGCACGAGACTGCAGTGGAGGCCATCGCGTGAGCGTGCGTTATAGCCAGGGCAGGGGTCGCGGCGTAGATACCGGTGTGAAGCGGTACTTCTGATGTGGGAGCGAGGTCGCCGTCGACCACGTTGCCATCCAGGTCGATGACGGTCACCATTTCGGCCGTGACCTCACCGAGGTCGGCGCCGGTGGGAGTGACCGCGACCAGGTCTCCCAGGCGGGCCGAGATGTTCCCGGCCGTGCCGATCACGAGCCCTTTGTCAGCTAGGTGGCGGCTCGCGCTGGCCACGGCCTCTCGCTCAGCTGCCAGGAGTAGATCGTTCATTTTTATCGTTCCTCTTTCTGAAACTCTTCCTGCACGGGACTCGGAGTGACGATTCCAGCCGTCGTCGGTTGCAAGCGCGCCAGCTTTTAGCGTCCTAGCTGGCGCAGCCGTTCACGATAGATCGACTCCGACCGAGTGCGCACGTCCGCCGCCTCCGAAGGCGCACGGGGCTCCCCACGCCAAACTCCCTTGTCATTGCCGCGCGGCGCCATCACTTGATTGCAGGAAGGCCGAGGTCGGCTCTCACGACGTTGGCGTCCGCGTCAAGCGTTGTGACGTCACTGTCGAACTTGGACAGGTTGTCGTCTCGGACATCTTCGTTGATGGTGTCCAGGGAGACTGCAAAGGTATGGATGTCAGCTTGCGCGTTTGAAGGCCACGATTGCTGAAGAAGGCTTCGAGCGGATACGACTGCTTCCTGACCCGCCGTGATCACCGCTTGGGAGGTGATCCCGTCTGTCGGGGTGATTGCTTTGGTCGCGGTGTTCCAGGGCGCCATATCGGTCAAGAATTGCTGACCGTAGTCTGTGGCAACCGTTGTTGTCGTCGGGGCCGCGGTAGTAGTCGTAGCCGGAGCAGCAGTCGTGGTCGTTGCCGCCGAAGTGGTCGTCGTGACGAGACCGCCCGTGGTCGAGGTAGATGAGACAGCCGATGTGCCTCCACATGCTGTTAAGGCGATACCAGCCAATACCAACAATGGAAAGAACCGAATCCGCCTTTTGGCCCCCATTTGCCCCCCTCTGAGTTATTTCCGCCAGTGCAAACATAATCGCAAAGAGACGTGTGCCGATGTCGAGTGCTCAAAAGGGTCCCGAGACCAGGACCAGGCGCTAGAACGCCGGAGCATCGGTCAGGCTTCCGGAGATACCCCGTCATCCGGTTTTGCGCTCATTGGCTCGGAGCTTGCCGGCTGTTGAGCGACCGGAGCCGGCTCTTCGTGCGCGCCGGCGCCATCTTTCAGTCGAAAGTACGCCCAAAACGCTATCGCTACGACAAGAAGGGCGATCCCGAGCACAAGAGTCGGTGTGCGTTCGGATGAGGCAGACGCGTAGCCGTATCCGCTTTCCAGAATGTGTATGAGTCCGAACAGCCCGACCGCCCAAAGAACCGCCCAACCGATTTTGTTCCACGCGCGTACTTCTTCGCCGGGCAGAAAGCGCAGCGGAACCATCCCGAAGGCGACGGTGCAGATGGAGCTGACGAAGATGACCGCAAGCACGTCTGCAATAAAACGGTGGAAAACGCTCGGATGAGCAGTTAGCCCGTACGCCAGTGGCCAGCGGATGAGCCACGCCGCGATACCGACCCCAAGGGCGAGAGCTGTTTCGAAAGCGGCGTATGCGCCCTTCTCGACTTGTTCGAGCGCAGGCGTAAACGCCATACCGATCACAATCCCGAACACGTAACCCGGGCGAGCTGACGCCAAAGCGGAGATCGCCAGGAAGGCCGCAGCCACGATCAGAGTCGAGGGGAGGGCTATAGGTTGGCCGACCTTGCTCTTGCGCTTGACGATGTTTCGCCGGGTCACTTCCATACCCACGATTGAACCGGCCGCTATTCCCACCGCAAAGTCGGCGAAAGTGCCTACCGATGGTGAACGAAGCGTATATACAAGGCCTCCGATCAATAGGTAGAGAGTTATGCCTCGCCAACCTGTCCACTTGGTCGGTTCCTTCGGCTCGTCGCTGTCGGGAATTCCCTTTCGCCTGAATCGCCGGCGAAGGGGAGCAAACCAACCCTGGATCTCGACGATGTTCGCATCGAGTGTCGCGTTGAAGAGCGTGCTGGCCGCTCCCAACAGGACGATCAGAACCGCTACCCAGAACCAGCTATATGCGATGTTGTGAAGGCTCCATGAAACTTGGGCGGGAGTCGGCACGTAGGACGCGACATCCGACGTCTGTTGAGATTTGCAGGAACCGCCGTTGTTGCACACAGCTCCAGTAGGAATCGTTACGTCGATGTCGTCCAATCCATTGTTCGTGTCGCTCGGTGGGTCGCCATTCAAAAAGGCAACATCGGTCCTCTTTGAAGTCGCAGTGAAATGCGCCTCGAACCGTTGCCAGACCTGCGTTGTACCGCGGCGACGGTTGGTGGCAGAGCGTACGCGGTGGCCATTGACCAGCAAATCCACCGTACTCGTGACCCCGAATATGCCCTGCGGGTCATAGACGTTGCCCACGCCGAAGGAAACCAAGTAGGTGCTGCCGGGAACAGTTGGAACAAACTGAGAGACACCGGTTGCGCTGTTCGACTCTCCGGTCAGATCCAGCCACTGCTTGCCGGATTCGGCGGGGAACGAAAACCCGGCTTGGGAGAACGTGCCACTCACGATGCCCACGTTGCCTGGTGCGCCTATCACCTTCCAGTGATCGAAGGTTTGCCCGGTACTGAACAGCTCGAAGCTGCCTGACCCCACCACCGGGACTCCGAAGTCTCCGTTTCTTAGGAGGGGTGAGGGTGAGGTCGAAGCGAACGCGACGCCGGACAGAGAGACGACACCGATGACAGCGATCAGGAGCCCCGCCAGCACGGTAAGGCTGTTTCGCACCTCGTCCCCCTTTAGGAGGCTTCCGCCGGATGCCTTCGCACGGGATCTCCGCCGAGTTCCGGGTGCGACACTATTCCCTTGGCGGCTGAGCCAAGGCCGCTTTCGGTCACGGCAGGAGCGGACTCCTACCATTCACGTCATGGCCGTGACGATCTACGGAGTTTGTGCTCTCACCTTCATGATGCTCATGTACGCGCTCGAATCCCGCAATCGACACTTCATCGCCGCGTTCGCCCTGGGGTGTGCCCTCTCCTCGAGCTACGGCTTCTTAGCCGGGACCTGGCCGTTCGGGGTCGTCGAAGGGGCCTGGACCCTTGTTGCCCTGCGGCGGTATATGACAACCCGTTCGTCAGCAGGTGAAGCCGGCCAACAGGCGCCCGGCACTTGATCGGTCGGGCTCAGTCCTACCCGGCAGTGACCGTGACGGGCTCTACGACGACGGGCAATGCCGTCCCCGAAGCGTCAACGAACGTGAATGAGAGCTTGTATTTGCCCGCCGGGGTCCCCGGAGCGACGCTCACCATCACCTTCTCTGTTCCTTTTGCTTCAGCTTTGGCGCTGATCGATCCCCCGGCGGCCGGTGTCACGGTTATACCGGTTCGTTTTGCCGCAGACGCCTGCCAGGTGACGGACTGCTGAACCTTCTCCGTGTTCTGAATCCCGATGGTCAACGACGAGCTGGATCCCGCGGCTATCCCCACGCCGTTTTCCTTTTTCCCCGACACGTAGCCGATCGCACCGAGCAAGCCATCGGTGTCAGAAGGTGGCGCATCGTCTGCGGCCGAGGCCCACGTTTTGTCGGGTTGCGACGCCAGAACCCAATCAACCGTCCCACCGTCAGCCAGGAGGCTCCCCGGCAGGTACGCATCCGTCCACGACGATCCGTTCACTGTCACGCTCTGTACGTACGGGGAGTCGCCTGCCGCAGCGGGAGCGGACTCGACGATCGATTTGCCGCGGCCCAGGCTGATTTTGATGGAGCTGAACTCCGGGCTCCCGAGGGCAACGTCGGCGGAGCCGGGTGTTTCCGGATAGGCACCAATTTCGGACCACACGATCCACGAGCTCATAGCTCCAAGGTCATCGTTTCCGGGGAGGCCGGCCGGAGTGTCGGGAAAGAGCTGACTCTGGATCTCGCGCACGACCTGCTGGGTCATGTACGGAGCCCCGGCATAGTCGTATTCCCACGGAATGTCGAAGCTCGGTTCATCACCCATCTGAATACGCTTCGAGCTCGAGCTGGTGACGCTTTCGGTAAGTCCGTCCAGGTAACCGACCCACGCCCGGTTGCCGCCTTCTGCAGCGATGATGCCTTTGAGATCGAATGGCAGCTCGGCCGTATAGATGTACGAGTCCGCTTCAACGAACCCCGTGTACGACCGCGGGCTGAAATTCGCGCGGAATTGTCCATCGACCTCTTTAGGTTGCAGAAAGCCGCTGTCCGGATCGAACACGTTCTGCCAGTTCTGAGCGACTGACGCGAACTGTTTGGCCGCGGCCTTCTGTCCGAGATCGGCGGCGAGCAACGAGATCGAGTCGTCTGCGACGTCGTACTCCTCCTGCGTCGAAACAGGTCCGTAGTAGTTGCAGCAGCCGTAGGACCCGTCGATCGGCAGGTAACCATCGGACATGAAGTAGTCCAGGCCCGGTCGGATGTTGCTCGGCTCAGTTGCCTCGCGCTCCATGTCCTGAAGAGCGGTATCGGCGTTGAAATTTCGAGCGCCGTACGCATATGCGTCCGCGATGATGGAATCGGCCGGATCGCCGACCATTATGTAGGTCTCGCCATTGTCCTCGGACCATTTCGACAGCATGCCGGTCGATTTGTAGCTCTCCAGCAGTGACGTGACCATATCGCTCGCCTGCTGTGGAAACAGCATCGACTCGAGCGGGATCTCGCTGCGGTAAATGTCCCAGCCCGAATAGTTCGCGTATTCCGCCTGCTGTCCGGCGATCACCGTATGGACCTTGCCGTCGGCGCCGATGTACTGGCCGTCGACGTCGCTGGCGACGTTCGGATGCAGGAGCGAGTGGTACAGCGCGGTGTAGAACACGCTTTGCTCTTGGGCGGTCCCTCCCGCGATCTTGATCCGGTCGAGTGCCTGATTCCAGTCTTCGTTCGCAGCCGATCTGACCGTGTCGACGCTCCAACCGGGGATCTCCGCCGCCGCATTCTGCCGGGCATTTGCCGTGCTCACGTAGGAGATGCCGATTTTTGCTACCACCACGGGAGAGCGCGACGTGTTGAACGTCACATATGCGCCGTCGTCAGCACCCGAAGGCGCTGAGTTCCGCGTCTCCGAGGCGACTGGACCACCGGAGTTATCGACGGCCTGTGTCGGTGAGTACGAGCTGGTAGCGGTGGCCCCGTTCGCCCTCGAAGCAGCCCATCGTCTGTCGGTGGCGATCTGCGATGGCGACAGATCTGTCTCCAGCTCCGTGGCGCCGGTGTTCACGTCGCTTTTATCCGTCCACACGCCATGTGAGGTGAAGTCGGTGTTGAACGTCATGTCGAAGTGGAGCGTGTACTTGTTGGTGGCTCCGCAGAACATCCCGCTCGTCACATAGCCCGACACCTCATGATCGTTGACCACGTGAAAACTGGTAGCTGTGTCGCCGGTCGCGCTATCGGACAACTTGAACAGAAGGTTGGCCTGAGTGGTGCTCGGAAACGTAAAACGTGCGATTCCGGCGCGCAGGGTCGTGGATATCTGCGTCTCGATCTCGCCGGCGGTCAATTGGTAATAACCGGGCTGTGCCACCTCCAAGGGATGGTGGAGCGACTGAGTGGCGGTACCCGGTGAGTCACCAATTGCGCCGGTTGTGGGAAGTATCGGAACGTCGCCTTCGGAGGGACATCCCGGCCCGGAAAGGTGGGTCAGGCTATAGCCGGTGATCCAAAGGTCGTTGTAGTAGTAGCCCCCACCATACGGACGGGCCACCGTGTCGGGACTCCACTGCATCATCCCGAACGGCACATCGGCACCCGGAAACGTGTCGCCGCCGTTCAGCGTTCCGATGAAGGTGTTGACCAGCGAAGCGGGATCGCTCACGTAAATGCCCGACGCAGCGGCGCCGACAGTGGGAGCAACGATGGTGACAGCCGCAACGGTGAGGACGGAGATGATTCCGATTCCGATCTTCAGACCCCCGCGGGTCCGGATAAGTCGAGGCACGGCGGTCTCCTTCGTATCGGTTGCGACCGGTAGGAAAGCTTCTAGACGAGGATCCTCTCCTCTGGTGCTCTCACTCCGATCACGGCAAGCACGCGCCCGAGGCCGAGGAACGTGCCGCAACAGATCGTCAGGTCTGCGAGCTCTTCATCCCGATAGGCGGAGCGCAGCCGGCCCCACAGGTCGTCGTCCATCCCCAGGTGGTCGAGTGCGAACTTTTCGGCGAATTCAGCGGCGAGCTTTTCGCGCTCACTCAGACGGTCAGAGCTTCTCCAGTCCGTGACGTCGCCGTAGAACGTTTCGTCCGCCCCCACCGAGGCACCATCACGGGCGCGTGTGTCTCGACACACGGCGCAGTCGTTTATCAGAGCGATCGTCCAGCGCGCGGCTTCGCGCTCGCGAACCGACAGCTGCGTGTTTCCGTAGACCGCCTGGGAGAGCGCTCCCATACCCTTGGCCATCGCCGGACGCGTGAGCATCCAGTCGACATGCTCTCCGAAGCCCCGTTCCTCAAAATCGATGCGCGCCATGCCCACACCCTATTTCTGTTGCGGAGGTTCCGCCCGAGCCACAGCCCCGTGAGAAGACCCATCCGTCCGGAGAAGTCCCAGCCCATGGACTTTTGCAGTCAGGATGCAGCCAGACGAGACACCCCGGCTTTAGGTTGTAGCCGTGGCGCAGCAGCAATCCACCTCGATCCCCCGACGGCCACCGGTAGAGGTCCGCGCCAGCACGAAGCGCCGCTCCACCGTTTCGGCGTCGTGGGATGACGGTCGCATCGTCGTTCTGGTGCCCTCCAGGTTGGGCACCGCAGAGCGCGATGCCGTGGTCGATGAGCTTGTCCAGAGGCTGCTGCGCCGGGCGCCGATGCTCCACTCCGACAATGAGGCATTGGGACGACGTTGCCTGGCCCTTGGCAACCAGTACCTCGATGGGATCGGTCCGGCCTCGGTCAGATGGGTCGACAACCAGAGGAAACGGTGGGGCTCGTGTTGTCCGAACACGGCGACGATCCGGATCTCGAGCCGTCTGAGACCCGTACCGAGCTGGGTCCTCGACGCCGTTCTCGTTCATGAGCTGGCCCACCTGATCGAACCGAATCACTCCAAGCGCTTCCGCCAACTCGCCGCCCGATACCCGCGGATGGATGAGGCAGACACGTTTCTGCACGGATTCTCCATAGGGCTGGAAGCAGCCATTGACCAGGAGCGCCAGTGGTTCGCCCAACCGGATGCCGGGGCGACACAGGACGGGTCCGATGATTCCGAGCCGGAGGGCTGTTCCCGAGGATTGATGGAGCACCAGGACGACTCCTGCTGCGTCGTGGACCAGGGTCGGCTCTTTGATTTCTCCGACTGATCCAGCATCTCCGACTGATCCAACTCGTCGACCTCATCCAGCTCGTCGGTCTGAACTAGCCGTGCGCGTACTGGAGCGGCAAGTCGAGGTCGAGCCCCGAGTCAGCCTCGCCACCTGGACCATCGATGGTCGGCCCCAAGTGGACGGAGGCGCTACTCCGGGAGCGACCTTCCTACTCGTACACGGACTCGCCTCGAACGCCCGGCTCTGGGACTACACGGCCCTCGAGCTCGCCCGGCTGGGCCATCTCGTCAGTGCAGTCGATCTGCGTGGCCACGGCGAATCGGACAAGCCCGACCATGGCTACGACTTTCCGACACTGACATCAGACATCGTGAAGGTCTCGAGTTCGCTCGCGCTCGATCGACCGATCCTTGCGGGCCAGTCTCTCGGGGCGAACCTGGTTTTGGAGACGGCGTGGCTGCACCCGGAGATCTCGCGCGGCATCGTTTGCGTCGACGGGGGGACCATCGAGCTGAGCCGTACCTTTCCCGATTGGGAGGACGCGGCCACGGTGCTGTCACCTCCGCCCTTGGCCGGAACCAAGCGCGATGTCATCGTCAAAATGATGCGCGAAGGTCACCGCAATTGGCCCGAGTCCGGAATCGAGTCCTCGATGGCCAACTTCGCGGTGGAAGCAGACGGCACCGTGGCTCCGAAGCTCTCACGCGAAAACCACATGAAGATCTTGCGCGGACTGTGGGAGCACAAACCGTCCACTCGTTTCGCGACGCTCGAGGTCCCTGCACTGTTGGTCTTTGCAGGCGCCCACGGAAGCGGACCGTTCGACAAGCTCGAATCCGCCCGGCGAGCCGAAGAGACGATCCCGAAGGTCCGCGTGGTTTGGTTCGAGGACGCCGATCACGACATCCACGCGCAGTATCCGGTCGAGCTGGCGGACCTGCTCGACCGCCAGGGGGCCGACGGCTTCTTCGGCTAGGAGCTGCTCCCCGCAAGTACTGCGCTCGCCACCAACTCCTCCAGATACCTGGTGTCCCACCACGAGATCTGGAGCTGCTTCGCTCTGCGGAAGTGCAGCTGGATGTCGACCTCGAGCGTGAAACCCATCCCGCCGAAGACTTGCTGGGCCAGCGCCGTCACGTCGCGGTAGGTCCTGCACGCGAACAGCTTCGACATCGGAGCGAGCCGGTCGATCGGCTTTCCCTCCGAAGCTGCCCACGCTGCTTGATGGACAAGAGTGTCGCCGCCGTCGACGGTGGTCACCGCGTCGGAAAGGCCGTGGGCTATCGCCTGGAACGCGCCGAGCGGTTTGTCGAACTGCCTACGGTCCTTCGCGTACTGAACCGTCATGTCGAGCGCGGCGTGCGCGCCCCCCATCGCCTGCGCACCAAGGAGTATGCACGCGTCTGTCATCACCGCTTCCCACGTTGCCCAACCGGAGTGCTCAGGGCCGACACGCTCTGCTGCAGCCGATTCGAACGTGACGTCATATTGCGTGTCGGACCCGATGGAGTACTTCTGTTCGAGCCGGACGCCCGATGCATCAGGCGAGACCAGGAACAGATCGACGTCTGACGGCGAGTCTCCTGTCCTCGCCAACACGACGAAGGCTGTCGCCGAGCTGGCGAAGGCCACATGGCGCTTTTCTCCGTTGATCTTGAATCCTCCGCCCGCGGCGTCCGCTCTCGCCTGAACACCGCGCGGCCCGAATCCCGACTCCGGTTCGAGCCATGCCGGGGTGAGGATCGCGTCACCGGTGACGATTCTCGGGAGCCACTCGCTCTTCTGTGCCTCGCTTCCGGCCACTGACAGAGCGCCAGCGCTCAACACCGCGGACACGAAGTGTGGGATCGGGGCCATGGCCCGTCCGATCTCTTCGTACATGACAACGCTTTCGAGCGCCGTCATCCCGGATCCCCCGTACTCCTCGGGTAGCAGTATCCCGAGAAGATCCAGGTCTCCCAACTGCTTCCACAGCTCGGGTGAGAAACCGACAGGATCGTCCTCAAGGTCGCGAACGGTCTGAATCGGGCACAGGGAGTCCACAAGTCCGCGCATGGTCTGGCGGAGCATCTCCTGCTCGGGCGAGAAGTCCAGATTCAGCACCACGTTCTCCTTTTCATCTTCATCCCCGTCATCCGCATCGCTTCATCGTCCGGCGTGATCATCATGGCTTCCACCTGTCCGCGGACCGGCGCCAGGGGTTGTCGTCCGGCGCGACCGGGATGGCGACCCTCGCCGTCGCAGATGTCGCAACCTCGCCTCCGACTCCAAGCGCGAGCGCCAGGTCCACCCACCCACATCCCGTCTCGTCAGTAGACGTGGCGGTCACCTCGCCGGTCATCACCATCGTGTCGCCGGGAAACACCGAACCCTTCATCCTGAAACGGATACGCCCGAGGCGGCCACGTGGGCCGGTCCAGTCGGTTATGAACCTCTCGAACCAGGCTGCCTGGTTGGGCGTGTTCAAGAAGATGTCGCGTGTGCCGTTGCGCTCGACCGCAAAATCTTTGTCGTGGTGCATCGGCCTCCAGTCGCGCGTGGCCAGCGCTCCGAGGACAACAGTCGTCGCCGAGACGTCGTATGAGAGCGGGGCAAGCCTCTCTCCGACCGACACGACGTCGAGTGTCCGGGACCACGGCGACGACCGTGATGTTGACGGTTCTCCGGCCGCGTCGCGTTCATCGTCCGGCGCAGGCGGAGCCGAGGAACCGGACGACGAACCGGATGCAGCAACCGCGCCCGTTTCCACCTTGACCCGCCGGTAGCCGAATCCCGTGTAACTCTCGACTGCGACGAGTTCCTGACGTTGATTGGTGTAGATGACGTCGATCACCCAGAACCGGCCTTCTCCGAGCTTCGTCGTCTTCAAGGCACTGACGCTCCGGAGCACCTGATGGGTGCTCAACAGATCCCCGATGCGCACAGGTTCGTAGAACACGATCGTGTTGTCGGTCATCACCGCTTCGGGAAGGCCGAGCTTCTCCTTCAGGTCGAAGTGGACCTGCAGCGGGAGGGCCTGCTCCGTGCGTCCGGGAGCCCAGTTGTGAGGACGGAACCACACCGACACCATCGACGGCGGAGCGATCGGTCCGCCGGTGATGTCGGCCGCGATCTTCTCGTCCCAGAAGATCGGGTTGCCGTTTTCCACCGACGCGCACGAGGTCCAGATGTAGCCGTGCTCGACGGGTATCTCGGACAGCTCCTCGTACTGCACCTGGCCGCAAAGCGCCCCGATCTCTTCAGGCACGTCATCCGCGACAGCGTCAACAGCGGCATCGGTCATGCAACAACACCCCTCTTCATGAGATCTTCCACCGCGCCTTGCGACATGCCGGCGGCAATCAACAGATCCTCTGTGTCCGTGACCGCGGAATCCGGCAGCCGAACCGGGCCGGCAAGGCGGACCATCCCGGCCAGCAACGGCGCCACCTGCCTGAAGCGCCCTACCTTCGGATGATCGGCTTCCACGAACGCTCCACGCGTCACGTATTGCGCGTCGTCCCCCACCTCGCCGGGTTCGAGAACCGGTGCCACGCACGTGTCGAGTGCCGCGAGATCCTCCACCCACGTGTCGCGGTCCTTACTCGCGAACGCGGCAGCGAAGTCGGCGCGGATCTGCGGTTGAGACGCGTCCACATACTGATCCTCGATCCACCTGTCACAGCCGATGATGCGACACAGATTCGCGAAGAACTTCGGTTCGATGGCGCCCACAGCCAGGAACCGGCCATCGGAGGCCTTGTAAGTGGCGTAACACGCGTAGCGACCGCTCAACACGTCGTGACCGGGCTGCGGCGATGCGCCCGTCGCCAGGCTCTCGTCCACTGACAGGGACATGAGCCACAGCGCGCCGTCCGCCACGGCCACGTCGAGATACTGGCCACGACCACTGGCACCGGTGCCTTCGGCGTCACCGCCATCCGCGCCGCCGCCACCCGTTGCCCGGGCAAGCAGGGCCGCCATGATCGACAACGCCGCATGCATCCCTCCGGCCGCGGCGTCCGCGATGGTGGCACCCGGAAGCGGCGGTACCCCGTCCGCCGAAGGAGTGCTCATGGCCAGGAAGCCACTCACGGCCAGATAGTCGATGTCGTGCCCGGCCCAACCAGAACGCGGCCCATCCTGCCCGTAGCCACTTGTCGAGCAGTAGACAATGCCCGGGTTCCGGGCAGACACTTCGGCGTAGCCGACGCCGAGTCGCGCCATCACACCCGGGCGGAAGCTTTCGACGACCACGTCCGCCGAGTCGCACAGCATCAGAAACGCATCGCGCCCGTCGGGGTCGCGCAGATCGAGACACACCTTCTTGTAGCTGCGTCCGCCGCCGTAGGTGAAAAACGGTGGATCGGCCTGCGCGGGACCACGCCCGGGGACCGGTCCAACCTTGATCACCTGTGCCCCGTAGTCGGCCAGCAATCTGGTGCAACGAGAGGCCGGTCCGACCACCGAAAGGTCGAGGACCGTCACCCCTGCGACAGGTCCGTTCTGCTCGTTCCGCGCGTTCTGCGCCCGCGCCACTTGCCGCGACTCAGCCACCAAAGAGACTCAGAAGTTCTTCGGGAGGCCGAGCTTCCGCCTGGCGATGATGTTCTTCTGGATCTCCGACGCACCGCCCCCGATCGTGTCGATGACCGTGTACCTGTACGTCGACTCGCTTCGACCTTCCATCGGGGCGTCGGGGGTGCGGACGCGCAACTGGCTCCCTGGTCCGGCTATGTCCATGGCCGCGTCGGCCAGCCTTTTGGAGAGCTCTGTGGCGTAGAGCTTGTACTCAGAGGCTTCGGCGGTAGGGGCGGCGCCACCCTTGGCTGATGCCGCCACGAATGCGAGGCCGAGCCCCCGCGCCACCTCGCCTTCGGTCGCGAGCCAGGCCAGGCGCTTGCGGGTGATCGAGTCGTCGGCCAGCTTCTCGCCGTCGCGCTCGGTGGTGGCGATGTAGTCGGTCAAAAGATCGAGGCGCTGCTGGATGGGCGAGTACGTGAACAAGGTGAAGCGCTCCAAGTCGAGCGCCTCCGAGATGTATTGAAACCCCCTGTTCACCTCCCCCACCACGTAATCGTCTGACACCCACACGTTTTCCAGGTACACCTCGTTGGTGCGCTCGTCACCCATGGTCCAGATGGGCACGATCCTCACGCCCGGCTGGTCGAGCGGCACAAGAAACAGCGTGATCCCCTGGTGCTTGTTGTCGGGATCCGTGCGCGCCCCCAGCCAGTACCACTCGGCGAAGTGGGCCGATGTGGTCCAGGTCTTCTGCCCGTTGAGCATCCAGCCGTCGCCATCGCGCACCGCTCGCAGCTGCATGGACGCGGCGTCGGACCCGGCGTTGGGCTCCGAATAGCCGACAGCGAACTCGACCTCGTTTCTGAGGATCTTGGGCAGAAACTCTTTCTTTAATTTCTCGGAGCCGTGACGGATGAGCGTCTTGCCGATGATGCCGACGCCCTTGCCGATCTGCGGGCCGCCCCGCTTCGCCAGCGCCTCGTTCAAGAGGTACTCGTAGAAGCCGTCGCCGTCTTGGCCGCCAACTTCCTTGGGCCAGGTGATACCGAGCCAGCCCCGGTTACCGAGCTCGGCCATGAACTCGCGCCGGCGCGGCGTGTCCACGATCTGGGCCATGTTCTCCCGGGTCAGATCGAAGACCTCGGGATCGTCGTGCTCGTCGAGGAACTGCTCGACCTCGTCCAAGAACGCGACCTGTTCCGGTGAATAGTCGAAATTCATAGCGACGCGACCCTACGACGAAATCTGACTGCCCGTCAGAAGTACGTACCGCCCTTCGGGCCAGGTGGTCCCGGTGATCCAGGGGTGGGGCCGGCGTGTCTGGGGGCCGGTGGGGGTCGTGGGCTCCGGAGGGGGTCCTGGGGCCTTGCGGGTCCGGCGGCCTCCGGGGCCCCGGGGCCCCGGGTTCGAGGGTCCAGGAGCAAAACCAGAGGGACTAAAAGGCAGAAAAGCATTGCTCAAAGCGCGTTTCGTGCATAGCGTCGT
>JBAPRR010000083.1:0-9398 GCA_049281195.1 Acidimicrobiales bacterium
GGACAGTTCAGCACCGAAGAGCCGTCGACGCCGCGGTAGCCGACCATGACGACATCGTGCTGGGCGGCCAGGCGGTTCGCTTGGGGGAACGTCATGTTGGTTATGCCCGGGCCGCCATTGAGATGGAAAATCGGCGCCAACGGGTGCGATGAGCGAGCCAGGATCCGGATCACCGGCAGAGCGATCAGCCGCGACTTCGAACTCGCTCGGTTCTCCGGCACGACCAACGTTCCGCAATCCGCGGGCATCGCACCTTGCTCGGTTGCGTAAGTGCACGCGTGCATTGTCAGGTCACCCGCCTTGGCTCCTTCCCGCACCGAGATCGCAGCGTCGCCGGGTGCGAACCGGATGTACGTCAGGCCGAACAACATTGCCCCGATTACCACCAGGGCAACGATCCGACTGGGGTTGTAGATCCGCTTTGCCTTCATGACGATGCCTTCCCTCGGTCCTGCGGAAAACGAGGTGGATCCCGCAACACGACGGTAACGACGGGGCTCGGCGGAGTCGTCGGCCGCGAGTGCGATTCGCGCTCGTCCCGCGGGCGGACTCGAGGCTCGTCCTTGAGGATGAGGTTCGAAATGACGCGGTCCGGCACCATCCGCGAATGCAGCGGCTCGCTTTGCCGCCGCGGACGTTCGGCGTCGACGCGCTCATCGTCGTCGCAGCGATCGACAGCGCGATCGGGCTAACTCGCGGTGACCTACAAGCTCATCGCCGCGCAAGACCGCTTGCGTGCGCCCTTGTGGGGCTTAGGTGGGTGTGGCTCCGGGTACGAGCCCGGTCTGGTACGCGAGCACGACGATTTGGACGCGGTCGCGGAGGCCGAGTTTCTGGAGGATGTGCGAGACGTGGGTCTTGACGGTCGTCTCGCTGATGAAGAGCTCCGCGCCGATCTCTGCGTTGGACAGGCCGCGCGCGATGAGCCGGAGGATGTCTTGCTCGCGAGCGGTGAGCTCGTCGAGTTCTTTGGGCGGCTCGTGGCGAGGGATGCGCGTGAATTCATTGATCACACGTTTGAGGATCGCGGGTGAGAGGAGCGCGTCTCCAGCGGCGACGGTGCGGACCGCCTCGATCAGCTGTTCGGGGGGATCGTCTTTGAGCACGAATCCGCTCGCGCCGGCGCTGAGGGATTCGTAGACGTATTCTTCGAGTCCGAAGGTGGTGAGGATCAGGATCCGCGCGGTGTTGTCGGCGGCAAGGATCCGGCGGGTGGCCTGGAGCCCGTCGAGCTCTGGCATGCGGATGTCCATCAGGATCACGGTCGGGTCAAACCGCGCCGCCATGGCTACCGCTTCCAGTCCGTTGCTTGCTTCGGCGACGACTTCCATGTCTTGTTCGCCGGCGAGCAGCATTCGGAAGCCGGCGCGGACCATGGACTGGTCGTCGGCGATGAGGACTCGGATCGTCATGGCCGGTCTGGGGTGAGTGGGAGGCGAGTGCTGAGCGTGAACCCGCGGCCGTTTGTGGTGCCTGCGGTCATCTCGCCGCCGTAGAGTTTGACGCGCTCGCGGACTCCGATCAGGCCGTGGCCGTGGCCGTCGCTCGCCGCCGCGCCGGTGCCGTCGTCGCGCACTTCGATCCCTATCTCGTCCGGCGCATACCGAACGGTGACCTCCGCGCAGCTGGCGCGGGCGTGCTTGAGCGAGTTGGTGAGACCCTCCTGAACAATCCGATACGCGGAGAGGTCGATTCCTGGCGGGAGCGGGAAACGCTCCCCTTCAAGGTGCAGCAGGACGGGCAGCCCCGCTCGGCCGATCTCCTTCAACAACGAGTCGAGGCCGTCAAGGCCGGGCTGAGGCGCGAGTTCGACGCCATCTCCGTCACGGCGCATCACACTGAGCAGACGACGCATCTCCGTCAGCGCGCCGCGCCCGGCCTGCTCGACACCCCTGAGGGCATCGCGATCCTCGGCCATTGCGTCGGGCAGCCGGTGCCTGACAGCGCCGACGTGCAACACCATCACACTGACGGCATGCGCGACGATGTCGTGCAGCTCGCGCGCGATCCGCGCCCGCTCCTCGGTCACGGCGACGCGCGTCGCTGCATCCCGCCCCTGCTCGGCCTGTGTCGCATGTGACTCCGCCACCTCGGCTTGCTCGGCCCGCGAGCGGACGGCAAAACCTGCAACCCAGGCGACGGCGAAGTCGACAGGAATGAAGACGAGCTGGTCGACCGAGTGTCCGGGGATGTTGTAGACGAGGGTCGCAGTAGCGCCGACCACGATCGCCATTCCGAGGCCGGCCCGCCGGACGTCCCGAAGGCTCCCGAGCAGGAATGCGACCGCCAGCCCGATCAGGAAGAGGGACTCCGGGTACGGGATAAGCAGCGGGTCGACGAACGAGATTCCCGCGGCCAAAAGCCAGTACGCCGCGGGTCCGGCAAACGGAAACCATCGCCGCGCGAACACGGGTAGTACCAGGATCGCGAGCGCGGGAAGGCAGAACCACAGCGTCGTTGTCGGAGCTCCGGACGAACCGCGTCCGAGCACCACGTCAAGGATCGCCACGATCGCCAGCAGCGCGATCAGCAGGTCGAACCAGTACGCACGGGCGAGATGTTCGATTCGGCTCACGCACTGAACGTACTCAACCCCCCCCATTCCCACCTCCTACCTAAGTAGGAATCGAAATCGTCGGATGGTAGGAGCCTCGATCCAGCGTCCCGACGATGCCGATCTCGCGATCGCACCTTAGGTTCGTCGCGCCGCTGGCTCCCCACGAGAGAGCCACGGGTTGATGTTCACGCGCAGAAGCGGTTACGAGGGGAGCTCTCGCGGATTCACCGCTGTGGACCTCTTCGGGACCATTTCGAGGATAAGTGAACGCGTTTTCCCTGGTCACCGAGGTGCGAACAGTTGTCCCAGCACCTCCACAGGGTTCTAATGGACGTTCCAAGGTCTAGATGGCGGGTATCAAACCAACCCCATATGGAGGGTTGTGGTCGATGGCATCGACGGAGAAGGAACGGAGGGCGTAGGCACAGGCAGCTGGATAGGGTTGCGGAAGAAATCGACAAGGCCGCGCGGATGCGACGGCAGCAGCCGAGGTGGTACGACAGCTCGCCGTCGGGGTGAAAGTTTGAAGACGATCACCTCAAAGGGTGAGGTCTCCAAAACCTTGGTGATCGCTGTCATGGGAACGTCCAAGCGACCAGGAGCCAGTGCCGCACAACGTCGGCAACTGGTTGTTCGCGGGCTCGCCAAAAAAGGCATCAGCGCCCGCACCATAGGCCGTGTCTTCGAGATCCACCATCAGCGCGTCCCCGCGACCCTCGGCTGGCGCCAATAGGCCATTAGGGACGGCGCCCTGGTGTTGAGGTCGTGCGAGCAAGCCGCACCCCACGTCATTCCTTACGCGGGCGAGGACATTGGTTTTCTGCAGAACAGGAATCGCAAAGAATCTCGGGTTCGGGCCCAACCGATTCAAGAAAGGCAACAGTCTGTTGCCGCGCACCGATTTCCGGCCGGAGTGGCAACAGGAGGTTGCCTCGACAAGGTGCGATCGGCCGGATTCGGATTCCGATCAGCTGCGATTTTTCGGCACATCTTTGCCCTTTGAGGTCTAACGTGGTCAGCACACCGTTGTTGACTATTTGCGTCTTGGCACAAGCCGCGCCTCTCGCGATTTCTCCGCAACTCGATCAGAGGAGGCAGTTTGGGTTCGACGAAAATCACCGCGGTGGTCCCCGACGTATGGTCCGACGTCCACGACGAGCGAGCATCCTTGCTGGAACTCCTCGAAACGCTCAGTCCGGATGAGTGGAACACCCAGTCTTTATGTACCGAGTGGCGGATACGTGATGTTGTCGGTCACTTGGTCAGTGAGACCACCATGTCAATCCGTAAGCTCATCACGGGCACGATCAAGTCCGGGTTTCGGGTCAACAAGTTCATTGCTTCCGACGCTTGCAGAAAAGGCGCCCTGTCCGATCTAGAACTAGTCGAAGCCTTCAGGACTGCGGTGTCCACACGTACCCACCTCCCTGGGCTCTCATCGATGTCCATGCTCGAAGGCATCGTTATTCACTCGCTCGATATTCGGCAACCCTTGCTCAGAGACAATGGGGTCCCAGAAAGACGCATGGTCCTAGTGGCTTCTGACCTCTTGTCCAGCCGATTCTTTGTTGGCCAAAAACTCTTTGCAGGTCTGCGAATAGCGGCGACCGACGCTGACTGGTCGCGCGGAGAGGGTGAGGAGGTCAAAGGCCCTATCGAGGGATTCGTCCTTGCCATGAGCGGAAGGTTCGTTGGTCTCGACAAGTTGCAAGGAGGAGGAATGGCCGCGGTGCGGCAGCGTGCGCAAAACCTGTAGATCGGGGAAACCGAATCCTGCGGTTCCAGCGACGTCGCCCTTCTCCTTGAAACGGTAACGAGGTATCGGTCGCATGTTGCCAACGTGTTTCCCATGCCTCGTTGTAAGGATCTGAACGATCCGACGAGCGACGGTGCGGTTGACGCCTGTGTCACGTGTGGTGATGAAGCTGTGGCGAGATTTATGTCAACCAGAACGTTGAGGACCACTCCCATAGGGCACTGATCCCTCCCATCAACACTTCGACCCCGGGCTGACACCCGCAAACGAGGCGCGCTCGTCCAGCTAGCAGATGGCACCAAACGCCACACGGTTGGCGGTATTTGCTAACGACGATGTCGGTCAGCGCCACGCAAGCCGGTCTGTTCTCCTAGGCCGCCGATGTCAAACGACAGGCACGAGACACCCTTCGTATCCTGACTGAGCTGGAGCGGCATTGGATCGAGGGCCTCGTACGCCTAATTTTGTACTGCGCACTGGTGAAAGAAGTAGGTGGCGCGATCAATGCAGACCAAAGAGACGCAGAGTACCCACCTAGAGGCCAATTCCTACCGAATAGAGATCTCCCAGGAGACGACGCTACGAGCGTCTGGGGAGCCATAAGCGTCAACTGGCCTTTACCAAGTGCGCGTTGGATGGAATTCGCCGCTCCTAAGGGATTGAGCGGATCACCTGTTTTGCTGCGTCGGGGATGTCCTCCCTCAGAGAGTAGAACGCCCAGACGCCACGCTTGAAGCTTCGGATGAGTCCCGCAGCTTTGAGCTTGCCGAGATGGTGACTGACCGTTGGTTGTCCAAGGTCGAACGCTGCGGTGAAGTCACAGACGCAAACCGGCTCGGACGCCGCCTTCAGCATGTGAAGCATCTGCACCCTCGTCGGATCAGCGAGAGCCTTGTAGATCTCAGCCAAGTCGTCGGCCACCCGCTCGGGCAGCGGCGGCGCCAGCTCGACGCAACACCCTCTGACCCGATCCGGAGCTTCAATGACCGCTTTCGGCATGTCCCAATGATACCGGATGCATTGACAACGGTCGATACATTCGCTTACTGTGCATCCATCGACATTCTTCGATCTAAGGAGTAAAGCCCATGTCTCGTGTCCAGCTGGCGCTCAACGTCAGTGACATCGGCGCCGCCGTCGAGTTCTACAGCAAGCTCTTCGGATCCGAGCCCGCCAAGCTGAGGCCGGGGTACGCCAACTTCGCCATCGCAGAACCCCCGCTCAAGCTTGTCCTGATCGAAAGTGAGTCCTCTCGGGACTCCGGGGCCGCCGGTGCCCTGAATCATTTGGGCGTCGAGGTTGCGTCCCCGCAAGAGGTCAGCGATGCAACGAAGTGGCTGGCAGCGTCGGGGCTCGAACCGGATGTTAAGAACGCGACCACATGTTGCTACGCCGTGCAGGACAAAGCTTGGGTCGTCGACCCCGATGGCGCACCGTGGGAGGTCTACACGGTGTTGGCCGATGCGCCAGACGAGACCGGCCTGGGGTGCTCAACGGAAGGCTGCGTTCCGATCGGTTCCACTGCTTGCTGTTGAATCGACGTGAGCACGAATCAAGCGCCCTGTGGAGGCGGCTGCTCGCTGAGTTCTTGGGCAGTGCGTTCCTCGCGGCAATCGTCATCGGCTCGGGTATCGCCGCGCAGCGTTACTCACCGAACGACATCGGTTTGGAGCTGTTCGAAAACGCCGCAGCCACCGCTGCCGGGCTCTTCGCCATCATCCTCATGTTCGGTCCTGTGTCGGGGGCCCACTTCAATCCAGTCGTGTCACTCGTCGACGCAGCATTCGGCGGTCTTCGTTGGCGCACGGCGATGTGGTATCTACCGGCTCAGTGCGCCGGGTGCATCACAGGTGCCATCATCGCCAATCTGATGTTCTCCGATGCCGCGGTGAGTTTCTCCACCCACCAACGCGGCACCGGCGCTCACTTCTTGTCGGAGATCGTTGCGACGGTGGGACTGATCCTGGTGATCTTTGCTCTCGCCCGAAGTGGTCGCGGTCGTACTGCACCCGCAGCGGTGGGTGCTTACATCGGCGCCGGGTACTTCTTTACCAGCTCGACGAGCTTCGCCAATCCCGCAATCGCAGTCGGACGCATGTTCTCCGACACGTTCGCCGGGATCTCACCGTCGTCGGTTCCGATTTTCGTGTCGGCAGAGGTTGTCGGAGGCGTTCTCGCCTTCGCAATCATCAAAGCGTTGTACCCAGGAGTCAGTGCGAATGAGGCTGCCGATGTCGTGGTGCCCCATCACGACTCGTCGAGTGCAGCGCTGGACGGCAAAGTCGCTCGGACGATCGACTCCGCAAGACCATCGCTGATCAAGGAGCGTCCATGACCGAGACGCCCGTCGTTCTGTTCTTGTGCACGCACAACGCCGGTCGGAGCCTGGCCGGGAAGATACTTCTCGACCACTATGCCCAGGGGCGTATCGAAGTTCGCTCGGCCGGGTCGGAACCCGGAAGCGAGTTGAACCCCGCTGTTGTCCTGATCTTGAAGGAACGAGGGCTCAGCGTCGAGAAAGAGTTCCCTAAGTTGCTCACCGAGGAAGACGCCCAGGCAGCGGATGTCATCGTCACCATGGGCTGCGGCGACACGTGCCCCGTCTACCTTGGTAAGCGGTACGTGGACTGGGAACTCGACGACCCCGCGGGGCAGCCGGTCGAGGTCGTTCGTCCGATTGTCGATGAGATCGACCGGCGCGTCCGAGACCTTGTGACCGAACTGACGTCATCAAGCGTCATGATGGAGATGACCATCGTGGAGATGCGCCCCGAGCACTGGCCCACTGTCGCTGCAATCTACGAGGCGGGGATTGCGACCAGGAATGCGACGTTCGAGACATCTGTCCCGACGTGGGAAGCATGGGACGCAGCACACCGGCAGGACCTGCGGCTCGTCGCCATAGAGGGTGAGCAGGTCATCGGCTGGGCCGCCGCAGGGAGTGTGTCGGACCGATGCTGCTACGGCGGTGTCGTCGAACACAGCGTCTACGTTGCTCCAGATCGACAAGGAGCCGGCGTGGGATTGGCTCTGCTCGAAGCGCTCGTTCAAGCCGCTGAGGACTTGCAAGTGTGGACCATTCAGAGCGGGGTCTTCCCCGAGAATGAGGCGAGCCTCGCTTTGCACCAGCGAGTTGGATTTCGCAGGGTCGGAACGCGGGAGCGACTGGGCAAGCTCGATGGTCAATGGCGAGATGTCGTGCTCCTAGAGCGCCGAAGCACAACCATCGAGTAGTTCCATTCGTCGGTGACTCCGACGGTCGGTGACTCCCTTCCCTCGCTGTCACCCTTTTCCGTTGGATGGTTGATCGTTGGACCCATCAGATTCGCCTGGTTCTCAAAGTGAGCACGTAGGACCGTACGGTGTAAGGAGTAAGCGGTGACGAACAACTCGCAGGGGGGATTTCGACGCATGCGGAAACCGCCGCTCAGTGTGCTCTACGTGCTTGCCATGGTGGTCGTAGTGGTCGGTGTCGACGTCTTGTTTTTCAAGAGCAAAACATGGTTTTGGGAGCGGTCGTTACCTTGGTCGGCAGTCCTTCCGGCCCGACCAGGTCGACGCCCTCTTCTTTCGCTCGAGCCATGAGTTGCTCTGCGAGACGTCTTTCCGGCTCCACCTCGGTCGCAACAAGAGCACTTGTCGGCGGAGATTCTGGAGTTACTCGGCTACTCGTGTCACTGGACATGGTTGATCCTCTTTTCTCACGGACCGAAGTCCGCGGATGGTCGGGATCACCCTCTTACACAGAATTTCTGACAGACCCACTTCTGGCACGGCCGCCACTTACAGCTACGACCAAGCTGGATACCTCATAGGATTCACCCAGCGCTCCACTTCTGCGAACTACGTCTACAACGGCGACGGGCTCCGGAGGTCAAAGACGGTGAACTCCACCACGACACCATTCGTGTGGGATCTTTCGGGCGGACTGCCACTGATGGTCGAGGTTGGGACCACGTATTACGTGACAGGTCTTGGCGGACTTCCGGTGGAACAGATCACGGGGAGCACCGTCTACTACTACTCCGAGGACCAGCTAGGTTCTACCCGTCTGCTCACCAATTCTTCCGGCACAACCGTCGCGGCCTTCTCCTACGATCCATACGGCAAGCTCGCTTCGAGCACAGGGACGGTGACGACGCCGTTCGGGTTCGCTGGACAGTATACGGACGCTGAGTCCGGTCTGATCTATTTGCGTAACCGGTACTACGATCCCACCACATCACAATTCATCACCCGTGATCCGATGGCCGCTCTGACGGGAAGTCCCTACACCTATTCAGGTGACGACCCTCTCAATGCCGGCGACCCAACCGGGCTCGATGCAGATTGTTCCTCCGGCGACACAACTCTGTGTGATGGAATAGATTCGCTCGTTGGCATGTGTGCGTCCGGAAATATTCTTTCGCAACAAGGCACGGATGTATGTGGATATGCCACCTCAATCCTCGAACAGTCCCGCGAAGAACTCCCGGCACAATACCCATTTTTGAGTGGACTGGAACAGTGTGAGTCCGGTGCTAACTTAGAATCAATCCAGCAATGGAAGAACGAGTTGCAACCGCAAGCCAATGATGTGGTCGCAGCTGAGAACTTCACGGGCAACCTGTGGTCCATTGGATCCCAGTTCAACGCGCCGTTCTGTTTCAAGCCTTTCCATCAAAATGACCCAACCTGCGTTACGGGCGCCAACCAGATCAGCAGCTTTATGGCGAGCCACCCACAGGTCTGGGCTTGCACGATTGGAATTGGGGCAGGAGCCGCAGGTGGATTGATCCCTGGGCTGGGACTTGCCTCGATTCCAAAAGCTGTCGGCACCCTGACGGCGGGTTGCATTCTCAACGCTGGGGCTAGCGAGATACCTCCACCCTGACAGTTTCGGTCCTGACGGTTTCGGTGGTGTTGTTCTTGCTCGCCCCGCCAGAGGGCATGCGCGTAACCAGCGGCGTTCGCACACCCTGAATCGCCCCGGGTTTCGTGACCGCTCGGTTTATTGGGTGATCCCCGCCAGGTCGGGTGCCGTTTGACGGTAGTAGATGGTTTCGAACTCTGCAGGGGTGACGTAGGTATTGTCGTCGGTGATCT
>JBAPRR010000084.1:0-2591 GCA_049281195.1 Acidimicrobiales bacterium
CGAACCGTTGGAAGCCGGCATTGAATGCCTTTACTATTGAGTTCCCAGGACGTATAATAACGTCAACGAAATAGCTGAGTTCACTCGAAATGAGCAGAACCAGTTACACCGTTGTTGAGACACTCCCGGTCCCGCGAAAGGAATTGGGCGGTGGTGGGTTCGTAGTAGCGGGCCTGGAGGTAGATGAGCCCAGTTTCGCCGTCGGTGTATTGGCCGTCGTAGCCGAGGGGGCTGGTGGTCCCGGTGGTGGTGGCCAGGCCGTAGGCGCTGTAGGTGGCGGTCCCGATGCTGGTGCCGGCATTGTTGAGCAGGATGCGGGTGGAGCCTTGCCGGTCGTGTTGGAACCAGGTGATGTTCCCGTTGGTGGCGTTGATCTCTTCGAGGGGTTGGTTGCCGGGGCCGTAGATGTAGTAGTTGTTGCTGGTCCCGTCGGAGAGGAGGAGGGGGACGGTTTCGTTGGTGTCCCAGAGCATGGTTTGGGTGGCGCCGTTTAGGGTTTTGGACATGCGGAGGTTGTCGCCGCTGTAGGTGTAGCTGGCCACGACCTGGCTGGCCCCGGCCGCGAAGTACCCTTCGACGTCGACGACGGCGTCGGTGCTTCCCTGCAGGTTGTAGATGGCGACCGCCCCGCTGGCGGGAAGTTTCACGGTGACTTCGTCGCCCACGTTGCTGCCCGCGGGGAACGCCACGGTGGTGGTGTTGGGCTGGGTGGCACCGGCGGGGTAGACGGTGAGGTAGCCGCCCGTGGTGGCGTTGACCTCGGTGACGTTGAGGACCACGGCGGTGGCGGTGGCGGGCACCCCGTCGCCGTTGGCGCCGGTGACTTGCACGGTCAGGGTTTTGTTCGCCCCGATGGTCTGCCCGGCGTAGGGTTCCCCCGAGCCGGTGCGGGTATCGGCGATACGGGTCGGGCCGGCCGGGGTGTACTGGCTGCCCGATCCGGCCATGTAGTACCCCTCCAGGTCGACGGTGATGTCGGCGTCGGCCTGGCCGTTGGTGACATCGAACGCCCCGTCGGCGCCCAAAGCCACCGTCGCCTCTTTGGTCGTGACCACATTGTTGCCATACGTGAGGCTGGCGGTGCCGGGCACGGTGGTCCCATCGGCGTAGGCGACGAGGTAGCCGGCGGGGGTGTCGTTCAAGGCGGTGATGTCGACGATCGCGGCCGACGCCCCGGCGGGCACCCCGGTCGCGGTCCCGGTGACCTGCACCACGTCGGTGCCCCCGGCGGTGAGGTGTTGCCCGGCGTCGGGGTAGCCCGACTCGGTGCGGGTGTCGGCGATGCGCTGCGGGGTGAGCGGGTTGTAGCCGGCGGAGCCCGACGGCACCGGGGTGTAGTAGCCCATGATGTCGACCACGATATTCGTGGTGCCATGGGCGTTGTACACCGCCACTTGGCCGTCGTTGCCGACCTTGGCGGTCACCTGGTTGTCGGTCACCTGGTTGGCCGCCGCCACGTTGAGCGCCGAGGTGTTCGGCACGCCCCCGGCGGGGTAGACGGTCAGGTAGGTGGCGGTAGTGGCGGTGACCGCGGTGAGCGACACGACCACAGCGGTGGCGTTGACCGGGACCTTGTCGCCATTGGCGCCGGTCACCTGCACCTTCAACGTCGTAGCCGAACGCCACGCTGGCCGCCCCCGACCCGCCCGCGGTCGCCGTCGTCAAATCGCCGGCCGGGTTGTACCCATACGTGGTGGCCCCCGTGGGCGCCTGGTTGCACGTCGGCGTCGACGGGGAGCCATTCAGCGTCCAGCACAACTGGTTGGCCGGGTCGAACGTTTGGGTCACCCCGCTCGACAAGGCCGTCGGGTTGTCGGCCGCGTCGTAGGCGTTGGTGCCACTGGCGCCGTTGTCGACCGCGCCCACCTGCTCAAGGGGGGTGTAGGTGTAGCTGTGGTTGTCGGCCGGGATCCCCACGGTGGAGGACACGGTGGTCACGTTGACCTGGTTGTCCTGGTCGTAGCCGTAGCCGAACGTGGCGAACGCGGGGGCGGTGCCCGCCTGGTCGCTGATCGACGTCTCGTTGTTGGCGTCGTCATACGCCGCGGTGTCGTTCACCGCGGTGGTGGTCGGCAACGTCTCGGCCGTCAGGTTGGAGTTGGCGTCGTAGCCGACGGTGGTCGTGTTCCCGTCCCAGTCTTTCACCGAGTCCATCCGCCCCGCCGGGTCGAAGGCCCGGGTGACCGTCCCAGCGCCAGTGCCCGGGTAGGCGATGGTGGTGAGGTCGCTGCGGGTGTCGTAGCCGTAGCCGACGGTGGCGCCGTTGTCGTCAACGACTTTTGTGAGCCGGCCCAGTGTGTCATACGTCCACGACCACGCCGAGGTCCCCCCCGTATGGATATGTCAATGGCGACCCTCTCAACGGGGCAGATCCGAGTGGGCTGTCATGGTGGTCGACAGCGCTGAAGGTGACAGCTGTCGGCGCGGGCCTGGTTGCAATTGGCGCCGGAATAGTTGCGGCTACCGCTGCAGCACCGGAAGTAGTGGCTGCTGCTGCTGCTGCCGCGGTCGAGGTTGTCGCTGGGGGTATTGCAACAGTGGCGACCATTGGTCAAACTGTCTCGGACTGCGAGGCGGGGAATGGTCCTGCA
>JBAPRR010000085.1:0-11420 GCA_049281195.1 Acidimicrobiales bacterium
CCACAGGCTCGCCGCGGTAGATGGTGTGGCGCACCTTGCCCTCGAGCTTTCTCCCCTCGAACGGCGTGTTGCGGCTCCTGCTGGCGAGCCTTCTCGCGTCGACCACCCATGTGTGGGTGGGGTCGATCACGCAGATGTTCGCGGGCAGTCCCGCGGCGATGGGCCCACCCTGATCACCGCCCTGGTCGACGGCGATCCCTGCGATGTGTGCCGGCTTCCACGACATCAGGGCGAGCATCTCGTTCAACCGCAGAGGGCGGAAACCGCCGCCGTCATCTCCTGAGACGAACCGCTCCGGTTCTGACAGATCGAGCTGGTCGAATGTGGGCTCATTTCTCACGAGAGCTCCCATCGCCACCGCAAGTGCAGTTTCAAGGCCGAGCATTCCGGGCGGTGCTTCTGCCACAGGTTGATCCTTGGCTTCCGGAGGGTGAGGCGCGTGATCTGTGGCGATCGCGTCGATCGCACCCGTTGCACATCCGGCGCGTAAGGCGTGAACGTCGTCGCTGGTGCGAAGGGGTGGATTCACCTTGAAAACGGCGTCGTATCCCTGCAGGGAGGCATCGGTCAAAGAGAGGTGATGCGGAGTCACCTCGGCCGTCACCGGTAGACCTTCAGCTTTGGCGAACTCCACAGCACGAAGGGTCGCCGCACTCGATATGTGGAGCAGGTGAAGGCGCGCCGCCGTCAACCTGCATAGGGCGATGTCGCGGATCGCCATGACCTCTTCGGCTTCACCGGGTGCTCCCGGCAAACCGAGCCTGCTCGACCACGCTCCTTCGTGCATATGGCCGTGGGCGGCCAGGGCACTGTCCTCGCAGTGCTGTGCGAGCGTCACGCCCAAGCCCTTGGCGTAGTCCATCGCCCTTCGCATCACTCCAGCGTCTTGAACCCCGGATCCGTCGTCGGTGAAGATCCTCACCCCCAGCGCGGCCAACTCTCCCATCGGCGCCAGCAGCTCCCCCCGCCGGCCGACTGTTATCGCACCTGAGACGCACACCCGGCACGTGACGTTCGACCCGAGGGCGAGCACTTCGCGGGCGACGGGAGCGCAGTCGATGGGCGGATCGGTGTTCGGCATCGCCACGAACGCCGTAAAGCCGCCGAGGGATGCAGATCGCGCCGCACTCTCGATGGTTTCGGATTCTTCGGCTCCGGGTTGGCGGGCGTGGGTGTGAAGGTCGACGAGACCCGGAACCACGAAGCAGCTCGAGGCGTCAAGAACCTTGGCGTTCTTCGGCGTTTCTACTTCAGCGTCTACACAGACGATGTCGGATCCCTCGATCACGACATCTGCCCGGCGCTCGCCTGTCGAGTCGATGACGGTGCCACCGCGCAATACGACGGGTCGGGCGCGACGATCAGGCACCTTGCAACTCTCCTTTTTCGCTGAGCAGGTCCCCGGTGCCGAGCAGCAGATAGAGAACCGCCATTCGCACCGCGATTCCGTTGGCGACCTGTCTGAGAATCACCGATCGCGGAAGATCGGCGACTTCGTCTGCGATCTCGAGGCCCCGGATCATCGGCCCCGGGTGCATCACGACCGCGTCCTCGGGAAGGAGGGCCGCCCTTCGCGCCGTGAGGCCGAATGATGCGGTGTACTCGCGCGCGGACGGAAGGAACGATCCACTTCCGCGCTCTGCCTGAAGCCGGAGCATGTAACAGACGTCGGTCTTGGGAAGAACCGCCTCGATGTCATGAGAGACAGAGGCGATGGGCCACCCGTCGAGCGAAGGCGGCATCAAGCCCCCGGGCCCTACGAGGGTCACCTCACAACCGAGAGTGGAGAACGCCCACACACACGACCGGGCCACGCGGCTGTGACGAATGTCTCCGACGATGCAGACCCGCAGTCCTACGAAACCTTCGATCCCTGTGCGCTCGACCGGAACTTTGGAAGCCTCAGCCAGGTGCTGGCGGATGGTGTAACAGTCGAGAAGTGCTTGTGTCGGGTGCTCGTGCGCCCCGTCTCCTGCATTGATGACCGCGGCGTCGATGAAGCCCGCGACCTGGTTGGGAGCGCCGGCGCAAGGGTGACGCACGATCAGGGCGTCGACGCCCATCGCGGCCATTGTCTCCGCCGTGTCCCTAAGCGACTCGCCTTTCTTGATCGATGAAGTGACCGCACTGAGGCTCATCACGTCTGCGGAGAGCCTGCGCGCGGCTGTCTCGAAGGAGAGCCGCGTACGGGTCGACTCTTCGGCGAACAATGTCGCCACGGTCTTTCCCCTGAGAGTCGGCACCTTCGGGATGGGACGCCTGGCGACCTCGGCGAAAGCGTCAGCCACCCGCAGGATTCCCCCGATGGTCTCGGCGTCGAGGTCCGATACCGAAAGAAGGTGGCGCGGCCACCCGGAGCCGATCACCCGTTCGGGCTGCTTGACGCTCTCTACGCCACGCTCGCCTCTGGCGCTCGACTTGCCAGCATTCATCGCGACACCGCCCTCGACAAGACCGCCTTGACCCGGACCGCCGTCACTGGGACCGACTTCATTTCGACACCACGTCGCCGAGCATCACGCCGTCGAGGGACACATCGACCTGCTCGTCGATGCGCGTCGGAAGGTTCTTCCCGACGTAATCAGCCCGGATGGGGACCTCGCGGTGTCCGCGGTCGATCATCACTGCGAGCTGCACGCAGCGCGCCCGTCCGAAGTCCACAAGGGCGTTGAGTGCGGCGCGCACGGTTCTCCCCGTGAACAGGACGTCGTCGACCAGAACCACCGTGATACCTGTGAGATCTAGCGGGATTTCGGTCTGCGCCTCGGGGAGCACGGGCCGGATGCCTACGTCGTCCCTGTAGAACGCCACGTCGAGAGTGCCCACGGGAACCTGTGTTCCTTCGACTTCGAGAAGGACCTCGGCAATCCTTTTGGTCAGGGCAACTCCACCCGTTTGGAGGCCGACCAGGATGACGTCTTCGAGTCCACGATTTCGCTCAGCGATCTCGTGAGCGACTCGGCGCAGGGCACGCTGAACGTCCGCTGCGGAGAGCACCATGCTCCGGGGAACGAAAACCCCGCCGCGCGGCGGGGTAAGCCTCCGTTCTCGTTCAGCCACTGTGCTCCTATCCGTGCGGGCCTCACTGGACCCGCTTTACGGTCGGGATGTGATGGTACCAGCCCGATGTGAGGAGCGAGCGGGCCAGAACGGCAGATCCAGAAGCGTGAAGAGCACGATCGCGACCCCTGCCGCGCTCGCCACGTACCACGGCCAGGGCCCGAGCACCTTGAGCAGTGTCCACTCGGCGGGGGGCTGGCGGAGAAACATGTAATTCGCGCCGCTGAGCCAATCCACGACTCCCACGAACGCCGTATAGGCGAGGGTGATCACGAATACGCGGACCACCGCATTAGGACGCGGCCGCAGCTTCATCCCGACGACCAGGAACAACGCCGCAAAGACGATCCCGAGATGACCGGCTGTGTACTGGAACCAGACCAGGCTCGGGAAACTGCTCGAAAGATCAGGAAACGCGACGGCCTGGATAGTCCCCGCAAGCCCCCAGAAATATGTGAGCTCGACGAACAGCGGGAGGTTCCAAAAGCACGCCACGCCGGCGATCAGGACCCCGACATCACAAAGTGCAAGGGGAAGCGACGTCTTGAACGACCAGGTCCCGTCCGCGGTCTGGACCGCTATGTAGCTGACCAGGTCGACCAGTAAGAGGAGCCCGATGGCCCTAGCTACCCAGCGCCTCCACGGTCCTGGCCAGCGGCGCCCAGCCGCGCATGCGGCAGCGCAAATGAGGGCGGCGACACCAACGGTCACTCCATATGCGACCGGAGATGTGGCAGCGATCACTCCCGGATGACCAGTCTGAGTCCGGCGTCGACGGTGTCGAGAGCGAGAAGATGGCCGTGGCGTCTTCGCCACGTACCGTCGTCCAGATCCCGGCGGAGCATCTCCATCCGCGTTTCCACCAGATCGTCCGACAGCAATGCGAACGTGGAGATGCAAGCTCTCACGTCTGATTCGAGGTAGCGATCGGGCCGCTTCCAGTAGGCCCAGTTGAAGCCGTCGATGCAATCGGATGGCACAGGGACGATCTCGGTCCGCGTGGCGGTGATCTCCGCGGCCACTTCTTCCGGTGCCAGGGTCCGTGCGGTGGAAAGGTCGTTGCACTCGGGAAGGTAATCAGTGAACACCCAGAAGCGGCCGTGGACTGTCTGGTCGAAATGAAGGATGACGACGCGCCTGGCGACCCTCGCCATCTCGCGCAGACCGACGCGCTGGGATTTCCAATGGTGAAGGGTCAGTACCGCCAGTGCGGCGTCAAAGGATCCCGAAGCGAATGGAAGCGACTCCCCAACGGACCTGACAGCCTGCGCGGATCCCGAGCGCCTCTGGGCGAGCATCACCTCGGACGGTTCGACGGCGACCACGTAGCGGTCGGAAGGCTCGTAGGAGCCGGTGCCCGCACCGACGTTGAGCACGCTCTTCGCATCGCCTAAAGCGGCTTCGATCTGGGCCCGGATGCGGGGATCCGGCCGGCGGTACTTCGCGTAGAGAGTGCCGATCTCGTCGTATATGGCCGAAGACATTGGGAAAAGCATCGCGCCTGGACAACCTTCCCAGGCCGCGTCAGACCGGTTTTTGGACCTTCGGGGACCCCTTCAGGATCCCTCTGTCACATCCGAAGCGCCGAGGTCTTCAGCCGTCTCGAGGTCTTCAGCCGTGTCGTTCTCTGAGGCCGTGTCGTTCCCTGAGGCCATGTCGTTCTCTGCGGGGCGCGGCGGTCGTGTCCCGACGTTTGAATCCGGCCTGACTTTGGGCACGACGCTCGAAAGAACTCCGTTCACGAACTTCCCCGACTCCTCGGTCGAGAATTCCTTCGCCAGCTCGACCGCCTCGTCCAAGATGACCGCAACCGGGGTCTCAGGCCATGTGATCAGCTCAGCCACCGCGAGCCGCAAGACCGTCAGGTCTACGACCGGCATCCGCGACAGCTCCCAGTCCACTGCTGCTGCAGCAAGCAACGGATCGATCCGCGAAAGGTTCTGTTCGACGGCTTCGACCAGTTCCACTGCAAAGGGATCGGGCGGTGCCGGTAACTCTGCGAGAACGTCAGACGGTGGAACGGATTTGAGTTCGGCCTCGTAGATGAGACCTAAGGCCCGCTCCCGAGCCAGGCTCCGCGGGCCTCTGCTCATCTCAGATCACGCCCGGGTGATGTATTCGCCCGAACGGGTGTCGACCTTCACCCGGTCGCCCGGGTTCACGAACAGCGGCACTTGAATGACCAGGCCCGTCTCGAGCGTCGCCGGCTTGCGTGCGCCGGACACCCTGTCGCCTTGGACACCGGGGTCGGTCTGTGCAATCGACAGCTCCACTGCAGCAGGCAGATCCACTCCGACGATCTCTGTTCCGTACATCTGAAGGACCGCGTTGTCGGTTTCCTTCAGGTAGTTCGCGGCATCACCCAGAGACTCCTTGGACACCTGGATCTGGTCGTAGCTCTCTGTGTCCATGAAGACGTAGTCGCTGCCGTCGGTGTAGAGGTACTGCATCTCGTGCTTTTCGACGATCGCCTGCTCCACTCGCTCGTCGGCACGGAAGGTCTTTTCGACCACTGCTCCTGTTCGCACGTTCTTGAGCTTCGTGCGGACGAAGGCGCCCCCCTTACCGGGCTTCACGTGCTGGAACTCGACGACGCTGAACAGGCCGTCGGGCAGGTCCAGGGTCATGCCGTTTCGAAGGTCGTTGGTGGTTATGGCCATCGGGAAGTTTCTGACTCCGTTTTCGAGATCGTGTTTTGCGTGCAGGTCGTCCGGCAGTATCACCACACCGACGCGTCAGGACGTGCTGAAGCCTTTGGTAAAGGACGTGAGAACCCGGTAGCCCTCCTCCGTCACGAGAACCGTGTCTTCGATCCTGACCCCGCCGATACCAGCGAGATAGGCGCCCGGTTCAACCGTGACGACCGACCCGGGAACGAGATTACCAGCGCTACCTGGGCCGACCCACGGCGCTTCGTGGATGTCGATCCCCACGCCGTGGCCTGTGCCGTGCTCGAACGCCTCGCCGAGACCGTCTTCAGTCAGGCTCGACCTGCAGATGTCATCGATCTCGGACGTCGGGACTCCGGGTGCCACAGCGGCCACGCCTGCAGCCTGGGAACGCTTCACCGCCTCGTAGACGAGGAGCATCTTTTCGGTGGGCATTGCACGTGCGAAGAACGTGCGTGTCATGTCCGAGCGGTACCCGTCCACAACCGCTCCGAAGTCGATCACGACCGGATCCCCTGGCGCGATGATCCTGTCTCCGGGCCGGGCATGCGGCTTCGCCGAGTTGGGTCCCGAAGCGACGATCGTCTCGAACGCCCGGTCCTCCGCGCCGTGCCTTCGCATGGCGACGTCGAGAGCGAGGGCGACCTCCGTCTCGGTGGATCCGTCTGCGAGCATCCCGAGCACGTCCGCCAGGGCGAGATCGGCAACGGATGCCGCTCGGGCTATCCGCGAGACCTCGCCGGCATCCTTGACTGCACGCAACGCTTCTACGAGCCCGCTCGTTGCGACGAGATCGCAAAAAGGTGCGAGCAGATCCGCCCACCGGAGTTGCTCCGCCCAAACGACGTGCTCGGCTTCGAGCCCCACCCGGCCACCGAATCGCGCCGATCCGGATCCTTCGGGCCCGGCTGACGCGGAGGATCCAGCGGACCCGGCGACATCTGCCACCAGACCCACGATCGCCTCTCTTTGGGCGGGAATTCGGCCCACGACGAGCTCAACGTCCTTGGACAGCCCGGCCTCACGCAACTGCTCGGATGCCTGGGTCCGGTAACGGCCGTCGGTGGTCATCCGGGCGCCGTCATGCGTGACGAGCAATTGGGCTGCGGAACCGGTGAATCCCGTCAGGTACCTGATGTTGGTGAGGGCCCCGACAAGGAGGCAGTCGATCCTCTCGTCCACCATGCTCCGGCGGAGCTTTGCGATTCGGCCCGCTACTTCCATCTGAGAAAGGCCGGCTTGATCATCGGTGACCGTGCTCATTTCCCTCCGCTGTCTCGGGTCGATAGGAGCCGGGCGACCGCGTTCATGGCCAGCCTGTAGCCCAGGCCGCCGAACCCGCAGATGAGCCCATTGGTCGCAGGCGCGAGCACCGACTTGTGGCGGAAGGGCTCGCGCGCAGCCGGGTTGCTCAGGTGAAGCTCGATCACGACTCCATCGAAAGAAGCGAGTGCATCGTGAAGTGCCCACGACGTATGGGACAGGGCGCCGGCGTTGACAACTATCGCTGCGGCGCGCTTTCTGGAGCGATGAACCTCCTCGACCAGATCCCCTTCGTGATTCGACTGCAGATGCTCGACGCGCATGCCGAACTGCTTGGCTTCATCTGCTGCTTCTGCGACGTGGTCTGCGAGGTTTTGGAGCCCGTAAATGGCCGGTTCCCTGTCACCGAGAAGGTTCAGATTCGGTCCCGACAGGAGCACCACCAGGGGTCCGTCCTGATAAGCGCTCACGGTTCTGTGCCCATCTCGATCAGGGTATCGGCGACCAGCGCCGGGTCCACGCCTCTGACCACCTCGACTCCTCGGGGACCGTCGAGCACGAATGTCAGATCTCCGCGAGCTTTCTTGTCGCGTCCCATTATCCCTACGAGCTCTCTTGCGCTGGCGCCCCCGGGAATATCGGGCGACAGGCCGAAGCCGGCGATTACGTTTCGATGAACCTCGACGCGGTCATGATCGATCCGTCCCATGCGTCGCGCCAACTCGGCCGCGAAGACCAGGCCTACTGCGACGGCCTCGCCGTGTTTGATGTCCCACCGCGGCGAGTCTGCAATCGGATCCGCCAGAAGGTCCCCGCTGTCGAGAGCCTCCGCCTCCAGCGCGTGAGCGAGCGTATGGCCGTAGTTCAAGAGGGCTCGGCGGTCACCCTCTCGTTCATCGTGGATCACGAAACTGACCTTCAGCTCGACACATCGCGCCACCTGCTCATCGATGGGGAGCTCGAGCAGTCCGGTACCAGGCGGGTTGTGGCCCAAGAACGCATACTTCGCCATCTCTCCGCGTCCCGACGCAATCTCCCGCCCGTCGAGGGTCGCTAGAGCGTCTGTGTCGCACAGAACCGCGCTCGGCTGCCAGAAAGCGCCGGCGAGGTTCTTTCCTTCGGGGAGGTTGACCCCGGTCTTCCCGCCGATGGCCGCATCAACCTGTGCCAGCAATGTGGTCGGAACGTTCACATAGGCGATACCGCGATGGAACAGCGCCGCGGCCAGTCCCGCCACGTCAGTGGTGACGCCACCGCCCACGGCGATCACGACATCCGATCGGGACAATCCCTCGCGGGCGAACGTGCGACACAGCTCCTCGACCACCGCCAGAGACTTGGCTTTTTCACCGTCAGGGATGTCGACGGCCACCAAGTGGATCCCGGGGTCGACCCCGCTTCCCACGAAGCGGCTCACAGCCTGCTGGGTGACCACGACGGCCTTCTTCGCGCCACTCGGGATCACCTGGCGAAGAGAGCTGAGAGCGCCGGATCCGACGATCACCTCGTATGACCGCTCTCCGAGATCTACCGGAATCGTGATCATGGAATGGTGATCATGACGGCCTGCTCGCCGTCAGGTCGCGGGCGAGATGCGTGCGGAGAGCCTCGAGGACGGATTCGGTTACCGACTCCGGTGGCAGGTCATCTGTATCGACGACCACATCGGCGACCGGTGCATAGATTTCCTCACGCTCGCGATTTATCTCCTCGAGCCGCTCCAATGCGCGGCCTGCGAGAAGCGGTCTGGTATCTCCCGACCCGACCCGGGCTGCGAGGGTGGCGACGCCGGTACGTAGCCACACGACCGTCGACGAATCGCGCATCGCGTCGCGATTGGCTTCACTGAGCACCGCGCCACCGCCGGCTGCAACGACGTCGGGCCCATCTCGGGCGAGCAGTGACAACAGAACTTCTGACTCGATCCGGCGGAACCCTTCTTCGCCGTCGGTCTCGAAGATCTGGGCGATTGTCATCCCGCGCGACGATTCGATCTCTTCGTCGCTGTCAGCGAATTGTCCGCCCAGGCGTTGAGCAAGGAGCTTGCCGACCGTGGTCTTACCCGAACCCATCATCCCGACGAGAACGACGCGCGGAACTTCATCCGCTCGCTTCTGCACCGTCCCCACCATCCGATGGCGCTGCGCCAGATTTCACTGTGGCCGACTCGGCCGGGTCCGGGTCCGGCTCTGCGACAAGAACCACGGGTGCGGCCGAAGGTGTCTCGTCTATGCCCGCCACGAAAGCGTCATGGTTCCGTACGAATTCGGCCAGAGAGTCCCCCCCGAACTTACGCACGGCTTCAGAAGCGAGCACGAGAGCGGCCATGGTCTCCGCGACCACGCCCATGGCCGGCACGGCGGTCACGTCGGTCCGCTCCTTGAACGAGAGCTTGGACTCCTTGGTGACAACGTCGACGGTGGCGAGGACAGGACGGTTCAAGGTCGCAAGCGGCTTCATCGCCACACGCGCCGCCACCAGGCCGCCATTGGTGATTCCGCCTTCGATCCCTCCGGCGCGGGTGGTCTTTCGCAGGTAAGCCTCGTTGTCGATGTCCCACTCGATCGAATCATGCGCGTCCGAGCCCCTTCTGGTGGACATCTCGACGCCCTCGCCGATCTCGACCGCCTTCACCGCCTGGATGCTCATGAAGGCCTGCGCCAGCAGGCCGTCGAGCTTTCGATCCCAGTGGACGTGGCTCCCGAGGCCGACAGGCACCCCGTATGCGAGCACCTCTACCGCTCCACCGAGCGAGTCCCCTTCTTTCGCCGCGGCCTTTATCGCCGCCACCATCTTCGCTTCGGCGACCGGATCGAAGCAGCGCACCGGCGAGTCGTCGACTGCTGTCAGATCGTCGGGACCGGGTCGGATGTCCGACTCGGCATGAACATCACCGAGCGCCACCACATGACTGATCACTTTGACGCCGAGGTGCGAGAGAAGGGCCTTGGCGAGGCATCCAGCAGCGACGCGCGCGGCGGTCTCACGTGCTGAAGCGCGCTCCAGAACATCTCGCGCGTCGTCAAAACCGTATTTCTGCATTCCCGCGAGATCGGCGTGGCCGGGACGAGGTGCCGTAAGGACCTTGCTCGGGTTGCCGGGATGCGGAGACATCTCCTCTTCCCACTTGGGCCACTCGGTGTTGGCGATCTCGATCGCCACCGGCGAACCGAGGGTCCGCCCGTGGCGGATGCCGCCCAGCATGGTGACCTGGTCAGCCTCGAACCTCATCCGCGGTCCGCGGCCAAAGCCCAGGCGGCGGCGTCCGAGCTCTCCTTGGATCTGATCGACGGTCACGGGGATGCCCGCGGGGAGACCCTCCAGGATCATGACGATCCCGGGCCCATGAGATTCACCCGCGGTCAAGAAGCGCAGCACAGCAGCCAAATCTACCGGTGGGCCGATGCGTGCTCTTCAGGAACCCGGTCCGTGGAGCACCGGATGCAGGAATCGCATAAGCGGGATGGTGAAGATCACCACGATCAGGCATCCCGCGGCCATGTAAGGAGCGAACCCGATGTGGGCACGCCTGGACGACTTGGTCACCAAGATCTGCAGGATCCCGCCGATCGAACCGAGCAGGAACATGAGGAAGAAAGCGACGAACGCGGCGCGGAATCCCATCCACCCCGTCGCTCCCCCGACCAGACCGGCCAGGCGCACGTCTCCGAATCCCATGCCTTTCGGATATGCGAATCGAACCATGAACAGGGCAACGAAGCCCACTACCGCCGCCACCGCGGCATGCCACAGAGATCCCCACCTGTGATCGACGGCTGCGGTGATCACGAGCAGGGGCGCCGCAATGAAGACCGCGGGATAAAGGATTCGGTTCGGGATCATGTGGCTTTGGATGTCGATAACCGAGATCGCCACGAGCGCGATCCCTATTACCGAGAATGCGGCGAGCGCTAAGTCCGGGCCGAACCTGACCGCCAGGCCGATCATGACCGCTGCGGTGACGAGTCCCTGAACTGCAGGCCGAAACGGGTGCGCTCTTGTCTCGCCGCATTCGGGACATGGCCGGTTCCTGTACAGGACCCGGACTATCGGGATCTGACCGATTCCGACATCAGCCATCTTGCAATTGGGACAGCGGAACCACGGTTGGTCCAGGGTGAGCTTGTTCGGGAGGCGGTCACAGAGAGGCTCGAGCGCGTCGCCGATGATCAGCCCTCCGGCGGCGCATCCCGCCACCAGCAGGGGCTCCATAGACCGAAAGCTAATGGCCGACGACCCTCGAGCCAGGGATCGGGCCGGCCGGAAACGGGCCGGCCGGAAAGCTCAGTGCGCGGCCGCGTAGTACGGGTTGGCGCCCTGCTCGTGGTCGGTTATGTCGACGACGCCCTTCAATTCGGGAATCGCCTCTTTTAACGACACTTCGATCCCCTGAGACAGGGTGGCCCGAGCCATTCCACATCCCTGGCA
>JBAPRR010000086.1:0-2353 GCA_049281195.1 Acidimicrobiales bacterium
TGTCGAACCAGCCTCGTGCGATGCCATCTCTAACGCCCAGTCCGGAACAGGGATCCACAGATAGAACGCCCCGGCCGGAAGCGGAGCTTCGAGACCGGCGCTCTCGAGAACAGCCGACATCTGCTCGAGCCGTCTGAGATATACGGCGCGCTGTGCGTCGACATGCGCATCGTCGCCGAGTGCGACCGCTCCGGCATGCTGCTCCGGCCCCGGAGGCATCAAGCCGGCGTGCTTTCTCACCTCGGAAAGGAAATGAACCAGCTCCGGATCACCGGCGTAGAAGCCCACCCTGCATCCGGCGAGGTTCGATCGCTTGGAAAGCGAATGGAGCGCCAGCACCCCTTCTGCACCACCCGACAGGATCGTCTCCGGGCCACGTTCCCAGGTGAACTCGATGTAGCACTCGTCGGAGATGACCGGGATCCCGCGCCGGCGCCCCCAGTCGGCTACTTCTTCAAGATCGGTCAGCAACCCGCTCGGGTTGGACGGAGTGTTCAACCACAGCGCCAGCGCGCGCTCGGCGTCCTCTTCGTCGATCGAATCCAGATCCAGACCGCCGCCCGGGCGTTCGGGAACCCCGACCGCGCGGCACCCCGACAGCTCCGCTCCCATCGCATAGGTGGGGTAGGCGATCTGCGGATGAAGGATGGTGTCGCGTTCCGGTCGTCTCAGCCGCAGGTACAAGGGCAGGGACGCCACGAACTCCTTGGTCCCCACACACGCCGCGATGTGCGAAGGGTCCATGTGCACACCGAGCCTGCGGCTCATCCAGCCGGCTGCAGCCTGGCGGAGTTCGGACGTGCCTACCGACGCCGGGTAGCCGCGTTCTGCGCCGGAGGCTGCCAACGCTTCGACCACTTGGAAAGGGGGAGGATCGCAAGGGGTTCCGATAGACAGGTCCACCGCTCCCCCCTCGTGTTTAGAGGCGATGCGGTCGATCTCGCCCAAGCGGTCGTAAGGGTAAGGAGGAAGGACAAAAGGGCTTGTGCTCACTGGTCCACCATTCTCACGGGACGACTCTCACGGGGCTACAAACTCCTTGAACCTGGCTTGCCCCGCATCGTCGAGGACGACGTGAACGACCGTCGCTCCTTCGTCGTCGCGGGTCTCCACTACTTCACCTTCTCTGTGAACTGCAGCCAAAACGTCACCCCGACCGTAAGGAACGACCAACTCCACCACCCGATCAGCGACGCGCAGCCGGTCCCCGATCGTCTGGAGGAGGATCTCGATCCCGGTGCCGTCCTTGGCCGAAACGCAGACGGCGCCGTGGTGGTTCTCTGCGAAGTGGCGCGAAGCGGGTTCGCGATCCACCTTGTTGACGACGAGCAGCTCGGGAACCCGGTCCGCACCGATCTCTTCGAGCACCGTGCGAACGGCCTCCATCTGCTTTTCGGGATCGACGGCAGAACCGTCGACCACGTGCAACAGGAGATCGGAGTCGTGAACGATCTCGAGGGTCGGCCGGAATGCCTCCACCAGTTGGTGAGGAAGCTTGCGCACGAAGCCGACGGTGTCGGAGAGAAGGATCGTCTCACCACCGGGTAGCGCCAGCTGTCGCGTTTTGGCGTCGAGAGTGGAGAACAGGCTGTCCTCCACCAGAACGCCGGCGTCCGTCAACCGGTTCAGGAGCGTCGACTTGCCGGCATTGGTGTAGCCGACCAGAGAGACGAGGCGACGGCGCGATCGTCTCCTCGAACGACCCTGTGTGTGGCGGGTGGCGGCGATGTGCTGAAGCTCGGCCTCGAGCCTGGTCATCCGGGTCAACAATCGTCGCCGGTCTACCTCGAGCTTGGTCTCACCCGGTCCCCTGGTCCCGATACCACCCGCCTGCTGGCTCAACTCGTGCCCGCGTCCTCTGAGGCGCGGCAGGCGGTACCGGAGCAGTGCCAGCTCGACCTGTGCTTTGCCCTCTTGCGATCTGGCGTTCTGGGCGAATATGTCGAGGATCACCGCGGTACGGTCGATCGCGGTCCGTCCCAACATGTGCTCGAGGTTTCTCTGCTGAGCGGGAGTCAGCTCGTCGTCGAAGACGACCGTGTCGGCGTCGTAACGCTCTGAGATCTCGTGGAGCTCGTGAGCCTTTCCTTTTCCGATGAACGTCGCAGGATCGGGCTCGTCGCGTCGTTGCACGATCCGTGCCACCACGTCGGCGCCGGCCGTTGCCACCAGCTGCTCCAGCTCGTCGAGGTCTTCGTCCACCTGGATCGCAGAAGAGCCGCCGAACACCACACCGACCAAGACGATGCGCTCCCTTACGGTGCGTTCGATAAGGCTCACAGCGTCTGGAGCACCCGCTGGCGTTGATCGGCGACGAGGCGGTCAAGTGTCGCCGGTTCGATGTACATCTCAC
>JBAPRR010000087.1:0-1851 GCA_049281195.1 Acidimicrobiales bacterium
CCTCGTGGGCGACGCGCCTCAACTGATCGCGCTTCCACCGAGTCCTCTTTCAGCTCTTCCGGCTGCAGCCGGGTCCGTCGGTTTTCCAGCAGCATTCTTCCCCACCAATGACGCTCGTCCCGCTACCGAAGGAGCACTGTCATGATTCGTCGCAACAAACGAAATGGAGAGATCATCGCGATCTCCGAGGCTGAGATTCTTCGCAACACCGCAGAGCTCCAGGATCTTCATAACGACCAGTCGATGCCTGCTCTGCGTTCGTCCGTGGAGGACTGGATCGAGATCAATCACGAGCGCGCGAGGGTTGGCGAAGCCCACACACCCCAATCTGGGACGGTAAGCAGAAGAAACCTGTTGATCGGTGGTGGCGCGGCCGCTATCGGTGGTGTACTCCTCGCTGCGTGCAGTTCGTCGTCCTCGTCAACCACGACGACAGCCCCGGTGAAAACCGGGACCGTCGGCACAGGCATTTCCTCTCTCACCGGTGACCTAAAGGTCGCAGCGCTCGCAGCGAGCCTCGAAAACCTCGGAATCTTCGCCTACAAGTCCGGCATCGCCGCCGCCACGGCCGGAAAGCTTGGTTCGGTTCCGCCCGCGATCGTCACTTTCGCGACCACCGCGATGAGCCAGCACGAGCAACATGCCTCTGCGTGGAACGGCGCCCTTGTGGCTGCGGGGAAGGGGAAGGTGACCGAGACGGATCCGGCGTTGACCCCGACCGTCAAGCAGATGTTCGCTCAGGTCACTGATGTCGGCGGACTGGCGAAACTGGCGCTTGAGATCGAGACGATCGCTGCCCAGACCTACCAGGGCGCGATCGGCGCTCTGTCCAGCAAGAGTGCCATCGAGACTGCCGCCACAATCCATCCTGTCGAGATGCAGCACGCCGCGATCTTGAATCTCGTTTTGGGAAATTACCCGGTGCCCAATGCGTTCAACCCGACGAGTATGGCGCGCTCGACCAGTGACCTTGGAAGCTGAGTCACCGGGTCTGCCTGCACGTATCGGTATTGGGGTTGCCCTTCTGGTTGTGGGAGCGGTCCACCTCAATCTCTACGCCCGCGAGTACTACAACAGGATCCCGACCATCGGATGGCTGTTTCTTCTGACAGCCATTTCGTCGGTTTTCCTCGCCACTTGGATCGTATTCAGGCCGAGCCAGTTGGCCTTCTTAGCTGGCGCAGGATTTGGACTGGGTGTCCTTGCCGGATACCTGCTGTCCTTGTACCTTCCTAATGGCCTGTTCCTATTCAAGGAACTCGAGATTTCGTACTCCGGGGGATTGTCGATTGCGGCCGAGGTGATAACCGCGCTTGCATGTGGTGTTTCGCTTTATAGGAACAGGAAGCCGCCTATTGCTGAGAGAGCAGGGGGCCGGCAATCCTCGGACGGGGGTAGGTCTCTCCCGGCCAGGGATGGGTGAGGGTATATCGTGCCAGGCAGTTTTCATAATATCTCGGCACAAAGAGAGTCATGGAGCCTTTGCATCGGAACTGCCCCGCACATTGCCATGCCCGGCACCACTGCTGATCGGACCAAATATTGACGGTTGTTTACGACGCATTTCTGCTCGTATTCGGGTGCGCTTTCGCGCTGAAATGCCGCCCCAAATTCCAAAGATCTCGTTGTGGGCGATTGCCCAACCGAGGCAGTCGAGACGAACAGGGCACTCTGAGCAAACACGGACAGCTTTGACGCCATCCTCTGGCTCGTACGAAAACCACAGTTCAGGTTCGAACTGGAGACACAGTGCGAAACGACGCCACGGCATTTCCGTCGTCGCAAATGCGCGCGCAACGAAAGAAGGGTCCAGCGTCAACAGGTCCACCCGGCTCACAACACCGTCCATTC
>JBAPRR010000088.1:0-1818 GCA_049281195.1 Acidimicrobiales bacterium
GGGCTAGGGCTGGGCGGGCTGTCTGGCCGGGCGGGCGGGCGGGCCGGCGCAGAGCCAGTGACTAGGGCTGGCCGGGTGGGGCTGTTGTGGATGTGTAAGAGCTGTACTTGTCGAACACGGGCGAGACGTAAACCGACCCGCCGCCACAGGGGTCCATCGAAATGGGAACCACCAAATGCGGGACGTTCTTCGGCGGCGTTATCTCGAACGCGGCAGAAGAAGGGCAGGACGTCTCCCCGGCAACCGGAACGTCCGAATAGCCGAGGTTGAACCAAGCCGCCTGACCCGGCCCGATCGTAACGGTCGTAACCGGGATGTTCTCGAAGGACAATGTCCCGCCGCGGTGAACGAAGGTTGGTAGTTGCGCGCCGGTGCTTGCGAGCATCTCACCGCCCGGGAAGCCCCACATGACGCAGGTGGACGGCGAGATGTTGGTCAGGCTGAACGTGACCTCGATCGTCCCGGCCGCTCCCTCTGTGCCTTCGACCGCCCCGTGGAGGTCGGGCACCTGGCAGTAATCACCGGTAAGGGTCGTCGTGGTGACGGGCGCCGTCGTAGTGGTCGTGGTCGCAGCAGTGCTCGGTGGCGACGAGGTCGAGGTCGACGAAGTGGTGGGGGTCGTTGAAGTGGTGGGAGTCGTCGACGCGGTGGTCGAAGCCCCGGGGGTTGTCGTCGACGTGGTGGATCTGGTGGTCGAGGTTGTGGCGCCGTTGCTCGCCGAGCATGCCGCGAGGCCCAACGCTGCTACCGCTGTCACGGCTGCGCCGACGACCAAGGTCGTGGCGCGGGTGCGTAGACGTTTCAGGAGCTGAAGTCCTCCGGGCGGACCGTGTCGAGGAACTCGCGGAATTCACCGACGAGCGCATCGGGGTTCGCTTCCTCAGCGTCATCATCGTCGTCGTCGCTCGGTAACAGAACGCCCTCGGCCTCCATCAGATCGTCGGCCACGTACAAGGGGCTACCGGTTCGCACGGCGAGCGCCACCGCGTCGGAAGGCCGGCTCGAAACCGAGAGGGACTGCGTCCCGCGCAACAGATGCAGCTCTGCGAAATATGTCGCGGAACGGAGCTCCGTGATGAGGATCCTTTCGAGCTTGACGTCCAAGCTGTCGAGCAGAGCCTGTAGCAGGTCGTGGGTCATCGGCCGTGGCGTGGGCACGCCTTGAAGCGCGAAGGCGATGGCTGTGGCCTCTGGAGCACCGATGAAGATCGGCAGAGTCCGACCAATGCCCTCTTTCTCCATGAGGAGCAGTACCGGAGTGTTCGACTGCAGGTCGACCCGGACGGCACTCAATCGAACTTCGACCATATAAGCAAGATACCGCCTCATGACGTCACCGGTCGCTCGCCAGGGCCGGTGGGCGGAGCAAAAAAATACGAGGCATAGGCATCGCTGTCCTCTCGCAGCAGCGCCGGATCGACCTTGGCGACGAAATCCAGGTTTCGGTACTTGCCTGATACACCGAGTCCACGGCCGATCAACAGCTCGTCTGTGGCCTCAAAGCCGACGAACCTGAGAGGAACCGGAATGATGCGTCTGGAACGTCTGTCGAACAGTGCGCAGACCGAAAGGCTCCGCGGGCTTCTTTGGCGGAAAGTCTCGAGCACGTACGAGCACGTCAAACCCGTATCAACAATGTCTTCGACGAGCACCACGTCACGGTCGAAGATGTCGGTCCCCAAATCGAGCACGATCTGGGCCCTTCCGCTTCCACCCTCGTAATCGCTGACAGCAACGAAATCGACGGCGAGCGGGGCATCGATGCGACGGACCAGATCGGCGAGGACGAGGATCCCGCCTTTTTGAACAGCCACGAGT
>JBAPRR010000089.1:0-3610 GCA_049281195.1 Acidimicrobiales bacterium
GAGCTCGTCTGGCTCGCCAAGGCCTTGCCATGGGTGAGATTGCCGGTCCATCGAAAAATAAGAATCCGTAACTCTCCAGAGGAGGCCCAGAGCCGCGCCTTGAGACTGGCGGTCGCCGTGCTTGATCTAGGTGCCGAATGCGACCCATACCTCGCGGGACGCGGCCGCCAGGCCGTTCGCACGAACAGTTCTAGAGCGGTCCGGTTCGGAGCCAAGGCGGTCGAGCTGGAGAGCGAAGCGGAGCGGTTCGAAGCGTTCGACGAGATATTGCGCGCGAGGGAGCCGGAGAACGACACCGGTTGGTCGTGGCTCGATCAGCTGACCAAGTCCGGAACCAGTCGATGCTTCGGTGCGTTCGCAGCCGATGGCACTCCTCTAGCGGTGAGCTCCGCCGACTGCCACTTCACATGGGCATCGATGCGGTGGTTCCTCCGACACCCTGGGCGTGCCGAAGGCGATGATGCGCGTTATCTGCTGCACACTGCCATGGTCGAGACTCTCTGTGACGGAGGCGTCCGCTACCTGATTTCGGATTCGGCACTGCGCATGTCCACGGGATTGCGCTACCTGCATCACCTTCTCGGCTATCGACCGATGAACGTCCGCTACCGAGGAAAACCGGTCAAAGCGGGCGGCAGGTAGCGCCACCGACACGACGCAACCGTCTGATCGCTCAGATCGCCCACGTGCTGACGTACCCACCTGAGAGAATCGACAGGTGGAATACACCAACGAGAAATGGGGGGGAAAGCCGCATTACCGAGGCGTGGTCCACGTGCTCGGCGAGGATGAGTTCGGTACCTGGCTGTGGGGGCCGGGCGGACGAACGATTTATCGCGGCGACGAAGTCGCTTTCATCGGTGAATACGACACCATCATTCTTGTTCCCACCGAAGACTGGTGGACCCTGTCGTGGCCCATTGCCCATCCACGAATGACGCTGTACGTCAACATCAGCACACCGGCGATTTGGGAAAAGAATCGTGTCGTGTGCATCGATCTCGACCTCGATGTAGTGCAACTCATCGATGGGAGTGTCCTGATCGTCGACGAAGACGAGTTCGCCGAACACCAAGTCCTCTACGACTACCCACAAGACATCATCGACGGAGCAAGAAAGGCTGCCGACACCGCTTACGACCTCGCCGTGAGGCAGGTTCCACCGTTCGACGGCGGGGCTGCCAAATCATGGGCCGAAGAGGGATGGGAACGGACCCGATCCGGCTCGCTCTAGGAAGCCGCTCCCCTTCGGTTCAAATAGCGAGTCCCGGAAGAAGGGTCGCAACCAAGCCGTCCGCATGAGCGTTGATCCATGCAGAGTCGCTCGGGTCCCGGCCCGTGAGGAGTCGAACCTCAGGTGCATTCACATAAGGCAACGATGCCGCGCCCACGAGAACGTAGTAAAGGATGTCGCTGTTGATGGGGGCAGCAATGCCTGCGTCGCGAAGTATCTGCCACGACGGCTTGATCCCCTCGAAGAGGGGTCTCACGTGGACCTCTGTCATCCACGCCAACCGGTCGCCGAGCTCCGTTCCCTCATGCACCATGATCTGGTTGAGCTCAGGGTGCTCGGCGGCGAATTTCACGAAGCGACGGATGCCTTCCGCGAACGCCACCGCGAGTTCTGACACGTCAACCCCAACAGGGTTCGCCGGAAGGACCCCATCGAGCGTCTCTCCCAAGAGTCCGAAGAGATAGTCGACAGCAGCGGTCCACAGGACGGCCTTGGACTCGAAGTGATAGTTGATCTGGGGCTGGTGCGCCTCGACACGCCGCGCGATGGCCCGCGTAGAAGCACCGTCGTACCCCTTGGCTCCGAATTCCACCAAAGCCGACTCCAAAAGAGCCTCACGGATGTCTGTCCTCGTTCTGCGAAGCCGGATCTCACTCGGTACCGGGGTCTTGCGAGGCATTGCTCCTAAATGTAGCGTACTATTATCGATCGATAATAGTAGCGAGGAGTCGAGGTGACTGCTGCGAACCCTGCGAATGGGATGACAAGCCAAGCCCGGGACCCTACGTCGGTGCACCTTTTGCCGCTGTCGAAGGATCCGTTTCTGGCGCCGTCGGATCGCGACATGCTCCCCTCAGAGCGGCGGCTTTTCGTGCGGACCCACCGAACATGCGTCTTCGGCTATGGCCGGCGCTCGGATGGTCCGGCAATGTCGGTCGTCTACTACATTCCCGCAGACAACGACGACCTATTGGTCGCGACGATGGCCGATCGGGCCAAGGCAAAAGCGGTGGCCCGGAACGGCAAAATCAGTCTCTGCGTCCTCGACGAGACTTGGCCCTTCGCCTACCTGCAGGTCTACTGCGACGCTTGGATCGACGACGACGAGGAAACTCTCGTCGACGTGATGATGGCGGTGGCCGAACGCATGTCGGGTGAGCCCTTGGCGCTGGAGCTCCGTCCGATCGTCAAGACAATGGCAGAGGATGAAGGCAGGGTCCTCGTGCGTTGCCGGCCCTATGCCACATTCGTGACACCGCCGCGACACCTGCATCGAAACGACCAGGAGGAGCGGCTCACCCACTGGATCTCGGCGTCTATGCCCTGGGACGCTCCGGATATCCCGGACCGTAAGTGACTTTTCGGTTCGCCAATGTGGGAGGCCGTTCGGCCCTGGTCGACTCCGACGGGCGCTGGTTCGACGCGTCGACGGTGAGCTGTGGCGTCATCGCCGCCGATCCGATGGACGCGTGGCATCAGCTTGACGATCTGGACCGGGCTTCAGGAACTCTCGTAAATAGCGTGCCCGACGGCAATCTGAGCGATGCCGAAGTTCGAGCTCCCATCCCGTCGCCACGGTGCGTCTTCGCCATCGGGCTCAACTATGGGTCGCATGCCGAAGAATCCAATATGCAGTTGCCGGACTCCCCACTGGTGTTCACGAAATTCACGAGCTGTCTTGTTGGCGCCACCGACACCGTGGTTCTCGGCGGAAGTACCGACGACTACGAAGCAGAGCTCGTCGTGGTGATCGGCCGTGGAGGTCGTAATATCAGGTACGAGGGCGCGTGGGCCCACGTAGGCGGACTGACCGTGGGCCAAGATATATCGGACCGAACGTTGCAGTTTGCAGCTCAGCCCGCACATTTCGATCTCGGCAAATCCCGCGACACATACGGACCGATAGGTCCCGTCGTCGTCTCTACTAGTTCGTTCGACAATCCGGGTGACCTTCTCATTACGTGTGACGTAAACGGTGAGCGACGCCAACAGGATCGCACCTCGAACCTGATCTTCGACGTTCCGACCCTGATCAGCTACTTGTCCAGCATCCTCACCCTCACCGTCGGGGACCTCATCTTCACCGGCACGCCCGAGGGCGTGGGCGCTGCAAGTCTCCGGTTCCTAGTTGACGGGGACCTGATCACCACCACGATCGAAGGCATAGGCACCCTGAGGAACCGGTGCCGATCTCCTAGACAGCGACCGACAGTTGAGGTGGGTTAAACCCGTGGGCTTACATCGACTGGCATCGATAACGATCGGCGTTCCCAATGCCGAAGAAACCTGTAGGTACTACGCGGATTTCGGGTTGGAACGCGATGGGCCCTGCTTTTCGACAAAAGACGGTGGCAGTCAACTTCGCATCGTCTACAC
>JBAPRR010000090.1:0-7116 GCA_049281195.1 Acidimicrobiales bacterium
GGTTGATTCGCTCGATGCAGCCGTACTCACATGCGCCGGGGTGACTACCTACAAGGCGGTCAAGGTCTCGGGCGCCAGGTCATCTGACCTCGTGGCCGTCTTCGGGATTGGCGGGCTCGGGCATCTGGCTCTCCAGTACGCACAAATAGCCGGCGCCACCGTCGCAGCAGTTGATGTCGTTGAGGCCAAGCTCGCCGTCGCTAAGCGACTCGGAGCGGCCTACACCTACAACGGGATCAACGAGGACCCGGTCGAAAACATCCAAGCGCTCGGCGGTGCAGATGTTGCAATCGTCCTCGCCGCAACGCCTAGGGCTTACGAGCAGGCCTTTGCCTGCCTGCGTCCGCACGGGACGCTCGTCGGGGTCGGGCTGCCCGCCGACAACATAATGCGCCTGCCGATCTTCGAGACGGTGCTGCGAGGCATCACTGTGGTGGGGTCCTTGGTCGGCACAAGAGTTGACCTAGCTGAGACCTTCGAGCTGCACGCTGACGGCCGCACGCAAGTCGTGTTGGAGACCAGAAAGTTGGATCAGGTCAATGAGGCGATCGGTGAGGTGGAGCGAGCAGAAGTGGAGGCCCGTCTCGTCTTCGATTTCCGTGACTGAAGCTCAGGACTTTCCGACCGAGTCCGCACTCAGGCTGCGAAAGGTGACCGAAAACCGTTCGCTCTTCGTGGGAGGAATGCGATGCTGCCATTTTTCGCGCGCTTCGTCTCGGAAGAGCTAGATCGATCGCGGCATCAGCAACTTCTCGTAGACGCGGCGTTCGTACTGGCGGAAGACGAGGCGGACCTCACCGGAACGAGGACCAGGCTCTGTCCGGAACTGCGGGCTCCCCTTCCTCTCAAGCCCGAATACCCGGCCCGCGGATCACCCACCTCGCGACCGGGACCGTCACCAAGACGACGATCCTCGACTGCGACTTCGCGGTTCCGGTTACCTGAAGTGTCAGGTAACCGGATCTGATCGAAGCGCACCTGCTGCGTCTCGGAGCTCGTGGACAAATAGTTCGGTTGCTCCCTGCGCGACGCCGGTTCTCCGTGCCAGGCTTAGGGATGGTCGTTCGCGTCGTGGCAGCGGTGATTGGCGGGGGCATCGTGCTCGCGACGGGCTGGAGCGTGGTCGGCACGTTGGTGGTGCCTCGTCGCATCCGAAGCCGAATTACACGAACGGTGTTCTTGACCAACCGTTGGGTTTTCCACTTCGTCGCCGATATGTTCGACTCGTACGAAAGCCAGGATCGGATCCTGGCTTTCCAGGCACCCATACAGATCATCATGCAGATCGTCGGGTGGCTCGCTCTATTCGAGATCGGCTTCGGTTTGCTCGTTTGGCCCTTCGACGGTGATGCAGGTCTGGCGGGCGCGATGGAACAGGCCGGCTCGGCGCTATGCACATTGGGCTACTTCGCTCCGCACGCCAGTGGGGCGGCAGCTCTGGATGCCCTGGCCGCACTTGCCGGTCTCGGAACGGTTGCGCTCCAGATCGGGTACCTCCCGACCCTGTACGGCGCGTTCAACCGCCGCGAGGCGCTCATCACGATGCTCGACTCGCGGGCGGGCGTTCCATCATGGGGACCGGAACTGCTTGCTCGGACCCACTACGGCCTCGGAAGCGGCGTGTCCGCGCTGGCCGAACTACCCGAACTGTTCGAAGCGTGGGAACAGTGGTCGGCGGACGTGTCCGAGAGCCATACCACTTACCTTCCGTTGGTTTGGTTCCGCTCGCCGCGCCCGCTGTCGTCATGGGTGACAGCGCAGATCGCAGTGCTGGACGCCGCCGCTTTGTACTTGGCGCTCCTGCCCGATGCATCGGGCCTCTTACAAGCACGTCTGTGCCTACGAGGCGGATTCACTTGCCTCGGCAACATCGCTCGGGCCCTTGGCATCCCGATCCAAGAGAACGCCGATCCGAATGACGGCATCTCGCTTACCTACGACGACTTCGTCGGAGCCGTCGAGCGTCTGCGCAAGGTGGACTTCCCGCTCGATCGGCCGCTCCAAGAGGCGTGGCTCGACTTCCTCGGTTGGCGTGTGAATTACGAGGCCGCTGCGAACGCACTCGCATGGCTTGTCGACGCCCCGCCGGCCATGTGGTCGGGCCAGCGACGCCGTAAGACCGAGACGATCTCGCCACTTCGACCTCCTACGCGGCGAGCCGGCAAGCCTCCTCTCCACCCACCGTGAATCGGCCCGGCCTGTGCTCCGAACAACGAATCCGGCGCGTTGAAAACGCAGGCGTTAACTCATGGCGATTTAGGCCATCTGCTACTCACAGGTGAGCGGGGACACCAGAGCGGTGGGCGCACACGGTCATGAAACTTTCACCGTCACCGGCTTTGAGTCAATGCCGGGAATCGTGTCCCACCCGCACGGCCCGAATCTAATAAGGCCTCCAATCAGAGGATGCTTCCTTGGGTAAATCGTCTTTCGATCGGCGAAATGTGGTGTGCGCCATTTAGCAAAAAAGCGCGCAAACAAACTTGGGCGGCTTCAGACTTGGCCCCAACTGGCCGATATCGGAGTATGCGTCACGTTTCGCGCCTGCGCTCCGCCGCGGTTTCGCGCCGAGCCAAGGAGAAATACTCGCCTCATCGCTCCCTGATTTCTCTGGGTGCCATTCTCATGACGGTGGCCTGTATCGGCGGGGCCTTTGGGATCCTCGAGGCGGCACGGGCTGAGCAGACAGCGGGTCACTTGACCAGCCGTTACCTCGTTCTCGAGCCTCCGGTCTGGGCTGCCCGGGCCGCATTGGCAAATTTCCAACTGCTGGCCGAACAAGCCTTCGCAGGCTCGGCAGGTGCCGCTCAGCTGGATACTGCAGTCGCGGACTCCGCCGCCGTCGATCAGACTTATCTGGCAGTCCATCGCTTGCTTTCCCTTCCCTATAACACCGGCCTCGCTCCCGACCTGGCCCGAATCCAGGCCGCCTATGTGAGTTCACGGACCGGGTTAGCAGTGATACTCACCTCAGGAGCGCGATCGGCAACGAGTGCAAAGGTGGCCGCTGAGGAGCAGACCGCCAACACAAATCTGGACGATGCGTACGCCACACTCGAGGAGTCGATCACCAATCGGCTTGATCTAACAGCCGATCAGGTGCAAGCCGACGCAAGGGATGCAAAGAACGGCCTGTTGGCATTCCTCGGACTTGGTCTCGCCTTTGGGATTGCGGTGACCGTCATCCTGGCGAGGAAAGCCTTGCGCCAAGAGCGCGATGTCGCCAGCCGTGACACGGTGCAGGCCCATACGACCCGACGCAACGAATTCGAAGGTCGTCTGCAGCGAGCTTTGGAGATGTCTAAAACTGAGGAGCCGCTATTCGATCTGGTAGCCCAGGCGCTGGGTGAGGCCGCCCCTCATGCGAGAACTGAGTTACTCCTGGCGGATTCGAGTAAGGCCCACTTCAGGCAGGTTCTGGTTACGCCTCCAAAATCTGAGGGGTCCGGATGTGGGGTGGTATCTCCCGATGACTGTCCTGCTGCGAGTCGCGGGCAGTCGATGCTCTTCCCCAACAGCACAGACATCGACGCTTGCCCCTACCTGCGGGGACGGGGCTGCTCGGCCTTGTGTGTTCCGGTAAGCATTGGCGGGAACTCGGTCGGCGTGGTCCACGTCACTGCGGCTGACGGTTCTCCTCCTTCCGGTGAGATGAAGGGTTACGTCGAGGTGGTGGTTAGACGTGCATCGGAACGCATGGCCATGCTTCGGGCATTTCAGGTATTCGAGACCGAGGCCAATAGTGACTCCCTTACGGGACTCCTGACTCGACGAAGCCTGGAGGGACGGACTCGCGATCTGCGCGAGAGCGGCCTCTCATTCGCGGTGGCTTACGGCGACTTGGACCATTTCAAGCAACTCAACGACGTATTCGGCCACGATGCCGGCGATCGAGCCCTTCGGACCTTCTCGCAGGTACTACGGGATGCTTTGCGGCCATCCGACATAGCGTGCCGCTACGGCGGCGAGGAGTTCGTCATCGTGTTGCCGGCTTGCGGGACAGACGAAGCCACGGCAGTCCTCGACCGGGTCAGAGAGCGCGTTTTGCAGCGTCTCGAGTCCGGCAAACTTCCTATCTTCACCGTGAGCTTCGGAGTGGCTTCATCGGAGCAGGGAATCGACCTCGAAGGAACCGTTGCCCTGGCCGACGAGGCACTCCTTCGCGCCAAGGCGACTGGACGAGACCGGACAGTCATCTTCGGTAACGACCGTCTCGAAGAGGGAATTTCCGGCAATACGTTCACGGACCCAGGGGCGGTAATGCCGATCCTCCCCTTAGCTTCTTAGGTCATGGCACCAACGTCCGCCGATACCGCCCTGCTATCGCGGTCCCACGCCAATCCCAGATCTAATCACGGGAACTCACTGTCCCAACTACTCCCCAGTGAGCCCCAGTTCTCGGAGTCAGAAGCACTCAGGCTGGCAGTCGATATGGATCCCCTGATTAGATCCCCCGCAACCTCGCTCAGCTTTCGCCTCTGGTTTCGGGCATAAGTGCGAATCAAAGCAAACGCTTCGTCCATGCCAACCTTGAGACGTTCGGCCACAATTCCCTTCGCCTGTTCGACGACGATGCGCGAATTCAGCGCCCCTTGAAGCTGCTCCGCAAGGTGAACCCCACGTCTGATCGCCCGCGCTTGAAGGATTCCGATGGTGGCAGCATCTGCAAGTGCCTGCGCTAGATGAACCTCTTGCGGGGTCAACGAACGCAATTCGGTGTTGAATATATTCATCGCACCAACAGTTTCGTTGCGCAACCGAAGTGGCAGGGCATGCACCATCTGGAAACCAGCCAGTCGAGCTTGCAGTGCAAATCCAGGCCAACGACTTTCTGTTTCGTCCAAACGCTGATTGACGACACGCTCCCCATTTCGGAAGCAGTCACGGCATGGTCCCTCGTCGTTTTGAACCTCTATGAGCTCGAGTACCCTCATGCGCTCGGTCGTTGATGCGAGCACCCGAAGCTTGCCTTGTGCATTGGCTAGAGCCAGACCGACTTCGCTGGAATCTAGTAGCTCCGCGCATCTGTCGACGAGAGTGGATGTCAAGTCAATAACATCAAAGTCCGCGACAAGCGTGTCGGCCAATTCCACAAACGTGCGTGCCAGCCACTCTTCTCGGTCTTCCATATTTTCTCCTAACCCGACCATCGGTTCCGAACGAGCGGGGATCCGATCCCTCTGAGATTAACTGGTTGAAATCAAGGTCGCGCCTCGACTTGCACTGTGCGCAAATTGCTCAGACTTAGCGCCCGTCCAAGCGCGTCCGTCCCATCACTAGTTCCTCTGCGACCTCATCGATGCTCCGGTCGGCTGCAAAGGCCCGACCGCGCAGGAGGACGAGCGCCTCCCCTACCCCGCAATCCAGTTGAGCCGAGATCATTCCTGTGGCTTGGTGCACGATGGCACGGAAGTCAGAACGCTCGAGTGCCCCTGGCAACGATTCAGAAGAGGCCTCAGACTGATACACGAGTACGAGGTGGGTAACAAGATCGGCGACAAGTACGGCCGAAGTGAAATCCTCCGGAGTCATGGCTTCCGGCGAGTCACCAAAAAGACAGAGCACACCTAGCCGTACCGACCCTACTTGCAAAGGTAAAGCACAGACAGATCGGAGTCCGATCTCGACTGCCCGGTATCCGAACAATGGCCAACGCTCATCTGCGATCCGGACGTCATCAACCACAATGGGCCTGCCGTCGGAGTAGGCGCGGATGCCCGGGCCCTCGCCCAAAACAAATTCCAGGTCCTGCGCTGCCGATGCAAAATCACCGAACGCACCCGCCAGACCCTGGCCTGCCCCCTGGTTCATTAGAGCTAGAGACGCTCCAAGGTGGGGCAACAGTTTGAGCAAGCGTCGGCACAACGATGTGAGGGAGGCGAGCTCTCCATCGGAGCCATCAGTCAAAATGGCCAAGAACTGCTCGCGCTCTTCAGCGCCTAACGGATCAGCCATTGCGTCAGTGCTTTGGCAGTTCAGATGTCTCTGGAAGTGCTCCGCTACAACCGATCGATGTCAGCACGTCGAGACTCCCTCTCCTCGTCATACTCAATGCACGACCGGGGTCTGAGGGCGACGCTGAGCGGCTGGACGACACCTGAAGATGAGTCCGACGCTGAGGACGAATGTACCCGAGCAATCGTATCAACCGGGCGCCGAGCGGCCACTGCTGTTTCGAATCCGAACTGTGTCTGCAAACCGGCCGCAGCCGTCGAGGTTGATTTCTTTGCGCGAGCTACGTGCATATTGCATCGATTAGTCTCCACAAACGAACCGGCGGCTCGTGACTTTCAAAGAAATACCAGGACCGACGATTTTCGAGCGAAACATTGAAGGATTCCTGGAATCACTGGATATTCGCCGAATACGGCCGTGGATTCCGGATCGTCAGGGACAGAGTCAATTCGTCCGGTCGAAATAATGAACTGGGCCAACCGGCTCAAGGTCGACCTTCCCTATAGTCGCCCTACATATATTCAACAACACTCGCCGACTGTGGGATACTTGCTTCGATTGCCCGCCAGGACCTTGCGGGCGCACCAACGAACGATCGTTTGTGCGCCAATGAGGGAGTCCAAGATTGCGGACATCAACCAGGGCCCGTTCCGCCAAGCACCGATCACCATCCGGGGTCGACTACCACTCCTTCGTCGCTAACTCCGCGGACGTCAACATGGTGACTGATCCGGCTGGGTGGATCCGGTATGTGTCGCCGGCGTGCAGTCGAGTCTTCGGGTGGAGACCAAACCAACTCGAGGGTCATCACATCGATGAGTTCATTCACCCACACGATCTTCCTGTGCTTCACGCCGCAAGGGTCGAGTTAGTCGAAACAGAAAGCAGCTCTACGACTTACCGCTTTCTGTGCCGTGACGGCTCCACCCGCTCGATCGAAGCGAAGTCCAGACGGATCGACCGACCAGACGGTCAATTTGTCGTATCGGTGATGCGCGATGTCTCCGATCGGCAATTGAATACGATCACCCTCGAACGTCAAGCTCGCACCGACCCTCTGACCGGCTTGGCCAATCGAACGGTCCTGATGGACCGCCTGAACCAGGGCCTCCGTCGTTTGGGTCGCGGCGCGGGAATGCTCGCCGTTCTCTACCTCGACCT
>JBAPRR010000091.1:0-1628 GCA_049281195.1 Acidimicrobiales bacterium
GGCAAGACCACGGTCCTGAACATCCTCTCCACGCTGCTCGAGCAGGACGCGGGGACGGCCACCGTCAACGGCTTCGACGTTGCCGCGGAGGGTGCGCAGGTGCGGGAGTCCATCAGCCTCACCGGGCGGGAGAACCTGGTGCTGGTGGCCCGGCTGCGGCACCTGAAGGACGCCGGCCAGATCGCGGATGACCTGCTGGCCCGCTTCCAGCTCACCGACGCGGCGAGGCGGCGGGTGTCGACGTATTCCGGGGGCATGCGCCGCCGCCTGGACATCGCCATGAGCCTCATCGGGAACCCGCCGGTGATCTTCCTGGACGAGCCGACCACCGGGCTCGACCCGCAGTCTCGCCTCGAAGTGTGGAACAGCGTCAAACAGCTCGCCGGGCGGGGCACGGCGGTGCTGCTCACCACGCAGTACCTGGACGAGGCCGAGCAGCTCGCCGACCAGATCGCGATCCTGCACCAAGGGCGGATCATCGCCAGCGGCACCCTCGCCGAACTGAAGCAGCTCTTCCCGCCCGCCCAGGTCGGGTACGTCGAGAAGCAGCCGAGCCTCGAAGACATCTTCCTCGCCATCACCGGCAGCGACGGTACCGGCAGCAACGACAGCGGGCTGGCAACGACGGCACCGGCAACTAAGGAACAACGATGACTACGCACTTTTCGGCGACACCGCCGTCTTGCTGGGACGGTCCCTGCGCCACATCACGCGCAGCCCGGACACCATCATCACGACCGCGATCATGCCGATCGCCCTCTTGCTGCTGTTCGTCTACGTGTTTGGCGGCACGGGCCGGGCTCGTATGTGACCTACCTGCTGCCCGGAATCCTGCTCATCACGATCGCGATGGGCATCTCCTACACCGCAGTCCGGCTCTTCACCGACCTGCAGGCCGGCATCTTCGAGCGATTCCAGTCCCTGCCGATCGCACGCTCGAGCGCGCTCTGGTCGCACGTGCTGACCTCGCTGACCGCCAACCTGATCTCGCTCGCGATCGTCGTGCTCGTCGCCGCCGGCATGGGATTCCGCTCAGGCGCGGGAGTGCTGGCGTGGCTTGCCATCGCCGGCATCCTCGCCCTGTTCACCCTGGCACTGACGTGGATCGCCGTCATCGCCGGCCTGTCCGCGAAGACCGTGGAAGGCGCGGGCGCCTTCTCCTACCCGATCATCTTCCTGCCATTCATCAGCTCGGCATTCGTGCCCACCGGCACCATGCCCGGTCCGGTGCGCGCCTTCGCCGACAACCAGCCCGTGACATCCATCGTCAACGCCATCCGCGACCTGCTCGCACAACAGCCAGTCAGCACCGGCGTCTGGATCGCCCTCGCCTGGTGCCTCGGCATCCTCATCGTCGCCTACGCCCTCACCATGGCCACCTACCACCGCAAGATCGCCTAAAGATGTGTCTCCTTAGACCAATCAGTCATCAATGCCGCTGCGAGACGGGCGCATACGGAAGAAGGCAGGACGGCGCACAGAACCGGGCATTCCGAGCTCCCCGATCCCGAGAATTCCTATGAGGCTATAGGAATCTGAGTCGGCTGAGCCTTGAGCTGACGACACATAATGGACAGGGCTCGGCGTTGGCGGCCAGTTTCCCCGCCCCCGGCCACTAAGTTGGCGAT
>JBAPRR010000092.1:0-3225 GCA_049281195.1 Acidimicrobiales bacterium
GGGCCGACCGGCGCAACCGGTCCTACCGGGGCTACGGGGCCGACCGGCCCAGCGGGTCAACCTGATTACGGGTACGTGTACAACACCAGTGCGGAGACCGTTGGTATCGAATCCGACATCACCTTCGATACCAACGGCCCACTCTCCGGATTCGCGCACACGGCAGGAGCGACAGCGATCAGCGTCGCAACGACGGGCACTTACTTCATTTCGTTTTCGGTCTCCGGCGTGCAACCTGGTCAGTTCACCCTGATGGTGAATGGCCTCGCACTGACCGGGACGACCTACGGTTCGGGTGAGGGAACGCAACAAGACACCGGCCAGGCCATCGTCACGCTCACTGCGGCTGACTCTCTCACTTTGCGGAACCACTCATCGTTGACCGCCGTCACCCTGCAGACGCTTGGAGGGGGAACCCAGACGACCGTGAACGCCTCCATACTCATCGATCAGCTCGGCTGAGCGCCTGGTGGATCTTCAGGTCCTGCAATTACCGAATCGTGCCGGCAAAGAACGCCCGCAGATAGCCCAAACCAATAGAAGGAAACCAACATATAAACCGCCGAGTAATACCCCGACAAGCAAGCCCACTCGTTTGTCATTGAGACGGGCGACGATCTTCGCTACCGGGGCGTCCGGCCTTAGCGGCTACCCGCCGTAAAGGCGGTCACCACGTAGACGACGGCACCAGCTAGCCCTGCTGCCGCGCCGATTCGTGACGCGAAATAGCTTCCGCATTTTGACCTCCTCATATCATCGCTTCGAGTACTCGGAGGGCGGTGAAGGCACCCAAAGACCAAGGATCGCCAACCCTCCGGTCGTCACGAGGTCGAATAGAGAATCGAATCCGGAGTACGTCCATGGATTGTTCAGCCTTCGATGGATCGGCGCGTTGCAAGGGCTGCGAGTTCCGAGCGAGTCGTCACACCGAGTTTTGAGAAAATGTGGCCCAGGTGAATTTTTACCGTGCCTCGGGCGACAAACAACCGCTCGGCAACCTGAGGATTCGTCAAACCTTCGCTTACCAGACCCACCACGCGGAGCTCAGTGGGCGTGAGACTTTCCCATCCAAAAGTAGGCCGCTTTCGCTCACCACGCGCTCGAGATGCGTAAGCGACGGCGTCCCGCATTGTGATCGCCGCACCTTCTGTCAACGACAAGTCGAACAAGGCCGCGTCGAGCTGTTGTCGAACCAGCTCGATACCGTCGAGTCGTTCCCTTTCGCGATCGGGTTGGCGAACAAGCCCTGACGATTCGCAAATGGCGTCCGTCGCTGCGAAGAGACGCGCCGCTTCGATAGGACTCTCCGCTTCCGCGGCAAGAACCGCGAGCGCATCCAGAGAACTCACTACTTCTGCTCGCAGACCCATTGCGGCCTGAAGCACCAGCGCCTCATGATGCATATTCTCCGCACTTCCGGGTTTCCCACGTCGGCGCGCCAACCGGGCCCCCTGGTCGGCAACAGTAGCGATCATCCAAGGGTTGGCCGAGGCGGCGGCTTGTTTTCTCGCTTCATCGATCGACTCTTGAGCAGCGTCACAGTTGTCTTTCGTTACCTCTAAAGCGCTGCGCAAGCACAAGACCCAAGCGCGGAGGAGTGGAACATCCGCGGCCGCCACTCCGATGTCAATCAGAAATTGTGCGCCTTCAAGCTCCCCTCGCGCGATTAGTAGCTGAGCCAAGAAGAGCATTGCAAATGGCCCACCCAGCCGTCGGCTTCCATCGGCCCTTTGCAAGATATCTTCAAACCCTGCTCGTCCGACTTCGATGTTCCCGGTAAGTACATCGACTTGAGCAAGAAACGCGCGAGCCACTCCTGCGGTCGCTGGGTCGCCCACCTCACGGCAGTGATCGAGCGACCGTTCAAGCTCCTTTCTTGCAGTGTCGTACTCGCCGCGCTGGTAGGCCACGAATCCAAGCACGTAATGGGACCAGGCAAGAAAGAATCCGTTCTTGAGACTTGTCGCGACCTTGAACAAGTGAGAAAGCGGTTCGCCGACCTCGTCCAGTCCTCCCCCGACTTGCCAGGCGATCGTCATCATCTTCAAGCCGTCGGCCACCGCCCAGTCGTCACCAATCGACTGCCCCAACCGGATGCTCTTCTCCAGGGCCGTGCGGGCCGCCGGACCGTCGGTCCATAGCCCGATGTAGCTGGTGGTGTTCAAGGAGCGGGCTAGTGCCCAATCGTCACGAACCTCCTCGGCCATGGCCAAGGCCTGAGATGCACGCACCTCAGATGTTTCGTGGTCGTGATCGTTAAGCGCAACATGAGCCGATCCCCACAGTGCCCGGGCCCGGATGATCGAAGGCCCGTCATCGACGGCCAAGGCCCGGGCGAACCAGCGGCCGCCTTCTTGCAGATGACCGTGCAACTCCCAGAAAAGGGTCAGTGCGGTAACCAGGCGCAAGAACATGTCGTTGAGCCCCGCCCCATCTACCCACTCCAGCGCGGTGCGCAGGTTCTCGTGCTCGAGCTCCAAGCTGTCCAACCAAGCCGTGCCATCAGCCTTCACAAGCTCAGGAGCTGCACCTTCCGCGAGCCCGAGGAAATAGTCAAAGTGACTTTTCCGAAAGCGATCGGCATCGTCCGCCTCCACCAATCGGGCCCCGGCATAGTGCCGGATCGTCTCCAGTAAGCGGAAGCGGGTGCTCCCGTCCGCGGCGTAGGTGTGAACAAGGGATTTGTCCACGAGACGAGTCAGGTACTCGAGGACGGCAAAGTCGTTCAAGGCCTCGTCGGCGCAGATGTTTTCTGCCGCTTCGAGGGTAAACCCGCCAGCGAACACCGACAGTCGGCGAAGGAGTATCTGTTCGTTCGCGTCGAGCAGGTCATGGCTCCACGCAACAGATGCCTCAAGCGTCCGCTGCCTGGCCATGGCGGTTCGGCTGCCTCCGGTCAGCAACCGGAAGCGATCGTCGAGCGCGAGAGCTATCCGGCTTGGGTGCATCATGCGTATTTGTGCGGCCGCCAGTTCAATCGCAAGAGGCAGGCCATCGAGACGGCGACAGATGTCGGTGACGAGAACGGCTTCTTCGGTCGTCACGCTGAATCCGGGCCTGACCTGTCGAGCGCGCTCCATGAAGAGGTCCATCGCGGCAACGTCATCAAGAGATGGCACGCGCCATGCCACCTCGCCGGGAACCCCGAGAGATTCTCGGCTCGTCGCCAAAACGTGAAGGCCAGGAGCGCCGTGGAGCAGCGCGTCGACTAGTTGAGCCGTCGCG
>JBAPRR010000093.1:0-11428 GCA_049281195.1 Acidimicrobiales bacterium
CAGGGATAACGCCGTTTCCCTGGTTGATGCCGGTTTCGATGTCGGTACCTGCATCTGCACCTACATGTGCAGCTTCACCGGCATCTGCGTCTGCGTTCGTACCGGTATGCACATCGGTACCGGGATCGGCATCCGAATCGAAGTCGGCGTCTGCCACCGACCCAGTATGGAGGTTCGGGTTAGCGATCAAGCGCGCGGCAGGCGATCAAGCGGGCGGTTAGCGGTTCCCGCCCGCCAACGGCAGCATGCGGACCTGACCGTCTTTGCTGGCCGCCGGCCACAGCTCGTTTGCATCCGAGCGCTTGTCTGCTTCCTTGGAGCGTTCCTTGGAGCGCCTGTCGGTCCGGGACTCCCCTTCAACGAGCTCGGGAGCTTGGAGCAGCCTCGGAGTGGTGTCGATGGGTTCGGGGTCGGAGACGATCCTGCCGGCGCTCGCAATCCCGAGATCTTCGAAGCGTCTGGCCTGAGGAAGCACCTTCCGCTCGAGAGACCCGACCGCGTCGTTGTACGCACCGACAGCATCGCCCAGCCTGCGACCGGCTTTGGCGAAGTGGTCGATGAATGTGGAGAGGCGCTTGTACATCTCGCGACCGGCCTTCTGCACCTCCTGAGCGTTCTTCGTGATCGATTCCTGCTGCCAACCGAATGAGATCGATCGAAGCACAGCGATAAGGCTGGTCGGGGTGGCCAGAACGACCCGCTGCTCGAAGGCGTGCTCGAGAAGAGAGGGGTCGTGTTCGAGAGCCGCCGCAAGAAGCGTGTCGCCCGGGATGAACGCAACGACGAAGTCCGGCATGAAGTCGAACAGCTGCGAATAGTCCTTCTTCGACAACGAGTCGACGTGCGCTCTCATCTGGCGGGCATGACCCGTGAGATGGATCTTTCTCGATTCCTCGTCGGTTGCGTCGTTGGCATCGAGGAAAGCCTGAAGCGGCACCTTGGCGTCAACGATGACGTTACGTCCACCGGAAAGATGGACGATTACGTCGGGACGGAACCGTCCATTGTCAGAAGTGGTGGTTACCTGCTCGTCGAAGTCGCAGTGCTCGAGCATGCCCGCCATCTCGACGACGCGACGAAGCTGGAGCTCACCCCAACGCCCTCGGGTGGCCGGTGCGCGCAACGCCGTGACGAGGTTGCGCGTTTCGTGCTGAAGACGGTCCTGCGAATCGTTGAGCTGCTTGACCTGCTCCACGAGCCCGGCATACGCGAGCTGACGATCCGATTCCATGCGCCGGACGACCTGGTCGAATCGCCCCAGCTGCTCGGTCACGGGAGCGACCAACTGCTCGATCGACTTGACCCGATCGTCAAGATCCCCTTTGGACTTCTGGTCGACCAATTCGAGCCGGCCCTGTGCCAATTGCAGGAATTGCTCGTTGCTGTCGCGTAGTGCTGCGGCAGACAGGCGGGCGAACTCACCCTTCAACGATTCGAGCGTGTCGTCCCAGGCCACCTGCTTCTGTTCGCCGAGCCTGCGTTCCGCATCGAGTTGCGATTCGAGCAGGGTTATTTTCGACTCGAACAGGGTTACTTGCGAGTAAGCGGAGTCGAGGGCGCGCTGGTGCGCGAAGTCCTCCTGGTCCGCCCGCGCGCGGCGCAACAGGAGGAAAACGGCTACCGCGACAACGATTCCGAGGACGAAACCGAGCGCCACACCCGCTACCACGAGTATCTCCGGATATTTCCACAAGCCATGAAGGCAAGGTAACCCGGGGGTGTCACAAGGTCGCGGACCGGGTGGCGTCCGAACCGGTAGCGTGAGCGCTGATGCGCAAAGGGGCGGTGGTCCAGGCCACGGGCCCGGGCCGGACGGACCTTGACCAGGCTGACGGCAACGGACGTGGCGGCGAGGTTCACGGACACTCGTTGCGCAACTTGCCTAGGGATTCTTTGATCGAAGATTTCAGGCTGTCCTGCCTGTCGCGTGCCCTCGACGACCGCGAGATCCTGTTGCAGAAGCAGAGCCGGGTGTTCTTCCAGATCTCGGGGGCCGGTCACGAGATCCTGCTCACGGCCCTGGCACGATCGCTGCGGCCCGCGTCGGACTGGTTCTTTCCTTATTACAGAGACCGCGCTCTCGTGCTCGCCCTCGGCGTTACCGCCAAGTCGGTAATGCTCCAAGCGGTCGGCTCCTCGGAGGACCCGGCTTCGGGCGGGCGGCAGATGCCGTGCCACTTCGGGGACGCCAAGCTGAACATCGTCACTCAGTCGAGCCCGACCGGGAGCCAATGTCTGCCCGCCGTCGGGTGTGCGGAAGCCGCAAGGTACATCGCACCTCGTCCCCATCTCGTCGGATCGAGCGCAGTGGGAGACGAGCTCACCTATGTATCCCTCGGCGAGGGGACGACCTCTGAAGGCGAGTTCTGGGAGAGTCTGAGCTCGGCGTGCAAGCTCCACCTGCCCGTGCTGTATCTCATCGCTGACAACGGGTTCGCGATCTCCGTCCGTTCCGCCGATCAGACTCCCGCGCCCATCAACGAACTGGTGCGCGGATTCCGGGGTCTGGCAGTGACCCAGCTGGAGGGTTGGGACTACGCGGCGTGCCGCAACAAGGGTGCCCGCGCCATCGCCAGGGTGAGAGCAGGCGAAGGACCGGGCCTCATCCACGCCAAGGTCCCCCGTCCCTACTCGCACTCGTCGGCCGACGCCCAGACGAAGTACCGAGCACCTGACGAGCTCGCCGACGAAGCGACCCGCGACCCGATCGACGTCTTCGAGCGAGACCTCATCTCGGCCGGGGTCCTCGACGCCGACGCGGCGAAACAGATACGCGCAGAAGCGAAGGCAGAAGCCGCGCAGGCGGCAGAAGAGGCGCTCGCCGCGGCACGGCCCGATCCGTCTTCGGTGACCCAGAACGTCTACCGCTCCCCTCTGAGCCTCCCGAACACCGAAAAGATCCGGGCCTACACGGCCCCTGGCGGCAAAGGGGATGACGACAAGCCGGTCAAAGGAGAATCGGGTGGGGACACCACACCCCTGACGATGGCGGATTCCATCCGCTCCGCCCTGCACGAGCTTCTGGAGGCCGACGAGCGCATCCGCGTCTTCGGCGAAGACGTCGCAGACGCAGATGACTGGGTGCTCGAGCAGGTGGAGGGAAAGGGTGGCGTATTCGGCATAACGCGCGGCCTGCAACGGCGGTTCGGCTCTGCGCGGTGCTTCAACACTCCTCTGGCGGAGTCGAACATCATCGGGCGCGGAGTGGGGCAGGCGATCAGAGGACTGCGACCGTGCGCCGAGATCCAGTTCTTCGACTACATCTGGCCCGCGATGCAACAGCTCAGGAGCGAAGCCGCAACCATCAGATGGCGGTCCAACGGAACGTTCACGTGTCCTCTGGTAGTACGGGTCGCCATCGGTGGCTACCTGACCGGCGGTTCCATATGGCATTCGCAGTGCGGCGAATCGATATTCGCCCACATCCCCGGACTCCTGATCGCGTTCCCTTCACGTGCGTCCGACGCGGTCGGGCTGTTGCGAACCGCCTTCGAGTGTGACGATCCGGTCCTCTTTCTGGAGCACAAGCACCTCTACCGCCAGAAGTACGCCGCGGATCCGATGCCGGCTCCGGATTTCAGGGTTGCGTTCGGCAGCGCGTCGGTTCCCCGCACGGGCAAGGACATCTCCGTCGTGACGTGGGGCGCGACGGTTCAGAAGTCTCTACAGGCCGCGGCCGACCTGACCGCCTCGGGAGTTGACGTCGAAGTGATCGATCTTCGTTCGATCTCGCCGTGGGACCACGACCTGGTCGCCGAATCCGTCGAAAAGACGAGTCGCGTCCTCGTCGTCCACGAAGACACGCTGACCGCCGGCTTCGGTGCCGAAGTGGCGGCCTGGATCGCCGAGCACTGCTTCTGGTCCCTCGACGCCCCCGTGGCGAGAGTCGGCGCGACCGACACCCCCGTGGCATACGAGCCGAGCCTGGAGAAGGCCATCCTGCCCCAGGTCGAAGGCATCGCTCAGGCCGTACTTTCGGTCATCTCGGAATAACTTCCGCTTCTGTCGGTGTAACTCCCGGTTATCTCGGGGTGATTTCCTCGTGAAATTGGGACACCTGTTGGGCAACCGAAGCGACAACCGGGGTACCTTCTTCGGTGATGGCGGGCGATTCGGCAAACTCGAGGGACGCCAGAGACCCGTGGGACGCCAGAGACCCGAGGGACGCCAGGGAAATTCCTGAAGTACGTCTCGTCGGCGTGCCGCGGCAAGCCGCTGTGCCAGAAGCTGCGATCGACCGCATCGACAGGGAGATGATCCAGCTCTTCGCTCTGGTGGGCGAAGGCGTGGCCGGAGCGACCGATTCACTGCTTTCCGGCGACCGCGAGACGGCGCGGGTTCTCGCCGACTCAGACGAGATGGTGGACACGCTCTACCGCGAGATCGAGACGCTCACCCAGCGAAAGTTGGTAGATGGCAAGTCGGGTCTCGACGAGATGCGTTATCTCGTGGCGGTCCTGCGCATGCTTCCGGAACTCGAGAGAAGCGGCGATCTCGCTCAGCACGTGGCCAGCCGGGCCGTCAGGGGTCTCGGCACCGAGATGTCGCACCGGGCGCGCGGTCTCGTAGAGCGGATGGGCGAGCTCTGCTCGGAGATGTGGCGACTGACAGCTGACGCCTATGCCGACCGCTCGGCAGAGAACGCAGAGCTGGTCGAGGACCTCGACGACGATCTCGACCATCTGCACGTAACCCTCACCGCGGAAATAGCGAGCGGTTCGATGTCTCTTCCGGTAACGATCGAGTCAGCCCTTGTGGCGCGCTTCTACGAAAGGTTCGGCGACCACGCCGTCAACCTCACGCGGAGGATCGCAACTCTGGTCGGTAGCTCGTCACCCCTGCAGCATTGACGTCAACCGGGTCGGCTACGGACCACCGACTAGCCCGGCACCGAGGAGTTCTTCCGCAATCTGCACCGCATTGAGCGCGGCGCCCTTTCTGAGGTTGTCGCCAGAGACGAACAGCACCAGGCCGTGGGCGACCGTGGGGTCACGACGGATCCGGCCCACGAGCGAGACATCTCCCCCCGTTGCCTTCAGCGGTGTCGGCACCTCGTCGAGAACCACGCCGGGAGCATCGGCGAGAATCTTCTTCGCGTCCTCGGCCGAGAGCTCGCGCTCCAACTCGATCGCGATGGCCAGGCTGTGGCCGCAGAAGACCGGTACCCGGACGCACGTGCACACGATCGGGAGCGCGGAGATGCCGAGGATCTTGCGGGACTCCTCTACGAATTTCACTTCTTCGTCGGTGTCGATCTCGTCCTCGGACGCCCAGTTGTTGGCGAACGGCAGGACGTTGTGCGCAATGGGTTGCACGTAGACGTTGGGCGTCGGGAACTCGACCGCAGTCCCCGAGAACGTGAGCTCCGCCGCGCCGCCGACTGTCTTCTTCAGCTGATCGTCAAGCTCACTCACGGCCGCCAGCCCGCCCCCTGAGACAGCCTGGTACGTCGAAACGACGAGACGCCGCAGTCCCGCCTTCTCGTGGATCGGCCACAGCACCGGCATTGCGACCATCGCAGTGCAGTTGGGATTGGCGACGATCCCCTTACGAATGTGGCGCAATTCGCCCGCATTGACCTCGGGCACGACAAGCGGGACTTCGGGATCCATGCGCCAAGCCGACGAGTTGTCGATGGCGATCCCGCCCTTTGCTGCGATCTTGGGGGCGACTTCTATGGACGCGTACTTACCCGCGGCCATGAGGGCGATGTCGACGCTTGAATAATCCGCGGTTGAAGCGTCTTCGACAGCGACTTCGTCGCCAGCCCACTCGAGCTTCCGACCCGCCGAACGTGCCGACGCCATATAACGCATCGAAGCGACCGGGAAGTTTCGCTCCACGAGGACCGACTTCATGACCGCGCCGACCTGGCCGGTAGCGCCGACAATGGCCACGTTCAGGCCGTTGCGATTTGAGCCCGCGCGAGGTGGGCTGTTGCTGTTGCCTTGCGTACTCGAGTTTCTGGCCGCCATCAGAAGCTCCCGTCCAGATCGAACGCGGTGTGAAGGGCGCGCGTGGCCTGCTCACCGAGGTCGGCACGCACGACGCACGAGATGCGGATCGGCGACGTCGAGATCATCTCGATGTTGATCCCCTCTTTAGCAAGCGTCTCGAACATCGTTGCCGAGATGCCCGGGTGACTCTTCATCCCCGCCCCGATCAGAGCGACCTTGGCGATGTGCTCGTCGGCGAGCACCTCACCGGCACCGATGTCCGCGGCGAGAGCGCGGGTGATCTCGAGGCTGGCAGCAAGATCAACAGTCGGAACGGTGAACGAGATGTCCGTCGTCCCGTGAACAGACGTGTTCTGCACGATCATGTCGACGTTCACGTTTCGGTCCGCAAGTGCACGGAACACGGCAGCAGCGACGCCGGGGTGGTCGGGCACCCCCGTCAGCGTGACCTTCGCCTCCGTGTCGTCATGCGCGACAGCGGTGACGACAGCCTGTTCCATCGTTTCGTCCTCCTCGGTTACCCAGGTCCCCGGCTCCCAGGTGAAGCTCGAGCGTACGTGCAGCGGAACGTGGTGATTGCGCGCGAATTCGACGGACCTCAGCATCAGGACCCGCCCCCCACACGACGAGATCTCGAGCATCTCCTCGAAGCTCACCCGGTTGAGCTTCCGCGCCGACGGGACGATCCGCGGATCAGCACTGAACACCCCGGACACATCCGTGTAGATCTCACAGGCATCGGCACCGAGTGCCGCGGCGAGGGCCACCGCTGTGACGTCGGAACCTCCGCGACCGAGGGTGGTGACATCGCGGTCGGTCGAGACCCCCTGGAAGCCTGCAACGACCGGAACCTGCCCCTTGGCGAGCGCTTCTCTGAGCCTGTCACCCTTGACCTCGAGGATCTTGGCCCGGGTGTGGTTGGTGTCGGTCACGATCCCCGCCTGGCTCCCGGTGAAGCTCACCCCATCCACATCGCGCTTCGCCAGCGCCAGGCACAGAAGCGACATCGAGACCCGTTCACCCGACGTCAGCAGCATGTCCATCTCGCGTGCGGGCTGGACGTCACTCGTCTCGTTCGCCAACCGCAGCAGATCGTCCGTGGTCTTCCCCATAGCGCTGACGACCACCACGACGTCGTCACCCCGCCTCTTCGTGCGGGCCACGTGATCGGCGACGGCACGCATCCGGTCGGTATCGCCGACGGATGTCCCCCCGAACTTCTGGACCACTAGCGCCATGAATCGACGCTACCTGGCCAGGCGGCGAGGCTAAGTCAGGCGTGGATCAGGCGTGAGCTGAGGTTTGCTGAGGCTTTGCTGAGGCCGTGCTGAGGCGAAACCAGGCCCCGTGGCTGCTCAACTAGGGTGTCCCCCCGTGCCCAGGCCGGAGAAACGTGCTCGACAAAAGGCTGCGCGAGCAGCTCGGCTCGCAGAGCTGCAGAAGACGCGTAAGCGGCAAGCCAATATCCGGAGAGCAACGATCATCGTTTTCCTGGCGGCCATAGCGGTCGGGATCTTCGCTCTGGTCGGCGGCTTCAGTAACAGCAAGGCAACGGCTCCGACCACAACGGTCAAGCCCGCCACGTCGTCGACCACCTCGACCACCTCGACGACTTCTTCCTCGTCGACCAGCACAACCGTGTCCGCCAAGCAGGCCACCGCCAACAGCGTCGCGGCAACCGCAGGGTGCCCGAGCAATCCCTACACGAAGCTCACCAAGGGATCGTGGTCGAAGCCGCCTGCAATGACGATCGACACCTCCAAGACCTATCTGGCCACGGTCAAGACCGACGTCGGCACATTCGTCATCACCTTGAACGCCAAGGAATCGCCGATCGCGGTCAACAGCTTCGTCTTCCTGGCGCAGCACGACTTCTACAACTGCGTGATCTTCCACCGGGTCATCCCGGGCTTCGTGGTGCAGGGGGGCGACCCGACAGGCACGGGATCGGGCGGACCCGGCTACTCCTACACGGAAGAAGGCCCCCCCACCGCCAGTCCGCAGTACCCGCTCGGCGCGGTCGCGATGGCCAACTCCAACTCCCCCTCCACTCATGACCCGACCACCAACGGCAGCCAGTTCTTCATCGTGACCGGATCTTCCGGCGAATCCCTCCCCAACGACTACGTGCTGTTCGGCCAGGTCACATCGGGAATGAGCGTCGTGAACCAGATCAACAATGACGGGAGCTCAAGTGGAGTACCCCCGACGGTGACCCACCGGATGCTCAGCGTCACAATTTCGGACAGTTAGGCCTTCTGGTACCTAAAAACCTGGTTACCTGCAAGCCACTCTGAGCTGGGGCTGGGAACCTGATTTGGGCAGAGGACCTGCTCTGGGGCAGGGCACCTGCTCTGGAACCCTGGTGGGAGTGGAGCCGCGCGATGCGGATCTGAGGACGCGGATCCAACAGTCGGCCCGGGTCTTAGTTTCTGAGGGGTAGAACCACAGAGCTGACCGATACGTAGACCGCACGGACCACCCATTCACAGCCGAGACCATCGATATACCGCTGACACAGAGGAGCGAAATCTCGTGAAGGAAAAGAAGCAGTACAAGTCCGAGCCCCCGATGAGTATCGACCCTGAGAAGCGATACACCGCTGAGATGGTCACCTCCAAGGGCACCCTTTCGATCGCCCTCGACCCGCACGCCGCTCCACGAACCGTGAACAGCTTCGTGTTCTTGGCTCGCGAGGGTTACTACGACGGGGTCGTTTTCCACCGCATCATCCCAGGCTTCGTGGTCCAGGGTGGAGACCCCACCGGGACCGGTCGGGGAGGTCCGGGCTACCAATTCGCCGACGAGCTGCCGAAAGCCGGCCGCTACGAGCTCGGGTCGCTTGCGATGGCGAATGCCGGACCCAACACCAACGGCAGCCAGTTCTTCATCATCAGTGGGCCCGACGGTATGCGGCTCCCCCCGAATTACGCGTTGTTCGGAAAGGTGGTCTCCGGCCTGGAGGCAGTCGCTGACATGGACGCTGCCGGGTCACCCGGCGGGACTCCGGTGGAGAAGGTGACCATCGAGTCGGTGACCATCACCGAGTCCGACTGAGGCTCAGCTGTTTCGGGGCGCCTTGCTCGTTTGGGTCGCCTTATGGAGGGGTGGGGAGTCAGGGCAGGGATGACATGGCGGCCGGCTTGCCGCTCACGAAGACCTGAACTTTCCCCTGGCCTGATTCGCTCCAGCTGCCGTCGGGCTGGCGAATCAATGCGGTCTTTTCAGGGATGCCCACCACTGGAACTCCGGGAGCTGCAAGAACCAACGAGCGGTGAACCTTCGCCGAGTTCTCGTCGCCGAAGTGAGGGATGACCGCCAGCTGCTCGATCATCCCCAGTCCAACTGTCAGCGCCCCGCCCCTCGGGTCCACCATGGGGTCGGTGAGAACCATCGCTCCAGCCGACGAACCGGCCACCACGGCTCCGTTCCGCCAGGCCTCGAGCAGCGCCTCCCAGGTGGCTGAGCTCTTGAGTACGGAGCGCAGATGCATGGGAGACCCGCCGCTCAGATAGACGAAGCGCGCCGAGCGAACCTCCTGTGCATTGGCCGGATCCTCAGCGTCGGTTCGACCGAGAACCATCAGACCCCTCGCCTTCGCGCCCAGACGGTCGAACCACCTGACGGCGGTTGCCACCGCTTTGTCCGGGTGCTCATAGGCAGCCGCCGTGGGCAGGATCAGGACCTCATCGGCTCCCGACTCCTCGAGAAGCTGGGCATCGAAATCGCAGCCGTCCGTCCATTCTCCGCCTCCGACGAGCGCGACAGGACCGAGGGACGAAGGCATGGTCGGTGAGTGTACGAGTCGTGAGGACGTGGCCGCCTATTGGCCCGGTCTGTTGGCCCGGTCTGTTGACCCGGTCTGTTGACCCGGTCTGCCGAACCCGGGGACCGGACACCCCACCTCAAATAGGCTTCTCGGCAATGCCCCCCGATTCTCACTTCGAGGGCAAGGTGGCGATCGTGACCGGAGCCGCATCCGGCATCGGTCTCGCTTTGGCCCGTGCACTCGTAGTCCGAGGAGCGTCGGTCGTCTTCTGCGACATCGACGAGGAGGGTGCACGGAAGGCCGCCGACGAGCTCCACGCCGGGCCACCCGGTCGCGCTTCAGCCGCGGGCCTGGATGTTCGAAACTCAGATGCCGTCACCGAGCTGGTCGAGCGAACCGCCAGGGACCACGGCCACCTGGACCTGATCTTCAACAACGCGGGCATCGCTGTTGGTGGCCGCATCAGCGACATGACACTGGCCCACTTCGACCGGGCTATCGACGTGAATCTTCGAGGCGTGATCAACGGTGTTATGGCCGCCTACCCGATCATGATCCGCCAAGGCCGCGGTCACATCGTCAACACCGCTTCTTCCGCCGGCCTGTTGCCGGGCCCCGGTCTCGGTCCCTATGCAATGACGAAGCACGCAGTCGTGGGCCTGAGTATCAGCCTCCGCCCCGAAGCCGCCACAAACGGGGTCCGGGTGAGCGTCGTATGCCCGGGCGTCATCGACACCCCCCTCCTGGACAGGAAGAACCCATCTGACTTGCCTGACGTCGCGAGCTATTCCGGGGGTGGTCGCGAGGCTCTAGAAAAGGCGATGGGTAAGGCGTACCCGGCGGAGCTGCTCGCCCGGGACGTCCTAGTCGGAGTAGCCAGAAACAGAGCGATCATCGTCGCCCCGCACCATGCCCGGCGAGCCTGGTTCGCCTACCGGATGGCTCCCGTCCTGGTCCAGCGCTTCGTCGACAGGTCTTTCGCCAAGATGGGATCCCGGTATCTCGGAGACGCAGCGGCCGGCACGGTGAGAGCTTCGAGCTCGGAGTCGCCCGGCGCCTGACTGGGCGTGGCAGGGCGTGCTGTCGGCTGGCGAGGGTGATTGGGCCTGGCCGGGTGATTGGGCCTGGCCGGGTGATTGGACCTGACCGGGTGACTGGGCCTGGCAGGGGCAACCGGGCTGGCGAGCAGGAAGCTACTGACCAGTAACATAGGCCGCCATGTCAAACTCAACTGTCGGCATCGTGGGCTCGGGGATCATGGGCTCGGGCATTACCGAGTGCGCCGCCCTTAACGGCCTTGAAGTGATCCTGGTATCCAGGGAGCAGTCAACGGCCGATGCCGCGGTCGCCGGAATCGAGAAGTCCCTCAACCGCCAGGTGGACAAGGGCAAGATCGGCGACACCGAGCGCAACGACGCTCTTTCGAGGGTCAAAGCGGAGTCGGACATCGGAAGCCTCGCCGAGTGCGATCTCGTCATCGAAGCCGTCATCGAGAATCTCGCCGACAAGAAGCGGATCTTCCACATCGTCGATCGCGAGTGCAAAAACCACACGATCATTGCCACGAACACGTCCACCTTCCCCGTAGTCGAGCTGGCAATGGAGACGGGGCGGCCCGAAAAGGTCTGCGGCGTGCACTTCTTCAACCCCGTCTCGGCCATGCCCCTGGTCGAGATCGTCCGCCCGATCACCGCGTCGGAAG
>JBAPRR010000094.1:0-1973 GCA_049281195.1 Acidimicrobiales bacterium
GCGCAGGTCGGCGAGGGCGACCGCCGGGAAGCAGTGGTGCAGGCCGCCCAGCCGCACGGTGCTGGAGCCGATCAGGCAGCCGCCCTCGCCGTAGCCGAACCCGGTGATCTGGCCGGCGTCGTCGACCTCGACCCAGGCCCGCAGCCGGTTGGCGAACCGGAACTTGTCGGCGGCCCGCCATTCCTCAAGGTCGCCGAGGACGTCGGGCAGGGGGTCGTCGTAATGGCCGAGCGACTCGATCCCGTACTGCAAGATGCCGTCGAACGCCTCGGACGGGATCCAGGACACCGAGGTGACAGAGCTTTCGTACCGCATGAGTTCATGCTCGCCGCGGCGGCACGGCCCGGCCAGGGTGGTGCCTGGCATCCTGGCAGCGTGTTGCCTGGCGTCGCGTCGCCGGCCTGGCATCCGCCGCGGCCGGGATGCCAGCATCCCCATCGACGGGCGTCAGTCCGGCGGGCATGCTGGCGCCGCAGGAAGCGCTGCCAGGCTGCCTCGTGCACGGCCAGGTCCTGTGCTTGCAGCTCGCACAGCACATCCTTGATCTTTGCGTACGGTCAGGCTGGGGACTGCCCGGGTGTTGCGGCTGCTGTGGATGCAGGCCTAAGAGACAGGAAGTCGGCGACGCCGAGGACCCGCAGTACCTGCCGTTCGAAGGGGCGGATGCCGCGCCGGGTTACGTCGTGGAACAGCCGCGGTGAGACCAGCTCGATGGTGTCTCCTCGCGTCCGGAGCCCGCAGCCGCCTGCGGCGAGGACGTTCTTGACCCAGTCGGTGTCCGGGCCGTAGGTCAGGGCGAAGACATAGCCGCCGTCGGCGGTGAACACATTGACCGGCGTCTCGTAGCGGCGCCCGGAGCGTCGGCCACGGTGGATGACCACGCCGAGGCCGGGCATCCAGGGAGCGATATGCCGGGTGACCCGGTTCAGCCCGGCCTTGTTCCAGCGCCCTGCCGCCTTGGGTATCGGCATGCCACTGCCCTCGCTCCCGCAGGGACCTCCGCTCATCCGGGGATGAGCATGGCATCCCGCCGCCGGGCGCGCCATCCCAAGCCGGGCGCTGCCACCGGATTGCGGCATGTCCAGCCGCCTCCCGGGCTCTTGCAGGACCATTCGGGCGCTGGACTCGCCTCATCGGCTCTTCTGGCTGATTGCCGGTCAAGGGCGGTGATCTTCGACTACCTTCGCCCTTCGGCAACATAATGCCCGTTATGCATCGTGCTCTGCGCCGGGGACTCGGGCTAGCGGTCAGTACAGATAAGGCGGATACTTGCGCTCCGTCCGCGGACCAGCTCCAGTCACAGGACGTGACCTGACTCCGAGCCCGGCACACATCCTCCCTGCCGAGTATGAGCTGGTAATTTCATGGCGGTCTGTGTGGTTAGCTGTAGGCAAATCGTCCGGTTCTGGGCGTTCTCCGGTCGTGCCGGTAATCAGGCATCACCGTCTGGGTGTGGGCGCTGGATTGCATGTGGTGGGGTGGGGAGGATGGCTGTCATGGACGCTGGTGTTCATCTGCCGTTGATCGACTTCGGCGGGGGGTTTTCCTGCCGTCGGCTCGCCGAGACGGTGGACGCCGCGCGGGCGTGCGGGTTCGGGGCGGTCTCGGCCAATGATCATTTTGTGTACTCCGCGCCCTGGCTTGATGGGCTGACGGCGCTGGCAGCGGTGGTCGAGCGGTCAGCCGGGATGAAGCTGGTGACCACCGTGGCGCTGGCGGCCTTGCGCGGGCCGGTGCCATTGGCCAAGGCGCTGTCGGCGCTGGACGTGCTGTCCGGTGGCCGGGTGATCGCCGGTGTCGGTCCGGGTTCGTCCAAGGCCGACTACGACGCGGTGGGCGTGCCGTTCGAGCAGCGGTGGCAGCGCTTCGACGAGACGCTCCAGCTGATCAGGGCCATGCTCCAGCCGGCAACTGCGGGCGGCGCGGGTGACGGCGCGCCGGGCGGCAGACTGCTCCCGGCGCCGCGGCAAAGC
>JBAPRR010000095.1:0-1734 GCA_049281195.1 Acidimicrobiales bacterium
ACAGCTCCATTGACTACATGTCACCGATGGAGTTCGAGGAGTTCTGGACCAACCAAGAAGCTGCGTGACGGTTGTCCGGTTTCGCGGGGGAAGCCCAGAGTGCCCACCTGAGCGGACCTAGACCAAGAGGGGCTGTCTTCAGATTTATCATCAAACCGGCACAAAGTGGTTCGACTGACGTCCGATCTGAACGGACCAAACATTTCCGTGATCCCGGATGAATGCTGGTTTGACGAGCACACCACCACCACTGGGACAAGACCAACCAAAAGCAACTCTGAACCTCCATTCGGTTCATGGTGCCAGCGGCACGCTGGTCACGATGGTGATCCTGCAAGACCGCCTGAAATCGAGTGCCATTTGGGTCTTCGTTCAGGTTACGCTGACCGTAAATCTGTCGATCAAAAGTTCATCTCTGGTGCCTATGGACTCTCTTCTTGCAGATAGTAAAGTGTCGATACCAGAGTTGCTCGTCGAGCCTCTGCCAGCCGTCTCGGCGAGACGGTCCAGCGCCAGAGAGCCGTTTGGCAGTCTCGATACCCTTTTCATCGCGTGTTGGGTACCGACGACGAGCAGTAGGCCGATTGAAATGGTCTAGAACTGGAAATCGGTAAATATGGAACTAGTGCCGCGTCAGGCAACGTTTGCGCGCTTTACCAGCTCACGGAGTGTTTTGTCCTGAGCATTGCGGTTCCGCCACATGATGTAGCGACGGATCATCGAGTTCTGCTCTTGATGTGAACGATGATCGGTTCCATCCAAGGTGAAATAACGCAACGCCTGGAACTGGGCCTCGATCCGGTTCAACCAACTCGCGTTGGTGGGGACGTAGGCAAGCTCGACGTTGTTGAGTTTCGCCCAGTCGCCGACCCTCGTGTCTCTCCAGGCCGACAGGTGCGGGCTGAAATTGTCCAAGACGATGGCGATGCGAACGTCCACCGGGTAGAGACTGCGCAGGTAGCGGCAGAACTCGAGAAATGTTGTGCGATCCTTCTTCAGTTTGATGTGGCCGTAGATCTTGTCTTTGTTGAGGTCGTAGGCGGCCATCAGGTGTCGGACCCCGCTTTTGCGGACGAACGTGGCCCGGCGGCGCCGGCGGCGGGGAATCCCTGGAGTCGAGTCTTGTTTGTGAGCTGCGAGCGCCCATTTGCTTCCCCGGCCGGGGCAACAGGTTCAACGGCCCGAACTCGTCCATGCAGATCACCACAGCCGGGTCGCGCCTTTTCGGTTTCCTCCTGCCATCGGCGATGTCGTAGAGCTCTAGGACACGGTTCTTCTTGGTCTCGAACTCGGGGTCTGTGGACTGCTTCCAGGTCTTGATCACTTGAAACGAGACGCCCTCCTCTCGGAGGAGCACGCGCAGTCCTTCGTGGCTGATGTCGTCTACCACCTCCTCAGCCACCAGGAACTCTGCCAGCTTTGACAGGCTCCAGGTAGAAAACGGCAAGCCGTGATCGACGGGCCGCGAAAGGGCGATCTTCTTCATCTGTTGTCGCTCGGGCAAGGTGAAAGTCGGTGGTCGCCCGCCTGAGTACTTCGGCACCAACGAGTCGAAGCCGTCGTCGTTGAAGTTATGAAGCACCGCCCGGACCCGGTCAGGTGACGTGAATGCCACCTTGGCGATCTGGGCCACATCCATGCCCTGAGCGGAAAGCAGGACCATCTGGGCTCGCCTCCACGTCACCACCGATCCAGAGGAGCGCCTCACGATCCGCAACAAGCGGTTGCCCTCCT
>JBAPRR010000096.1:0-4141 GCA_049281195.1 Acidimicrobiales bacterium
ACCCCATACAGCCCGCTCCACAAACCGACATCTGCGACTGAGCGGCGATGCGCTTGATCCGCTCCCGAAGCGACGGCTCACCGGCTGAACCGGGCTCACCGGGTTCACCGGCCTCACGATCTGCAGGCGCCTCCCAGGCGCTTCCGAAGATGACCGCGGAGTGGTCCCGGCGAGCAGCTGCCATCTGCAGGGCGGATTCGAGAGCCGAGTCGGGCACGCACATGAGCACCAGGTCGACGGGACCGTCAATCTGGTCGAGAGAAGCGCAACATTTGCGTCCGTCGATGTGCTGGTACCTCGGATTTACGAGGTGGACCACAGGATCAGAACGGCTCTTCGCGATCTCGTCGATGACGCGCCGGCCGAAGCTTCCCGGCCGGTCGCTCGCACCCACTATGGCGACACTTTTGGCCTCGAGCATCGCCGAGAGCGACGCCGCCGGAGCCAACCGCGGCGCGCCCTGTGTCATCCGAGATGCGCGAGGTGGCGAAGCCGGCTTCGCCTATCGGCGCGCGCCTTGTCCGCGATGGCCGCATTCGCGGCCTGCCAACCCGGGATGCCGCAGACACCGCCTCCGCCGTGAGTCGCAGAGCTGCCGTAGTAGAGGCCTGCGATCGGGGTTCGGTAGTCGGCATACCCGGGAGCAGGACGCATATGGAACAGCTGTTCGAGAGACAGCTCCCCATGGAATATGTTCCCGCCGATCAACCCGTATTCGTGCTCCATCTCGTATGGCCCGACGACGTCGCGGTGGATGATCGCGCTCTTCAGGTTGGGAGCAAGCTCCGTGTAGCAGTCGACCATCCGGTCGGCGTACGCCTCGAGCTCTTCCGTGTGCGGCTCCTCCGACCAGTCAGAAGGAACCCACTGGGTGAACAGACTCATGACGTGAACGCCTTCGGGACAAAGCGTTTTGTCGAAGGTGGTCGGGATCACCCCGTCCGAGAACGGCCGCAGCGCCGGCCGTCCCTCGCGGGCGTCCTGGAAAGCGCGCTCGATGTACTCCATCGACGGAGCCATCTCGACCGAGCCGGTGTGGTGCTCCGCCAGCTCCATACCCGGATCGGCGATGAAGTCGGGAAGTTCGCCGAGGACGAGGTTGATCTTCACCACCCCGGAGCGGGTCTTCCACTTTTCAATGTCGCTCACGAAATCCGAAGGGAGCTCATTCCGGGAGATGTGGTCAAGAAATGCTGTTTTCGGGTGCAGTGTCGATACGACTACCGGCGCGTGGATCTCCTCACCGTTCTCGAGGACTACGCCGGTTATCCGGCCACCTCTGACGATGCACTGGCTCACACCCGCGTCCGTCCTTATCTCTGCGCCCAACCGAAGGGCGGACTTTTTGATCGCATCGGCGACCGCCCCCATCCCCCCTTCGGGGAAGCCCCAGTTACCGAGGTGGCCGTCTCCGACGTCGCCGATCGAGTGGTGTGCCATCACGTAAGCGGTGCCAGGCTCATACGGCCCGGCCCACGTGCCGATCACGCCGTTCACAGCCATTGCCGACTTGACCTGTGGCGATTCGAACCAGTCGTCCAACAGGTCGGCGATGCTCATCGTCATCAGGCGCGTCACGTCTCCGATGGTTCGCACATCGATGCCCCGGTTGCGCCATACGAGCTTCAAAAGCTCGATGACCTCAGACGGCTTCTTCGATCCGATGTTGGGCGGAACGGTGAGAAGCAGCGGGCCGAGCACCTCGGCCAGGCCTGACAGCCATGCATCCCATTTGGGCATGGCTTCGGCATCCTTGCGCGACCATTTGGCGATCTCCTCATAGTTGCGCTCGGCGTCGTCCGCGAAGATCTTGATCGAACCACCATCTGGGAACGCCTGATAGTACGGGCCCATCGGGAAGACCTTGTAGCCGTGACGTTCGAGGTCGAGATCATTGATGATCGTCGGCGGCATCAGGCTCATGACGTAGCTCAGCCGCGTCACCTTCATGTCGGGATCCTCGTCCCACAACGCCTCGGTTGTAGCCGCGCCACCGGTCTTGTACCGGCGTTCGAGCACGACGGTGCGCGCTCCCGATCGCGCCAGGTAAGCGCCTGCGACCAATCCGTTGTGGCCGCCCCCCACCACGATTGCGTCGTACTCGGAGGTCATGTGCCTCTCTCCCTTGTCCGCGTCGTTCTTGTTCGAGCCCCCGAGCCAGCCGTTGGAGGCCGGGCGAGAGGGGTTTGACTGATCGTTCAGTCTAGGTGCTGATACGGTATCCAACAACCCTCCAGGGGACACGGGAGACGATGACGGGGTGACCGTTCAGCAAGCCGCGGAGACCGATCACGACGACCGCAGGGAGCAGATCCTGCGTTCGGCCTTGGACGTCATATCCGAGCGCGGATTTCCCGACGCCCGGATAGCTGACGTCGCCGAGCGCGTCGGAGTGAGTCCCGCTCTGGTCATCTACTACTTCAAGACGAAGGACAAGCTCCTCACCGAGGCGATGCGCCACGCAGAGGATGTCTGGTACGACCATGGTCTCAAGCGCCTGAGCGACTACGAAACGGCGGCCGGCAAACTCGAGGAGTTGGTCGCCATGTCGACCCTTCCTCAGCCGGTGGACGATTCCGGAGAGACCTGGGCGGTGTGGCTCGATCTTTGGGCACAATCCGTCCGCCACAAAGGCGTGGCGAAGGTCCGCCGCGAGTTCGACGAGCGCTGGCGCGAGACGATCAGGGAAATCGTCCGCGACGGATGCGAGTCCGACGAATTCCAGACGGTGGACGTCGAGGACTTCACCATCGCGCTCAGCGCCATGCTCGACGGCTTCGCCATCCAGATCGCTCTTTCCGACCCGGAGGTCGATGGCGAGCGGGCATTTGCGGCCTCGATGAAGTTCTGCTCCGAGAGGCTCGGCTTCGCCTGGAAACCCAAGCGCCAGAAGCAGAATCAAATCGCAACCCGGGCCAAGGAAACCCGACGCGCCAAGGCGTAGTCTGGGCGTCTGCATTCTTACGAAAGGCGTCTGTCATCTTGAGAAAGAACAGTCGGTGACTTCGGGACAGGTACAACTGATCGGCCTGACCAAGAGCTTCGGTGAGGTGACGGCGGTCGACAACCTCGACCTGGAGATCGAGCACGGCGAGTTCTTCTCACTTCTTGGTCCTTCGGGATGCGGCAAGACCACGACGCTGCGCCTTGTTGCCGGATTCGAAGAACCGACCAGCGGCAAGATCCTTCTCGACGGGACCGATGTCGCCCGTCTGGCACCCAACAAGCGCAATGTCAATACGGTGTTCCAGAGCTACGCCCTGTTCCCGTTCTTGGATGTGGCCGGGAACGTCGCATTCGGTCTCAAATACCAACAGTTGGCCAAGCAGGACATAACGAGCCGCGTCGGAGAGATGCTCGAGCTCGTTCAGCTGCAGGGCTACGAGAAGCGCCGGGTGAATCAGCTTTCGGGAGGACAGCAGCAGCGGGTCGCCCTTGCACGGGCACTTGTGCTGAAGCCCAAGGTGCTGCTGCTCGACGAACCGCTCGGTGCGTTAGACGCCAAGCTGCGCCGCGCACTGCAGGTGGAGCTCAAGGCGATCCAGGAGCGCATCGGCATCACTTTCCTGTACGTCACGCACGATCAGGAAGAGGCGCTCACCATGTCCGACCGCCTCGCCGTCATGACCGGCGGCCACATCGCTCAGATCGGAGCACCGCGCACCATCTACGAAGAGCCCGCCGACGCTTATGTTGCGGACTTTCTCGGCGTTTCCAACCTGATGGACGCGGAGGTGGTGCGTGCTGGCGTCGAGGCAAACGGGGCCGTTACCACCGCGCAACCCTGCACACTGCGACTCGGGGACTTCGAGCTCGAAGCGGGGTGCGGATCGATCACTTCGACCGGCACGGTGCGCGTGGCGGTCAGGCCGGAACGGGTGCAGATCACAGATTACGGGACTGGGGGCCAGAACCGGGTGCCCGCAATGGTGGAACGCCTGGTGTTTTTGGGATCGGCGACGCAGGTCTTCGTGCGTCTCGCACCGGGATCTCTTCTTCAGGTTCTCGTGCACAACGACGGCCAACCGGTGCCGTGGTCACAGGGAACACCCGTGAGCGTGCACCTTCCATGCGATGCGCTGCGTGTCCTCGCAGCAGGTGGACCGGAGGTTTCAGATGAAGCAGACGAGCTGCTCAGGAA
>JBAPRR010000097.1:0-2517 GCA_049281195.1 Acidimicrobiales bacterium
TCGCCGTTCAAGTCTACGGGCAGAACGTTGTCGCCCGCGCCGGAGCTGTTGTGGATCAAATGAGGAACCAGTTTCGCTCCCCCAGGGGCGTTTGGATCGCGAACAGTCTTATACCAGTAAAGAAACGGCGGCCCATAGGGATCGGGGTCTAACAAATCATCCAAATGTGAAAACTGACGCTTGCCAACGATGAAATCCGGAATACCGTCTCCATCAACATCAGCCACCCCCGCACCGTGCAATTCAGCGAAGGTGACTCCACCAGCATTCTGGGTATGGTAGTTATCCATGATCATATGTCTGACGAACGAGATATCGCCATTCTTTGCACGTTTCTGCTCGAACCAGGCCAAGCCGAAACCATGGGCTTCGAGAGCAGTGACCACATCGTTCAAGCCATCACCGTTCACGTCATAGACCGCCATGGTCGCGCCGCCAGGGACAATCCGCCCCCATCGCCCGAAGGCCTCCGGATGATACTTCCACAGCTGATCGCCGCTCCCTTGAGGCGGTTGTTCCCACCATCCATCCGCGCCCAGGATATCCAAACGCTTATCTCCATTGATGTCGCCGACTCCGATTCCGTGCCCCTGCCAGGGACCCTTCTCAGAGATGGTATGAACAATCCACGGCGCAGTTGGATGGTCGGGATCAGGCTTGGCATAACGCATGTACCCGTCGGCGATATAAATGAGCTCCGGCTTCCCATCCCCATCCACATCCGCGAGCAGAGAATCCTCGCTCTGCATCGATGGAAGGATCATATATTGCTTCCACCGCCGGGATTCGTTTCCGGGATTCACGTAAAGTACAGCACCGACGCCGAGACGGGTGGCCACGACGTCCGCCCATCCATCACCCGTGAAGTCATAGGCATGTTGCACCCAGGTTGAATACTCGGTTGAAGGATTGAAGGTCCGGGTCGCATACATCTCCCTTGAGGTGGTGAAATCCGGACCGAAGTAAATATATCCCCCGCAGACCAAATCGAGCTTTCCGTCGCGATTGAAGTCCGCGGCTGCGGCGGTCCAGTTGTAGTAAAAGGGACTCACGCGCTGCATACGGAATCCGCTCCCCACTTCTTCGAGGGGCTGCTTTTTGATGGCGATATCCTTGTAGGAAACGTCCTTGAAGTGTACCTCGCTGCCGTTGCCGACGAAGAGAGCAATGGGCCCATAGGAGTCCATATCGTCGTCGTCGGTCGCGACGCTTATCTGGTTACGTTCGGGGGCATGGTTCAGATACGAGCGCATGATGTCGGCATCGAGCAGAATTTCTATCTCATTCCACTCTCCACTGCGCAGGCTCAAGTCAGGAAATTTGAAAGGTATGTTCGTTCCGGGAGGCGCCTCGTTGCTGTGCACCTCAGGTGAGGAGCGGACCGCGGTCGGATCAGGCCGAGGTGGGGCGAATCGAATCTGCCCCACAGCATTCCTTAACTTCCCCCGGTCGACTATATTGCCTTCCTCATCGAGGGTCAGGCTCTCTCCTTCAAGTTGCTTGCCGATGATCGAAAGATAAGTACCTTTCAGGCCCCTCTCAGTCTTTGCCGCGCGGACGAGCACGCCCGTGTCGCAGGCCCCAACGCAGCGAAACGCAGCATAGAAACCAGTGTCTTGGTAGGAGCGATCGAGCACCAACCAGCCCGAGCCGGTACTTCCTTTGCCTATCAGTTCGCCATTTTCTGCCCGCCATTCCGCTTTTCCTAACGTGTGCCATCCGGCGAGGCTAGAGCCATGGAACATTGAATCCGGAACAAAACTCGGACCCCGGAGCACGATCGGGGCACCTGGCGTAGATACACCGGATGGATCATCCGCATCGGAGGACGGAGTAGCTTGCGTAAGTACGAGTTCTCCCAGGAAAACCCACATTGCCAGCAGACATAGTGCATGTCTTTTGCTCGAGTGTTTTACCATCTTATTGGCCTCATTCGGGGGTCTGCGAGGACCGCTCCCTTATAACTGTGCCCCTTAGTCTGAGCTATCACGATACGCGATTCTAAAAGAAATTCAATGGGGCTTCGGCAGAGAAAGCTCACGTCGGTGTGTGGTTGCCCCGATCTATTGCGTCATTGATTTGGCGGAACTCGACGGTGGGAGATCTCCAGTCGCCCATGCTGCGGGCTGCGCTGACATCGTCAACACCAACCTGCCGCCGCGCATGATGTCCTCGTTGCGGAACCATGCCTTTGTGTAAGGCTGCCCGTTCCATTCGGCGCGGGCAATGTATTTGTTTCCTGCTGTTACGTTCTTTGCTTCGATGACGAAAGTCTTTCCGTTGCCGAGATGAATCGACACCTCCGGAAAGGCGGGGCTCCCTATGAGATAGACATCCTGACCCGCATTTGGGTAAAAGCCCAACTTGCCGAAGGCGTACCAGGAGGACATAGCTCCGGAGTCGTCGTTACCCGGCAGTCCTTCCCGGCCGGCGTGGAAGCTGTTCGCAAGGATGGCACGGATCTGGTCCGCTGTTCGATCCTGACGACCGGCCCAGATGTATAGATAGGGACTGAGA
>JBAPRR010000098.1:0-15331 GCA_049281195.1 Acidimicrobiales bacterium
GTACAAACATCCCCAACGGGTCGAGATCTTCACCTCTTTCCCGATGACAGCCTCGGGCAAGGTGCAGAAGAACCTGCTCCGTGACGAAGTGCTGGGTCCTTCAGGTGTCTCAGACACAGGGGCGTGATTTGTGGATCTCGATCTGAACGAGATCAATCCGCCCAAGCTCGAACGTTGGATGGATGAAGTCGGCCTGACGCCCGGAGTGCTGAAGGTGACGGGCAAGCTTACCGGCGGCACCCAGAACATCATGATCGAGATCGAGAAGGGCGACACGGCGTACGTCCTACGACGACCGGGGCTTCGAGAGAGCTCAAATCGGGACGAAACCATCCGGCGCGAAATTGCTGTTCTCACCGCCCTCGCTTCAACCCCGGTGCCACATCCCGAAGTCCTGGCATGGTGCCTGGACCCCACAGTCCTAGGCGCTGCGTTCTACCTGATGGAGAAGATCGACGGTTTCAACGTCTCCCTGGGTATCCCGGAGCCCCAGCGTTCCGCTGCCGACATGCGACGTGCAATGGCCTACTCAGTGATCGACACCCTTGGCGCGTTGAGCAAGGTCGATCCATCGACGGTTCGTCTGGACAGATTCGGTCGCGTCGACGGCTACGTCGAGCGGCAGGTTCCCCGATGGCGTCGTCAATTCGAGGCCTATTCGGAGCTTGCCGGCTATGACCCCTCAGAGCTTGCCGGAACAGAGGTATTGGGCGACTGGTTGGAGCGGAACCAGCCCGCAAGCTACGTGCCGAGCCTCATCCACGGTGATTTTCATCTGGCCAACTTGCTGTTCGATCCCGTCGAACCCTGTGTCTCAGCAGTAGTCGACTGGGAGCTTGCTACGACTGGAGACGCTCTCGTCGACCTCGGACTTCTCCTTGCAACATGGCCGGAGCCATCCAACCCGGCGGCGGGCGTGCTGAATATCGATCAGATGGCATTTCCGCCGTCTTCGGAGCTGATCGATCGCTACGCAGACCGGTGTCCACGTGACCTAGGAGACCTCAAATGGTACGAGGTGTTGGCCTGTTACCGAATGGCCATCATCATCGAAGGGAGCTATGCGCGGGCCTGCGCGGGCGTCGGCGATGCAGAGGTCGGAATGCTCCTGCACACCAATGCCCGGCTGCTGTTGGAGCGGGCCCGTACCCGGGTCTCGTGTTGAATCAGTGCCGGGGACCAGGACGTTCGTCGCCGCTATCGACACTTACTGACAAGTAGGTAATACTGTTCACACTCGGCAGGCGCAGAATCGGTCCGCATCTCGCTCAGCTCCGGCCGGTCCGTTCACCGCAAGGAGTATCCAGCCGGCGCCAGGCGTCGGGGCTGGAGCTCGAGGGGGTACGTTCATGAGTACAGACGAGGCCAAGACCTTCATGGAGAGTCTCGCTCAGTTCGACCTGTACGACCCGGATCTCCAGGAGGATCCGTATCCGTTCTTCACCGAGATCCGGGAAACCTGTCCGGTCGCACGAGCCGAGACTTATGGGGGATTCTGGCTGGTGTCGCGGCGCGACGACGTCGAGTTCGTTCTCATGCACCCGGAAATGTTCTCGTCGACAGAGATGCTCATTCCTTTTTACGAGCACCCGGTCGGCCGCCAGATTCCCGTTGAGATCGATCCGCCGGAGCACACCCGGTACAGACGCGGCTTACAGCGGTTCTTCACGCCGGGAGACGCGAACCGGCTGTCACCGTTCATCGAGGCGGAGTGCGACCGCCTCATCGATCCCATAGTGGCCGCAGGTGAGTGCGATTTCGTGAAAGATTTCGCGGTTCCACTTCCGACCGGCATCTTCCTTCACCTCTTCGACCTGCCTGCAGACCAACTCCCGGCCTTCATGGCGTACAAGGACGCCATGTTGCACGGTGGCTTGTCCAACGATGAATCGATGCACCAGCAGCTTGTAGAGGGAAAGAACGAGGTCGCCGGAGCCTTTGACGCGGTCCTCGAGAAGCGTCGCTCTGAGGGCTGTCGCGGTGACGACATAGTGAGCAAGGTGGCGCGCCTCGGAGAAGGCGACGATCCGTGGACGGACGAAGAGATCATCAGGTCACTTCTGACGCTGATGCTGGGAAGTCTCGATACGACGACTTCCGCACTGGGGCTCACCTTCGCCTACCTTGCGGAGAATCCGAGCCAACGCGACCTGCTGGTTGCCGAGCCGGAATTGATTCCCTCCGCTGTGGAGGAGCTTCTGCGCTATGAGTCCGTGCCGTACATCGCCCGGAAGGTTGTCGAGCCGTGCGAGCTCGGCGGTGTGAATCTCGAGCCTGGCGACATGGTGCAACTTCTCTTCGGCGCAGCGGGGAGGGATCCGCGGGCCTTTGAGAATCCGGACGAAGTGCAGTTCGATCGGGCAAACCCACACCAGCTGACCTTTGGGATGGGGCCACACCGTTGCCTGGGGATCCATCAGGCCAGAGCAACGCTGCGGATTGCGCTATCGAAATGGCACGCCCGGATTCCGCGTTACTCGGTGGCGCCGGGGACACAGGTCACCAGGCGCCTGACCCATGTCCGGGGCGTGGACAATTTTAAGGTTGCCGTCGAAGCGTAACAACCGCCCGGTCGGTTCCGGCGGGATGGGGAACCTCAGCGAATGTAGCCGGCCTCCAGAAGTGCGACGCTTGCGTCGGCCAGGTCGGTCGGCGAAATATCGTGACGATCCGCGTCGTACCACCGGTAGATCCAGTTCCCGGCCCCGAGCAGGATCGCTACAGCGAGTCGGGTATTCGTGTCCGCAAAGACGCCCTCACGGATGCCTTCTTCGTAAAGCTCAGAAAAAATAGCGGTGAACTCCCTCCTCATCTGGCGAACCCGCTTAAGCGTCTTCGGGGAAAGATCGCTGTCGAAGTCATAGACAACCGCTGCGAGCGATGCATTCTCGGCAACCCACAGAATGTGGTTGTGAAGAAGCTCCCGGAATCGATCGGCTACGGGTAGATCCTTTGCCGCGATCGCCTTCGACGTAGCCAGGTTGGTGCTGACGGCTTCAGTGTTGATCTCCTCGAGGATGTCCTGCTTGCTCTTGAAGTGGTAATAGAGCGCGGCGTGGGTGACCCCGAAGCGCGCGGCGATGTCCTGCATGCGGGTTTTCTCGTAACCACGCTCGCAGAAAAGATCCGCCGCCTCGCGAAGCACCTCGCCGTGAGTCACGGGTATCGGACCATTGGTTCGCCGAGGAGACACCTTCGTCTTCGCCATTTAGATCTCGCTTTTCAATGTCAGAGCGCTACTCGGCTTGCCGGACCGGAGTCCACCGACGCGCCAGCGGAACTGATACCGATGGGGCACCTTGACTTTGCTCTAGATGTAGTGTACTCACTTACTGACGTGATGGTAAGTAGCCCCACGAGGCTGAAGACGCTTGGAGCACAGTGTATATAGCGGAAGAAACGCAGCTGGGAATGGCGTTTGGCGAGCGCCGAGGCCCATCAGATTGCCGGCGCTGCGGTAACCGAGCCGATGACTGACGCCTTCAGTAGCTTCCGCTGGCGGCAGGACGGTGGCATTGCGATCGTCGAGATTCATCGCCCGCCGGTGAATGCCGTGACCCAGGAGTCCTACAAGGAACTTCGGGAGTTCTTCTGCGACCCTGACCGCCACGGCATCAGCGCTCACGCCCTCGTCCTCACAGGGAGCGGAAAGCATTTCTGCGCCGGCAACGACCTCTCCGAATTCGAGACGCTGTCCAGCCAGGTCTCCCGCATCAACAGTTTCCATGCCCGCGAAGCTTTTGCCGCCATCTACAACTGTCCTATACCCGTTGTCGGTGCCGTGCACGGAGCGGCTCTGGGAGCCGGTCTGGTGATCGCCTCCTGCTGCGACATCCTCGTAGCAGCCGACGACGCCTTCTTCGGACTTCCGGAGCTCAGCGTGGGTGTAGCGGGAGGAGCGAAGCATCTGGCCAGGATGGTTCCGCAGAACATGGTGCGGCGAATGTTCTTCAGTGCTGAGCGAATCGACGCCGCGACCATGCTCGCCTTTGGAGGGGTATCCGAAGTGGTACCCCCTGATGCACTGCTCCCTACGGCTACCAGACTTGCCACGAAAATCGCCGGTCACAGTCCCGCCGCCCTGCGGATGACGAAACGGGTCCTGAACGACATTGAATACTTGGACCTTCTTCGCGGATACGAGCTCGAACAAGCGGTTACAGACCGGCTTGCCGACCATCCCGACTCGAAGGAAGCCGTCAACGCGTTCAGGCAAAAGCGTCCGGCCAACTACGAAACGCCATCCGGGCCATGATCGATCTCGGCACCTACCGGGATGAAGCCAGAAAATGGCTGACGGAACATCAGTTTCCCGAGAATGATCAATACGGAGACTTTGGCACACAACGATCCTGGCAGCGTGATCTCTTCGAGGCTGGCTGGCTGGGTATCAACTGGCCGACCTCATTCGGAGGCCAGGGCCTTTCGGTCGCGCACCACCTCGCCTTCGCCGAGGAACTTGTCCGATCGGGGGCACCTCAGCCAGTCGGCACCATCGGCCTCGAGGTAGTCGGTCCGACCATCCTCGAGTTCGGCACAGACGAGCAGAAGCACCACTTCCTGCCCAAGGTGCTGAGCGGTGAGCAGATTTGGTGCCAGGGATTCTCCGAGCCTGACGCCGGATCCGATCTGGCGTCGCTTCGCACGCGAGCCAGGCATGACGGAACGAATTTCATCGTCACGGGACAGAAGGTATGGACGAGCTGGGCGTCAGAGGCCGACATGTGCGCGCTTCTGGTTCGGACGGCAGCGGGTGTCGACGCGGCAAGGAAGCATGACGGATTGTCCTACTTGCTCGTGGACATGACCCTTCCCGGCATCACGATCCGCCCCCTGCGGCAAATGACCGGGGACGAGGGCTTCTCTGAGGTGTTCTTCGATGACGTCGTCGTACCGGAAACGGAGCTCCTCGGCGAACCCGGAAAAGGCTGGACCTACGCGCTGCATACCCTGTCGTCAGAGCGGAGCATCTACGTCATTCGATGTCGAATCGAGTACGAGACCGCCTTCGCGGAATTCCTTCGACAAGTCGACGAGGAGGGCTCAGGGTCGAAGGTCGCGGCGCTCGCGGCAGAAGAGTTGGGCGAGACAGCTGTGGCCCTTCGAGCCTTACGGGCCCAAACTGAAGCGACCGCTGAGCGCGTGGTGGAGGTACACGGCCCGTCACCTGAGGACTCCTTGGACAAGTTGCTTCTGGCGAATGTCGATCAGACGATGTTCTCTAACTTTCAGCGGCTGCTCGGTGCGGCCCGATCGGTACAGTCAGGCTCGACCTTTGGCATTCCACGAGGACGACTCGTACACGGTTATCTCTATTCTCGGGCCGGCTCGATCTATGGCGGGACGAGCCAGGTCCAGCGCAACATTGTCGCCCAGCGGCTGTTGGGCCTTCCGCGAACGTTCTGATGCTCGCACTCACCTGCTCCCCGCCGGAACTGTCGGCTGACCTTGAGGCGTCGGTGCGCAGTTTCCTGGCACACGAGCAGGAAAAGACGGCCGTCGACGCAGTACCCGGCGATCCACCGGGCAGCTGGGGGGACTTCGGGCGACAAGGGTGGTTCAAGCTGCTCCTCGATGAGGAGCGTGGAGGGCTCGGCTTATCGCTTCGCCAGGTCGGCCACCTCTTTTTCCCCACCGGTGCTTCCCTAGTCGCCGGTCCTTTGGCGGATAACGTGATCGCCCTCCCACTTCTTTGCAATGAACTGGGCACTGACCGGCCCGAGGTTCTCGCTGAAGCGCTGGAGGGAGAGGGGCGGATCGCCTTTGCTGATCACGCTGTCGAATGCATCAAATCCCTTCGAAGACCAGCGCCGACCATCGACCATGACTGGATCAAAGGAACGCTTTCTGTCGTTGCCGGTGCACCGACGGCCGATGCGATCGTCGTGGTCGCTCGATCGGCATCCGGCCCGGCCATCTGCGTTTTGAACACGCACATAGAGGGGGTGACGATCGAGCCGGTGGATGCCGTTGACGAGACGACTGCATACGGCGACGTTGTCCTCGACACCCCGATCAACCGCGGCGACTGTGTGATGGAAGGATCAGCGGCGGCGAGCTACCTGGACCGGGTACGCCCGAGCCTCGTAGCAGTGGCGAGCTGCGAACTGTCGGGCATCGCTGAACATCTGAGTGAGATGGCGCTCGACTACGCCCGCACACGCCAGCAGTTCTCCCGGACAATCGGCTCGTTCCAAGTGATCCAGCACATCCTCGCCGACATGAGTGTCGGGGTCACGTCGCTCCGGAACCTGTGCATTTCAAGTCTTGATGAGATGGTCGGAGCGGAGATCCCCTGGCGGGTGTCCGCGACCATGAAGTCGTACGCGTCCAGAACAGCTCAGCAGGTCGCTGAACAGACGCTGCAGATCCACGGTGGAGTCGGATTCACCGAGCAGCTTCCTTTGCACCGCTATTTGAAGCGTGTCCTCACACTGGTCGGCTACTACGGCGACAGCAAGGAACTGAATACCCACATCGGGCGATCACTGCTCGGCACAGAGCACGCGTCGAGTCCCTGGGACAGCGATTACGGCGTGAAGGGCAGCGGGGATCCCGATTGAAGCGGAGTTGCATGAGCGCTAGGACAAAGGGGATCGGACTGTGTTGATGCGAGGCTTGGCAAAAGAGCGCCCGGAGCGAGGGCTGAGCATCGTTACCCGGGATCGTCCCTCTGCAGGAAGAAATGAGCTTCTGGTCCGCGTGAACGTCTGCGGTATCTGTGGAACTGATCTGGCTCACTATCAGTGGCAGTCGTATGCCCGGGGACATGTAGCCCTCGGGCGCGTCCTGGGCCACGAGTTCGTGGGTGTGGTGGTAGAGGCCGGACCCGATACGAAAATCTCCGTCGGCGCCCGGATCACGGCTGACAGCGACCTAGGCTGCGGTGTTTGCTGGTTTTGCCGCCGCGGGATGTGGAACAACTGCGATTCACAGTCGAGGATTGGTAGCCATCGAGATGGGGGGCTCGCCGAGTACGTGGTCGTCCCCGAGCGATCGGCCATCGTCATCCCGGAGCAGATGCCGGACAAATTCGCGACGTTGCTCGAGCCTTTTGGTGCCGCGTCCCACGCAGTCCACGTGTTCCCGAACCTGGTAGGTAAAGCCGCCGCCGTTATCGGCCCGGGACCTGTAGGACTCCTGGCCGGAGTGATGCTGCGAGATGCCGGATGCTCACCCGTGCTCGTAAGTGGCTTGGCCGAAGACAGTCATCGCTTGGAGGTGGCGGCGAAATTGGGACTGGACCCCGGCGACGCCGAGACCTTGAGCCGGATCGCGGCCGAGCTACCTGGTGCCGGAGTGGACGTAGTTGTCGACGCCGTCGGAAATGTCGGATCGCTTCAACAGGGCGTCGGGTTGGCGCGCTTCGGAGGGGAGATCTCCATCGTCGGTGTCGGCGGGTCCGGAGAGTTCTCCCCGTTCTCCCTCGTGGAGAAGGGTCTGACCGTTCGCGGTATCTGGAGACGGGTACCGGAAAGTTGGGATCGATTGCTGGCTGTCGCCCAACGGCATCCGGAGATGTCACTGATCGTCGACGGTGAATACCGTCTCGACGACTTTGAGCTGGCCTTCAAGGCTCTTGAAGAGCGCAGGCACGTCAAGACGGTCATCAGGCTCGGAGACTGACATTCCGGGTTTGGCGACCTCGGAATATCCAAGAACCTCGCGAAGTGCAAGGAGACGCTCCATTGGCCGATGCAATGGCATTCCGGATCGAGCCCGTCCATTTTTTCAGCGCCGGCGAGCTTTTGAGTGGCGAGTTGTACGCCCCCGAGTCCGGACAGCCGGCGCCCGGCGTCGTCATGGTGCACGGTATGAACGGGATCAGGTGGGAGTCCACGACGACGGTCGTGGAGTGGCTGGCCAGTCGGGGTTTCACGGTCCTCACGTTCGACTGGCGTGGGTGTTCCGTCCCGCTCGACGAGCCGCGCGACGTGATTCCTTTCGACATTGTCGAGGATCTTTACTCCGCCGTGACCTTCATGAGGTCCCGTCCCGAGGTTCTCGATGCTCGGATATCACTGGTCGGACAGACCTTCGGTGGCGGAGTCGCTGTGGCCGCCGCGGCTCTCGACCAAAGAGTCCGTTGCGTGGTCACGATCAACGGGTTCAGCGACGGCGAGCGGTGGATACGGGCCAGGTACCACGAACCCGAGTGGACAGAGCTCCTCGAAGAAATTGCCGAAGACGAGCGCGGGCGCACCCTTGAGGGCGCATCCGGCAGGGGGATCCCAAACCTGCGCGTGGTGATGCCATATGGATGGAAAGAGCGCGAAGCAAGCGGAGTAGTCGGCAGCATGCGGGTCCTGATCTCGCTTCGTTCCCTTCGGTCACTGTTTGCGTTCAAACCTGAAGCCTTAGCGCCTCTGGTAGCGCCTAGAGCGTTGGTCATCATTCACGCACAAGACGGCCAGCTCGTTCCGACTGCAGAAGCCGACGCGATCTATGACCGGGCTGGAGAAGGCAAGATCCGCAAACTCATTGCCACCGAGGGCGGGCTGGACCTGTATGGGCCCTTCAACCCGGATCCTTTTGCCGCCGCGATGACTGAGTGCGTTTCTCAGTTGCAAGCACACGGCTGAGCGCTGATCGGGTTTTGTTGGCTCCGACACGCGTTTTCGTTCCGTGGAGACAGGGCTAGCGAGGCCCGCGGGATCCGCGTGGACGACCGACGCAGATCCGAATCCGAACTGCTCGGCTTCTGCTCGCGGCCCGGCTCCGCCAAGTCGCGGCCAGTCCGATCCGCCCAAGATTTTATTGACGTTCACCAAATGTTCATGACATAATCACTTACTGACACGTTACTAAACAACTTGAAAGCCATGGCATTCCCCCCGGCGGGGTCTCGCTCGAAGAGAACCAGGAGCAGCGTAGATGGCCATTTCAAAACGATTTTTCAGGGTTGCTCGCATAGTCATCGTGACCGCTGCAGTAGTGAGCGCGGGCGCGTGCTCCAGCGCCTCGAGCACTCCGACGACTTCAAACAGTGGAGGGACAGGTACTGATTCTTCGGGCGTCGCCAAAGCGACGGCACTCGTCAACGCCAACGAAAAGCCTCCGTCGAGCATCGGGGTGACTACACCCGTTCCCGGGACGATCCCCGGTGGAAAGCGAATCGCCTTTATGGAGTGCGGCCTTCCCGCATGCACCCAGGAGGTCGCAGACTTCGAACAGGCGGCGTCGTTCCTCCATTGGACCGTAGAGAACATCAACGAAGGTGAGACCGCTGCCACAGTGACCAACGCCTGGAACCAGCTCGTGTCCAACCCACCCGATGCCGTGGTCTCCATGTCGCAGCCGCTGAGCGAGACGGCCACTCAGATCGCCGAATTGGATACGAAGGGCGTACCGGTCGTGGGCATAGGTAGTCTCGACCAGCCACATGCGAACATCTTGGTGGTGGACAACGGGGCCAAAGACCTTGGATTCCAGGCCGAGCTGCAGGCAGCGATAGTTGCCGACAACTCCAAGGGCGCTGGAACCGCTGTGTGGTTGTCCACTCCGGCCTTTCCGGTTCTTGTCACTGCCCAGAACGACTTCCAGAGCTACCTGAAGCAGTACTGCCCGTCGTGCGGATATAAAACGTTGGTGCTCGGTGCCACCGACATCGGGTCTCCCACCCTGCCAACAAAGATCGTCAGTTACCTCCGTGCCAATCCTTCTGTGCACTACGTGGTGGCGGGCTTCGACGACGAGTTGATCGGCGTGCCCTCTGCGCTCTCTGAAGCTGGGTTGTCAGGTACGGTCAAGCTCGTCGGGGGTGGCCCGAGCGTCACCGAGCTCCCTTACATCAAGTCCGGGGAGGAACAGTGGAGTCTCAGTCTCCCGGAAGGGGAGTTCGCCTTCCTGATGGCCGATGCTCTCGCTCGACACTTCGTGCACGCTTCAGTTGCTCCGGATCAAATCGTCTCTCCCCGACAGATCCTGACCCCCGCGAGCATCACGAGCCTTACGCAACTGCCGGATGTTCCCAACTATGCGGCGCAATTCGAAGCCTTGTGGACCACAAGCTGACGAGGCTCTAGTTGCCGCCGGCCAGTGTGAGCGAGAGCATGGAATCCAAGGACGCGGACGACGTCCGTGCTGCGGCTCACGTCGGTTCGACAGACTCCCCTGAAGTCAAGCCAGAACCGCACATCAAACTGGCCGGCGTATCGAAAGCATTTGGTGGCGTAATCGTCCTGAACGATGCTGGCCTCTCCTTGGAGAAAGGAGAGGTGCACGCTCTGCTCGGCGCGAACGGGTCAGGTAAGTCCACCCTGATCAAGGTGATCACCGGCTACCACGAACCCGAGCCTGGGGCTCGGGCATGGATCGGACCTCGCGAAGCTCAGTTCACCCGTCAAGGACTTGTCCCTGAGAACGGATCACGATTTGTGATCCGGGCAGTGCATCAGGAGCTCGGACTTATCGGACGACTATCAGTAGTCGACAACATGGCTCTCATCGCGGGCTACTCGAAGAGGCCATGGGGGTCGGTGCACTGGAGCCGGCAGGTCGTGCGGACCCGGGAGCTGTTGGCACTCGTGGGCCAGGAAGACCTCGATGTCCGAAAGCCCGTGGATCAGTGCGAACCCATCGAACGAACGCAGATTGCGATTGCCCGCGCCATCGCCGATTGGGACGGAGACGATGGACTGCTCATCTTGGACGAGCCGACGGCGACCCTTCCGGAAGATCAGGTTCAGCACCTCTTCTCGATAATCCGTGCCGTTCAAACCCGGGGCATCACTGTTTTATATGTGTCACATCGCTTGAGCGAGGTCTTCGCGGTGGCGGATCGTGTTACGGCCCTTCGCGAAGGCAACGTGGTCGGTACTCGTCCGGTAAGTGAGTTGACGCGGGAGAGCATGGTCGAACTGATCATGGGTTTGACACTTGCTCCGACAAAAGCACCCACGTCCGTTTCCCGGCCGGTGCTGAAATCCGGAGGCAAGCCCGTCCTCTCGGTCAGAAACGTCGAATCGGCAAAGCTGAGAGGGATCAGCTTCGACCTGCAGCCAGGAGAGGCCCTGGGATTTGCCGGACTCGTCGGCTCCGGACTCGGAGACCTTCCTTATCATCTGGTCGGCGCCGTTCGAGCTTCCGCAGGTGAGATCGAGGGAGGCGGATGTCGCATCCCGGCGGCGAAAATGACACAGCTTCGTGCCACTGCCATGGGTATCGGGCTCATGCCGGCGAGTCGGCTCGTCGAAGGACTCCACGCAAAGTGGCCGGTCTCGATGAACATAACCCTGCCGCAGATCCATCGGTTTCAGAAGCGAGGGTGGCTGAGGCGACGCGATGAAAAGGCGTACACCCGGGACTGGATAGACGAGCTGGGCGTCGTACCACCCGATCCCGACAAAGAGGTGGGACTTCTGAGCGGGGGAAATCAACAGAAGGTGCTCCTGGCCAAATGGCTCGGCGTCGCAACGTCGGTGCTTGTCGCCGCCGAGCCGACTGCCGGCGTCGATGTTCATGCCAAGGAGCTCATTTATCGGGAGTTGATCCGCCGGCGCGACCAAGGTCTTTCGTTGATCATCTGCTCTACTGATCTGCTCGATCTGGTTCGTGTCTGCAGCAGGGTGATCGCTCTGGCCGACGGGAAGATGATCGGAGAGTTTGAAGGTGATCAGATCACCGAGGACAACATTTTGAGCCTGGTGCTCCATCGGGACACAGCCGAATTGGGCGAATCCGAAAGGGTCGGGGCAAGTGTTTGAAACGTCCGAAACGGCGGCTGATACATCCCGGGGACGTCGATCAATGCCCGAATGGCTGAAGGCACTCAGCTTCAGTCGCCTGAGCATCATCTACGTCGAGATCGTCGGAATTGTGATTTTCGCCATCTGGGTACCGACGACTTTTCTGGCTTCCGCGACACTCACTGGGACCCTCGATCAGAACGCCATAACCGGCCTCATCGCGCTGGCCGTGGTTGTGCCGCTCGCGGCCGGGGTGTTCGACCTGTCAGTCGGTTATTGCCTAGGAGCTACGTCGATCTTCTGCGCTTGGCTGCTCGGGAACACCTCGCTCAATTTGGTGGTGGTGTGCCTTCTTTCAGTCGTTTTCGCCATGGTGATCGGGTGCATAAACGGCTTGGTAGTCGTGGTGTTCGAGATCGACTCCTTCATCGGCACCTTGGCCACCGGGTCACTTCTAGGCGCGGCAATCATCATCATCAGTGGTGACCGTGACCTCGTCACCGGGTTCACGCCAAAATTTCTAGACCTTGGTAATGCGTCCGTCGGGCATCTGACCGTACCGGTCTTCGTGTGGCTCGGAGTGGCGATCGTGATGTGGTACATCCTCGGGCACACCGCTAAGGGTCGTCAGATCCATGCAACCGGACTGGCCGAGGTTCCCGCCCGACTCGCCGGCATCCGCACGAATCGAATCAGGTTCGCTTGCCTGGTTGTATCGGCCACGATCAGCGGTGTAGCCGGGGTTCTCCTGACGGCGGTGGTGTCGGCCGGTGATCCCACCGTCGGGCCCGCGTATCTGATCCCCGCCTTTGCCGCGGCGTTCCTGGGAGCAACCCAGTTCAGAGAGCACCTGTTCAACGCATGGGGATGTGTATTGGCGGTCATCCTGTTCGGGACAATCACCGTCGGCCTTTCGCTCGCCAACGCACCTCTTTGGATGCCGGAAATCTTCGAAGGAGTAGTTCTGATCGTCGCCCTACGGCTGAGCTCATTCCAGGGAAGAGTGCGCATTCGCCGACCCGGAAGAACACACGACATTGCGCCACCGACACAGCCCGCGACCGCGTCGCTCGAAGGCGAGGCGCTCGCGGACCAGAGCCTGGCCCCATCGGTGCCCGGGTCGTGATCCGCCCAGAAGTGTCGGATCCCTTGGTGCGCCCACAGATTGAAGGAGGACCATGACCACGACCGACTACATCTGCGTCATCTCCAGTGACGGTCACGCCACCGGTCGAATGGAGGAATACCGTCCGTACCTCGAGGAGCGGTTCCTCGAAGAGTTTGACGCTTTCGTCCCGGAGTGGAACAAGCACGGTTCGCGCAATTTCGACCCGCCCGCGCTCGAAAGACGGCTCGACCCCGAGTACGTCGACGCGTGGAAAGAACGAATGACCAACACCGGCCGGCTCGAGGGTAACTCCGACCCTGAACTCCGCTTGAAAGAGATGGCGCGAGAAGGGATCTCGGGCGAGGTCCTGTTTCCCGACTTCGGACTTCCGTTCGAGTTGTACTCCGGTGCCTTGGCCTCTGTGCTCGGTTATCCGCCGCGCGACGACGACCATATCCAGGCTGGTAACCGAGCTTTCAATCGTTGGCTCGCCGATTACGTGAGCGTGGCCCCGGCGCGATTTGCCGGTATGGCTGCCGTGAGTTGGCACGACGTGGATTCAGCGGTCAAGGAGATCAGGTACGCGCACTCCGTGGGCCTGAAAGGCGTCGTCCTCCCGGCGTTCGCACCGGAGGTTCCCCTTTATCACGAGACTTACGAACCGATTTGGAATGTGCTCGACGAGCTGGGCATGGTCGTCAACAGCCATCTGGCCATGTCCTCGACGTCGAATCATCCGATCTACACACCGGGTGTGCCTCACATCGCCTGCGCAACGCGAATTTATTCACCAGAGGTGATGTTCTTCTGCCACAACATCCTGAGCCACCTGATCTGGGGAGGGGTATTCGAAAGGCATCCGAATCTCCTCTTCGCCTTTACCGAGCAGGGTACGAGCTGGGTCATCGCGACGTTGCGTGACTTCGATTACTCGTATCAGGGAAGTTACTTTCGCACGGACTTCCATGACGTGATCCGGCACAAGCCGAGCGAGTACTTCGAGCGCCAGTGCTACATGGGCTCTTCGACATTCTCCCGGTTCGAGGTCGAGTCCCGCCACGAGATCGGGCTGTCGAACATGATGCTGGGCATGGATTATCCGCATCATGAAGGCACGTTGCTCGAGGGGACTCGCAACTACCTGAGGGCTACCTTGGGCGTGGCCAAGGTCCCATTGAACGAGGCCCGGATGCTCCTCGGTGAGAACGCGGCCAGGGTGTTCGGCTTTGATCTGGAGAAGCTGGCGCCCGTGGCGGCTGAACTCGCCGTCACGCCGGAGAGTGTGCTCACCCCACCTGAGGAGGATCTGTTCCCCCGAGGCGATGTCAACCGACCCGGCTCATTGTTCGGCTGAGCGTGTGAGCCCGATGGGATCGGTCTTTCTTGATCGCTTGTTTTGGTCGTGATCGGTTGACGCCTCATACGTGCCGTGAGATAATACTTACTGACACGTAACTAGATTCGTTGTCGAATTGAGGGAGGCAGTGCGGCATGCGCGACAACAAGCCGGTCGTTGACAGTGATCGCCACGTGATCGAACCCGATGACCTGTGGGTTCAACGGATGCCATCCAAGCTGAAGGATCGAGCCCCCCGTCCCGTCGCGCCGAACAGTCGCATCACCGTCGTCGACGGAGTGGAAGTTCCGCCTCGGAAAACGTACAAAGGAAGTTCCGAATTCGGCGGCCAGTACACGCAGAACCGGTACAGCGAAGCATCAAAGGCCGGCTTCAACGCCGAGTCACAGGTGCAGGCCATGGACGAGGAAGGCATCGACGTCGCGGTGATGTTCCCGTCGCGGGCGTTGCTCGTATTCGGCGTCGACGGCGTCGATCCTGTAGTGACCACTGCGGCAGCAGTCGCTTACAACGATTGGCTGGCAGAATTCGTCTCAGACGGCAGCCAGCGCATGTTCGGAGTTGGGGTCCTGGATCTGCGCGATGTCGAAGGCGCACGAGCCGAAGCGAAGCGCTGCGTGGATGAACTCGGCTTCGTCGCTCTGTTCGTACGGCCGAATCCCGTCAACGGTCGACAGCTCCATGATGAAGCGTATGAGCCACTGTGGGCAGAAATTGCTGCACTGGACGTTCCCATCTGCTTCCACGAGGGTTCGGCCGTCCTTCTGCCTCAGGTTGCCACCGACAGATTTGAAGAACACGGCTTCTGGCACGCGTGTACGCATCCCATGGAACAACAGATTGCGATGCTGGCGATGGTGTTGGGTGGTGTATTGGACCGCCATCCGACATTGCGCTGCGGCTTCATGGAGGCCGGCGCCGGGTGGTTGCCTTACTGGAGCTGGCGTCTGACAGAGGCCCACGAGGCCGATGCGAGCAATTTGCCTCCTATCTCCATGGAGCCCGCCGACTACATCAAGCGCCAATGCTTTGTCAGCGCGGACAGTGATGAAGACACAGCGCCGTTCGCTCTGGAACATCTCGGTGGAACGAATGTGATTTGGGGAAGTGACTATCCGCATGCCGATGGCAAGTACCCGAACGCCGTAAAGTCACTCTCGGGACTGGAATGGAAGGACC
>JBAPRR010000099.1:0-3203 GCA_049281195.1 Acidimicrobiales bacterium
CATCAGCCGGTCGAGCAACTGGTGTCGCTGCGGGCAGTCCCCGGCCTCCTCGTGTTCAGACCCGCGGACGCGAACGAGGTCACAGAAACATGGCGCCTGGTCGGATCGCTCAAACACGAACCTGCGGTGATCGTTCTGTCCCGCCAAGCTCTCCCCACCCTCGACCGCGGTCAGCTCGCTCCCGCGTCAGGTGTGAACCAGGGTGCATACGTGTTGGCAGATCCCCCTGACGGCGGTGAGCCCGACGTAATCCTTCTTGCCACCGGTTCGGAGGTCCATCTGGTCCTCGAAGCCCGAGACGAGCTTGCCAAACAGGGAATCGGTGCCAGGGTCGTCTCGATGCCGTGCTGGGAGCTCTTCGACCGCCAGCCCGAGGGGTACAGGAACTCTGTGATCCCACCTTCGGTCAAGGCCAGAGTGGCGGTCGAACAGGCTTCTACGCTGGGCTGGGACCGATACGTGGGAGATGGTGGAACCGTGGTAGGCATGCACACGTTTGGCGCATCTGCACCTTTGAAGCAGCTGCTCACCAAGTTCGGCTTCACACCCGAACAGGTCACGGAAGTGGCAAAGCAGTGCGTCTCCGCTCAGCGGACAAGCACAGACGGTTGACGCGTCTTAGTAGAGAGGGACGAATCCGGTGAAAGCAACCGAAACACTTCACGAACGCGGACAGAGCCTGTGGCTCGACAACATAACCAGGGGCATGCTCGATTCAGGAAAGATCGAGCAGTTCATCGAGACGTACTCGGTCACCGGATTGACCTCGAACCCATCCATATTCGACAAGGCCATATCCGGTGGCGACTACAACGACGCCATCAAGGAGAAGGCATCAAAGGGCCTAGTCGGAGAAGCACTCTTCTTCGACCTGGCGATCGAGGACCTGAGAAGGGCGGCTGATCTCTTCTTGCCGATCCACGAGCGCACAGACGGCGTGGATGGTTGGGTGTCATTGGAGGTCTCACCCCTACTGGCCTTCGACACGGACAAGACCGTCGAGGCGGCCAAGAGCCTTCACGATCGTGCCGGGCGGAAGAACTTGTTCATAAAGATCCCGGGGACCCCCGAGGGACTCCCTGCGATCACATCCGCCATCGCTGCCGGCGTTCACGTGAATGTCACACTCCTCTTCTCCAAGGAGCAGTACCTCGCCGCTTCAGACGCCTACATGACCGGCCTGGAACAGCGCATCGCCGCGGGACTCGACCCGGGGGTGTCCTCGGTAGCGTCCGTGTTCATGTCGCGTTGGGACGTGGCAGTCGCAAAGAAGGTCCCCGCCGAACTGGTCGACAAGTTGGCACTGGCGGTCGGGCTGGACGTCTATCGCGCTTATCGCGAGGTCATGTCGTCGGATCGCTTTCTGCGGCTGGAGAACGCCGGTGCACGTATGCAGCGCCTGTTGTGGGCCAGCACCAAGACCAAGGACCCCGACGCTTCTGACACCCTGTACGTCCAGGGCCTGGCCGCACCGTTCACGATCAACACCATGCCCGACGACACCCTCGAAGCCTTCTTCGACCATGGTGAGGTGGGTGACACTCTCCCCTCGGACGGCGGCGACGCAGACGCCATGTTCGCAAAATTCTCACAAGCAGGCGTCGACCTGAAAGAGCTTGCAAATCAGCTCCAGTCCGAAGGCGCCCAGTCGTTCGTCGAGTCATGGAAAGACCTGTTGGACCGGATCGCGTCGCAGACCTCCGCACTCAGTTAATCGAGGAAACGTGTCTCTCGCACCACTCAGGCAACGCCCTGCGTACCAGTCGCTGCAGGCGCACTACGACAACCTGAAGAGTCGTCACCTCCGTGATCTCTTTGCTCAGGATCCCGAACGTGCCGAACGGTTCAGTATCGATGCGGTCGGGCTCTACCTGGACTATTCGAAGAACCGCATCACCGAGGAGACCATGCGTCTTCTCTTCGACCTCGCACGGCAATCTGAAGTGGAGCAGTACCGTGCCGCCATGTTCTCCGGCGAGCATATAAACGTCTCAGAGGACCGCGCCGTTCTGCACGTGGCACTGCGGATGCCGCGAGGCATCTCCTTGATCGTTGACGGGACCGACGTGGTATCCGAGGTCAACGACGTCCTCGACGCCATGTCCACCTTCAGCGACAAGGTCCGCTCGGGGGAATGGAAGGGACACACCGGCCTCCCGATCCGAAACGTCATAAACATCGGCATCGGTGGGTCCGATCTCGGACCAGTCATGGCCTACGAGGCTCTGCGTCACTACAGCAAGCGCGACATGACGTTCCGATTCGTCTCCAACGTCGACTCCACGGACCTCGTCGAAGCGACGAGGGACCTGTCGGCAGAGGAGACCTTGTTCATCATCTCCTCGAAAACCTTCAGCACATTGGAGACCCTCACCAACGCCACATCGGCTCGTGAATGGTTGGTGGGGCATCTGGGAGACGAAGCTGCGGTGGCGAAGCATTTCGTCGCAGTCTCCACTGCCGCAGACAAGGTGGCCGCATTCGGCATCGACACGGCCAACATGTTCGGTTTCTGGGACTGGGTCGGCGGCCGCTACTCGATGGACTCGGCCATCGGCCTTTCGACCATGATCGCCATAGGGCCGGAGGGCTTCAGGGAGCTACTTGCGGGGTTCCACCACATGGACGAGCACTTCCGCACGGCACCGCTCGAAGAGAACCTCCCGGTGATCATGGGGATGCTCTCGGTGTGGTACGGCGACTTCTTCGGTGCCGAGACGTCAGGCGTGATGCCCTACGACCAGTACTTGAAGAGGTTTCCGGCGTACCTCCAGCAGCTCACCATGGAGTCGAACGGCAAGCACGTCACCCTCGAGGGTTTACACGTCGACTACCAGACCGGCGCTGTGTTCTGGGGGGAGCCTGGAACCAACGGGCAGCACAGCTTCTACCAGTTGATCCACCAAGGGACCAAGCTGATTCCCGTCGACCTGATCGGTTTCGGCAAGAGCCTCAATCCTCTCCGCGAGCACCACGACATCCTTTCGTCGAACGTGTTCGCGCAAGCCCAGGCTCTGGCCTTCGGAAAGACAGAGGCCGAGGTGCGCGCCGAGGGGACACCAGAAAACGTCGTTCCCCACCGGGTCATGGAGGGCAATCGGCCGACCAACGTCATCCTCGGCGAAGTTCTGACGCCCCGGTTGCTCGGTTCCCTGGTCGCGTTGTACGAGCACAGTGTCTTCGTCCAGGGGACCATCTGGGAC
>JBAPRR010000100.1:0-17224 GCA_049281195.1 Acidimicrobiales bacterium
ATCCCTCCGTCGGACGCCACGAGCCAATAGCCCCGTCCGTCAGGGGTCGACGCCATTCCCACAATCGGTTTGGCGAGATGTCGGCCACCCATCGATCCGTAGAAGCCGGCATCACCGAACGAGAAGATCCCTCCGTCGGACGCCACGAGCCAATAGCCCCCACCATCTGGGGTCGACGCCATTCCCACGATCGGTGCCGCCAGGCGCTTTCCCCCCATCGAACCGAAAAAGGGTGCGCCGCCGTAGGAGAACACCCCTCCGTCGGACGCAGCAAGCCGGTAACCGCGCGACGCGGTGACGGGCACGCACCCGGCGCACGACACTGCAGGTTGCACGGCGGAGCCGGTGTGCTGCTGGTCGTGGTGGAACATGGGCCACGAACCGGTGCCCACCGTGGTCGGTCCGCTCGTGCTTGTGACCTGGTACGTGGCGATGAAGCCGGTCGTCGTCGGAGGGCTGGTGGCCGGGTTGACGTAGGTACCGGCGAGCACGATGTCGAGGCCGTCACCTGATGGATCGGGGGTTATGAGCGGAGTGTTCTGCATCGCGATGTACCCGGGCGTGCCGCCCCAGTCGACGTTGATGCCCGAAGCCGGGCCATAGGGGAGGATCGATTGGCCGGTCTTCCCGTCGAGGATGTTCCATCCGGTGCCAGATGCGGCGACGACGTCCTGATAGCCCTCCCCGAGGTCCGCGGTGGCCACCCCGCCGTAAATGACCTCGGACGCGTTAGCAGACTGGTCGCCGGTCCACAGTCCTGCCGGTCCCCACAGGGTCTGGCCGTTCGGCCCCATGGCGTAGACCGCTCCACCCATCGAGGTCCCCGGTGCGATCCAGGTGGGCTCGACCACGTCGAGTTGGCCGTTTCCGGTCAGGTCGGCCAGGGCGGGGGAGGCGGGGGTGTACCCGTCGAGCTGGTCCTGCCACGCCAGGGTGCCGTTGGCGTTGAGCGCGGTCACCGCGGTCGAGTCGCTCCCCAGCCAGTACCGACCGTGCCCGAACACGACCATGTTGCCGGATCCGCTCAGGTTGCCCACCGCGGGAGAGGAGGTGATCACCTCGTTGCTCTGATAGGTCCACAGAACCTGGCCGGTCCCGGTCTCGGCGCGCACCACGCCTCCGTCCCAGTTGTAGAGCGCTCCCGGTCCGCCGGTCGAGTCGCTTCCGGCAACGATCACCGGATCGTTGCCGCCGTCGAGATCCGAGATCGCCGCTGTGGAGAAGGTGCTGTCGGCTGTCTTCTGTGGCCATCCGACGTCTGTCGATCCTGTGTCGGCGTTGAGGCCGTACTGCGACAGGCTGACCCCCGCGGTCACCACCGACGGTTGGCCGGATCCGGTTATGTCCGCAACAGCCGGTGAGGCGTACACCGCCGGGTCTGAGCCGAAGGTGGGATCGAACTGATCGGCCAGTCCCTCATGCCACAGGACCTGCCCCGAGGGGGCGATATCGAGAACCGACCCGTGGTCCGTGTCGAGGGACACCGGCGGAACGGTAACCACGTCGCCGGCGTCGACGATCACGTCGTCCAGGTTCGGATTACCGGGGGAGGGGAATGCCGTCGGTGAGGAATCGACGGCCGACCCGGTCGATACGGGCCAACCGGGATCGGTAGATCCGCTCGCCAGCTGGACAGCGTAGACCTGTCCGCTGTCGCGGGTGCCGACGAGGACGCTCGGTCCGACGCCACCCAGGTTGGCGATCTCGGGCGAGGACTGTTCGACATTGCCCGAAGGAAGGAACGTCACCCACTTGCAGGCGATCGTCAGATTTCCGCCGCCGGGCGTCGTGTAGGTCGAAGACGAGCTCGGGCACGTCCCGGTGGTGGGCGGGAAACTTGCGGCAGCACGCGAAGCCCCGCCAACCAGGACCGTGGCGACGATGGCGCAGGCGCCGGCGATTCCGGCGATCCGCCGGGTGCCGCGTCGGGAGAATTGGCCCCTCAAAATGCCTTTTGTCCCCTGTTACCGCCTGTCGTCACAGCTCTAGAAAGCGGGGGGACACCTGACCCGCTTGATTTCGCCAGGATTCGAAAGGCCGTGGCGCCCAGTCGTCTGAGTCCGGAGCCGAACCGCTCACGTTGGAGCCGGTATCGGTGCCGCCCGGCCCGGTGACACCGGTTGCCGTGTCGGAAGAACCCGGGATCACGCTCGGATGACCGGCTGACGTCTCGCTCGACGTACCGGCCGCCGCTTCGGGATCTGACGTCGATGCCGAAGAGGGGGAAGAGCCCGATCCGGCGTATCCCCTGGCCGGTTCCGGACCCGATTCGGTGGATCCTGAGCCCTCTGATCCCGGACCTGTTGATGCTGGACCTGTCGGGTCCGGGTCTGGCTGCTCCTCGCCGGATTCCCAGCTGGGCGGGTTCGAGAGCCGGTTCGCTTCGGCCTTCAACCTCGTGGCCTCCGCGGACAGCTGCCGAGCCCTGGCGTCCTGAGCCTGGGCTTCGGTCCTCAGCTGCTCGGCGTTGGCCTGGGCTGAGTCGGCATCCCCGCTGTAGGTGTCGGCAAGCTTGCGCAGCATGGCCGCGGTCTGCTCACGCAACTGCGCGGAACCGTCCGCCGTTTCAGTGTCCGGCTCGTAATCACTCGGGCTGCTCATCGTGCTTCCTTTCACTCGCACCCGCGGTCTCATGTTTCGAAAACCTCGTCGAGATGACGAACCATGCGGACTCCAGAACGGTATTGCATCGGGGAGTCCGGAAGGTCATCGCCCCCAATTGCATTTGCATAGGCCAGAACCAGGTTCGCCCCTGCCGCCGTGCACAACGGCGTGCAGGCCGAGAAGCCGAGATTCAGATCCGTGATGACGACAGCGTCGTCGTCGCGGACCACTCCCGCAAGTGTTGCAGGTCCTTGCATGTGAATTTCACTGCACACCGATGCGGCGAGACTTGTGATCACGTCACTGGTGAACGTTTCGGCCGCCGATATGAAGGCGGAAGATCTGAGATGCCAATAAGCCACACACGCAACAAGTGAATGGGTCTGGTCGGCCAACAGATCTGCACAGAAGCGCCGTCCGGCAGGGGAATGCGAGACGAGCGCATCGCCGATCTGGGCGCAAGCTTGCCTCACCAGTCCACGCAAGTCGGAGTGGAAGGATTTTTCGGGGTCGCTGCGCGACGTCACTTTCCACGGACCCTCGACGCCTTCGGGAGAATTGGGTGCAGCACCCGTCACGGGCAGGCTGAGCGCGGAGAGCGTTTCGTGGACTCGCCACGGATCCCGGAACACAGACACCACATCGGGTTCGGGGAACCATGTTCTGAGACCCGCTTGTGCCAGGACGTCCGATGATCTCTGCAGCGCTGGGATTTCCCCTGCGTCCCCCGGGATGAGCATCCGAGCCCCGGTTCTTTTTGCCACCTGCGCGAGTGTGGCCGCAAAGTCGGTATCGCATGCGTCGGGTACCACCGCACCCCAGTGCGCGAGACGCATGCCGGCCGCGAACGGGTCGTGGTCGACCGCGACCACCTGGTGGCCGGACCCGGCAAGCAGCCGGACCACTGCCACACCGCTCGGCTGTCCGGCTCCGGTGACGAGCAGGGGACGAGTGCGGATGCCCGTGTGGGCAAGAGCGGAAACGAACTCGGGGCCTGAGGTATCCGCCCCGGCCGGAGCGTCCTCGTCACAAGCGCGGTAGATCTCTATACCCGTCGATTTCCGGCTACGGCGGCGCATCGTTCATGTGGTTCCGGCGAGACCCTCCGGATGCTTCGATACCCGATAAGAGCTACTGCGACTCTTCGAACACTTGGTCCAGGTATTGCAGCATCCGCACACCTTTTCGGTGCTCGAGCAGGCGCGGCGGCATCTTCTGTCCCAGAGTTCCGGCGAGGGCGAGCGACACGATGTCGATGCCGGATGCGATCGTCAAAGGAACGAGGGGGGAGAATCCCGGGCGTATCGACGTGAGTGCGGGACCACCGTCGCCCGGCACGTAACCCTCGAGCACCGCAGGTCCTTCGATCCTGACCGCGGCGCAAACCGCGCGGGCAAGATCCAAAAGGCGCGGGTCGAAGAACGTTTCGGCGACAGTCGTCTCGCCCCCGTTCTCCGCCACACACCAGCTCGAAACGCAGGCCACCAGATCGAAGTTGCGGTCGCCGAGCACATCTACGCTGAACTTTCTGTACCGCTTGGAGGAAGATCTGCCTTCGTGCGTCTTGCCGAGACCGGTCTTGTCCGGGGCCAGGCCCGATGCGGTGAGCTCCCTGATCAGAAGAGGCCGGTAGGCGCACACGTCGAACACCTGTGGTTCGGGAGTCCATACCGAGGTCCCGAGACCCGACAGCATGTCCTTGACCTTGGAGATGACATGCATCTCCTCGGGCTCTACCGCCATGACGGCACGCGCTTCGCTTGTCTTTACGACAGAAAGCACCGCCTTTTCGAAGCTGGGATCATCAGCAGGCGGAAGCACAGCACCGAGCTCGGCAAGCCTCAGGCCGGGCGATCGCACGTCGTGCTCCACCGCCACAACCTTGTGACCTCGAGATGACAAGGCTCTGACCACGGCGATGCTGGCGGACGATCCGCCGCCCACAACCATCACCGTGGTCGGCTGGACCACCTGGGATTGCATCGTCGACGGGATCGCTGTCGCCACCCCATCGGAGTCTTTGGCACCATCGACAACTCCTACACCATCAATCGCTGCTGCCACCGCTACCGGGGGGTGGGTGGCGATCGACCGTTCCTGCTGTCTTCTGCGCAAATGAAGAGGTGTCATCGTCTCGCTCCTGGAGCAACACCCGAAGGTACTTGCTCCCGACGCGCCCTGGGCTGTGTAAATCGTTCGGGAATCGCGATGGCGACTGTTACCGGCATGCGCCTGACCGGTCCCGGGAGCAATCGGAACGCAACAGACACAGATCCCAAGACCCGTCTGGCTACTTCAGGCCGGTCGAGATGCGGAGAAAAGTCGTATGAACGGCGCAACTCTTCCGGGAGAAGGTACACGGTCAGGATCGAGTGCCAGGTCGTAACGGCCGACAGTGACGCGGGGCCGGGAGCGAGGACCGAACGCGCGATCACCTGTGCAGCCTCGGTGATCTGCACGTCGTTTCGTAATACGCCATTTACATAGGCTTTGAAATCGTCCCATTTGTGGGGACAAATACTCCTTCGGAGACCGCAGGCCTCGGCGAAGAGCTTCTGCTCGGAGTAGAGGCGCTCGCGATCTTCTTCGCTGAGACGCCGTATGCAGGTTTCGTACATGAGCACCGTCGTGTCCACAAGGGTCGCCCAAACCCACAACATCAGCTCCGGGTCACGGGCGTTGTAAGAGATCCCGTCTTCTGTACGTCCATGAACAGGCTTGTGCGATTGCTCGAGACGCGCAGCTGCGTGTGACGAGACGCCCTCGTTTGCGAACGCCATCTTGAGAGTGGTGTCTACAGTTCGAACAAGACGCTGCCACGGGTGGTTCTGGTAATCGGAGTGTCGGCTGACGCCGGCCGCGACGGCGGGATGCGCGACCTGCATCAACAGTGCACGTCCGCCGCCCAGGAATGCTGCGGGTTCCCGGTTCACCTCCCAGGTGAGGGTGCCGGGACCGAGCAGTCTTCGCGTCGGCATCTGACTCAGTGCGAGATCAAGCGACCGTCAGACATCTCGATTACCCGGTCCGCCGCTTTCAGGATCTCTGAGTTGTGGCTGGCCACCAGGCAAGCCCTGTTCGAGTCGACTACGGATCGGATCGCGTCGATCACCTTTTGCATGAATCCAGGATCCTGGTGTGCCGTCGGCTCGTCGGCCAGAAGTACGTCGGGCTGAAGCACGAGCGCCCTCGCCACCGAAGTCCGCTGTTGCTCACCGAGAGACAGCTCAGTCGGCAGCCTGCCGGCGAGTTGAAGGAGCCCGAGCGACTCGAGAAGGTCGTCGACCCTTACCCGGGTGACGTCTTCACGGTCGCCACGCAGCCGGCATGCAAGGCCCACGTTTTCGGAGACGGTCATGTCGTCGAGCAGGCCCGGGCTCTGCGGAACCAGGGCCATTCCCGCCCAATTCACCTTTGCCACGTCCATCTCTGCGTTCCCGTTCCAACACACGGTTCCCGAGTCGGGCACCTCCCAACCGCACAGGACGTTCAGCATCGTGGTCTTACCCGAACCTGAACGGCCGACCAGGGCGACGAGCTCTCCACGCCTCAGATCCAGGTCGATGCCCTTCAACGCCTTTATCTCTTCCGATCCGCGCATGAAGGTACGGGTGACTCCGCTCGCTGATAGAACCGACTCACTCGGAGGGTGATCGGTTGTGAGCAGACTCTCGATCTTTACTCGAGGTTTAGCCGGGGCCCATTGCGCCGCTTCCGGCGTCGGCTCCGGTTCTTGCTCTACAACTCGCTGACGTCCGGTATGCGGTTCGACAGGACGCGCCCACACGCTGTCGTCGGTCATCTCACCCGCGTCCCTCGACGCAACTCGACCACCTCGTCGGCGATTTCCGCCACGGCGCGGTCGTGCGAGCTGATCACGAAGGTCGTCCCCTCGGATCTGAGGTTCGTCACGTGCTCGAGGAGCACTGTGCCCGAACTGCGGTCGAGCTCTGCGGTGGGTTCGTCGAGCACGACGATCGACGGGGCGCCGGCGATGGCACAAGCGACCGCCAGGCGTTGTTGCTCGCCTCCCGACAGCATGAAGGGACGATGGTGGAGCCGGTGGCCGAGCCCGAGAGACTCGAGAGCGCGGAGCTTGTGGTCGGAACGTGCCTTGGCGCCGCGCATGCGCAGGGCCAGCTCGATGTGCTCGACGGAGTCCAGATAGGGCAGAAGGTTGTGAGCCGGATCAGCGAAGACGTACCCGATCTTGCCGCTTCTGAGCTTTCGCCTGGCCTTCGGTCTCAGTTGCCCAGCGTTTGCTCCGTCAATGGACAACTCCCCGCCGTCTGGAAGGTCGATGGCGGCGAGTATTCGCGCCAGGGAGGATTTCCCGGATCCCGACGGCCCGAAGACGGCGACGATCGTGCCGGTCGGAACGTCGATGTCGACCCGGTCCAGGGCCCTTACGACCGACGCCCGGGTCCGGTACACCTTGACCAGGTCGACGCCTCGCGCTGCGTACCTGGCAGTGCCGCCAGTCGTCGTGGCGCCGCCGGTTGTCATGGCGATTCTGGCGTCATGGTGAATCTGGCTTCATGGTGATTCAGACTTCATGCTGATACAGACTTCATGCTGATTCTGTCCTCATGGTAGCTACGGGCACCTCTGTGGGTGGTGGTGGCGGCGTCGAGCTACACGGTGCTCCCGGGCGCCACCGCGGCATCGAGAGCGGCGAGGTCTTCGTCGGTTGGTCGCCACTCGCCTGCTTCGACGTTTGCACGCACCTGTTCGGGCTTCGTGGCCCCCGCGATCACCGAGGCCACCGCCTTCTGGGCGCCGAGGCCTCCGATCGCGACCTGTAGCAGCGACAGCCCTCGCTCATCGGCGAATTTCTGCAGGTGATCGATGGCGTCGAACCGGGCTGCGCTCAACGCCGTGGGGTTGGCGGCCAGCCGTGTCCCCTCCGGCGCCGGTTCGTCGCGGCGGTACTTGCCGGAAAGCAGTCCGCTGGCGAGCGGGAAGAACGGAAGAATGCCGACGCCGAATTGTTCGCAGGACGGTACGAGCTCGGTCTCTACGGTTCGGTTCAAGAGGCTGTAGTTGTTCTGCGCGGAGATGAACCGCTCGGATCCTGTCGTGCGCGCCGTCCAATCCGCGTGGGCCACCTGCCATCCGCTGAAGTTGGAGGATCCGACGTATCTGACCTTCCCCTCGTGCACGAGATCGTTCAGCGCGCTCAAGGTCTCTTCGATGGGGGTCTTGGGGTCGGGCGCGTGCATCTGGTACAGGTCGATCCATTCCGTGCCGAGCCTCCGAAGCGAAGCCTCGACAGCACGGCGGATGTAGCGCCGGCTTCCCCTGGCTCCGAAGTCGGGCCCGTTCGCTCCCTGCATGTCCATCCCGAACTTGGTGGCCACGATCACCTCGTCGCGCCTGGGCCCGAGCGACCGACCGAGCATCTCCTCGGAACGGCCGCCGCCGTAGATATCGGCTGTATCGAAAAGCGTCACTCCGGCATCGAGTGCTGCATGGACCACGGCGTCGGCTTGATCGGCGTCGATCCTTCCCCCGAAGTTGTTGCAGCCCAGGCCTACGACCGACACGGCGAGCCCAGAATTTCCCAACCTCTTCCTGCGCTGGGTGTTTGTCACTGAATCTCCCTCTCGGATCTTGTGTCAATGGATTTGAACAGGAATTTCGTGTTTGTTGATGTTTGCCACGGGCTATGTGACTGCCGCAAGTTTCGTCAACAGGAGGCGTTTTACCGCCCGTGGAAAAGCCCGCATCTGTCACGCTCGCACCTGTCCGCGGTAAGCAGGCACAGAACCCGGTGCACTCCCGTCCTAGCGGGCCGCGTCAGGTGGCGAGGACGAGGCCCTACAGGAGGGCCGGTTCCGACGCCGCGCAAACGCCCCGGGCCACAGACGGTGCGGCGGCCAAAGGCCTGGTGTGCCTCACTCCTCCTCAAAAAAGCGATCTCCCTTGTGATGGACGTGATTCCATGGTGAGCGAGCTCGCATCCTGGCTGCACAGAAACGAGTGGCCCGTCGACATGCTCCCGTCGAGCAACCGTTCGCGCAACGCCACCCCGGTCGCAGCGGGACAGCGCGCCGAGTTCAGGAAGAACAAGCGTTGGAGTGATGCCGACTTCCTTGCGGCACGAACGCCTGAGGTCCTCGGCATGGGCTTCAGGTTGAAGCGGCTCGACCCATGGGTGGTCCACGCGTTCGAAATCACCGAGGCCGCGTCTGCTCAGGTTGCAGAGGCGCCTTATGTGTTGTCGCTCGAGCACGTCCCGCGAAGCGACACCTTCACTGGCCACCCGTTCGCGTTCAACGAATTCGAGACAGCGCTGAAGCGGGCCGGGGGCGTCACCGTGTCGAGCCGAATCGCCCAGAAAAATCTCCTCGACACGTACGGATACGAATCCACGGTGGTGACCGAAGGCATCGAAACCGAACATCTTGCCTCGCTCCCCGACAGGCGCTCGCGTCCTTTGATCATGTGCCCGCTGATCAACGTGGCATTGTCCGACCTCAAAATGTTGGCGTGCTCCTTTCTCCGCGTTGAGGCATCGGTGAAGGGGGTACAGCTCGCTCTCGTCGGTCATCTCGACCCGCTGGTACAGGGCCAGCTCATGCAGATCATCCCGTCCGACCTCCGTGGTCAGGTGCTCGTGATCGATCATGCCGACCGTAGACGTTTCCATGCCCTTTTGGCCCGGGCCTTCGTCACCTGCATGCCCTCGATCTGCGAATCGGGGAACAGAGCTCTGGTGGAGTCGCTCGCGGTGGGGACCGCGGTCATATGTGCGGACGGGGGTGCGGCCGCCGAAGTGGTCGACGAGGACGCGATCGCAGGTGGCGCCGGGCTCAGGTTCGCCCCAGGAGACGAAACGGCGTGCGCGTCAGGGATCCTGCGCCTGATGGAACGGGCGGGTTCCGACGACGTCGTGAGCGGGTGCCGCGCCCGGGCATCGCTTTACGACTGGTCTTTCGTGGGCCCCGCTCTGGTCGACCTTTACAGACAGGCTGCCGGCTGAGCTGCGTCGAGACCTGGGAGCGAACTCAGCGCAGCGGGACGAAGGTGGCAGGGCACGCGCCGACTCTTTCGAGTCCGGCAGAGGTCTTCTCGAAGCAGATCACCTCGCGGTCGTGGCGCAGCGGCACCACCAACCGACCGCCGTCGATCAACTGTGCATCCCAGGGAGGCTCAGGTCGCGGAGACGACGCCGTGACGATGATCCGGTCGTAAGGCGCTTCGAACGGCCAGCCCTGTTTGCCGTCGGCGCAATGCACCTGGACGGACATGTATCCGCACCGCGACAGCTGAGCCGAGGCCAGGCCCGCCAGAACCTTGTCCACCTCGATGCTCACGACAGAACCCCGCTCTCCGGTCAGCTCCGACAGCAACGCCGCGTTGTATCCGCTTCCGGTCCCTATCTCGAGTACGCGCGAACCGGCTCGAACGTCGAGCATCTCGAGCATGGTCGCAACCATGGTCGGTTGTGAAACGGACGACACGACGACTCCGTGGTGTCGCTTTATGGCGATGGCTTCGTCTGCATGAGCGATCCTCGGATCGATCCCAGGCACGAAACAGTGGCGCGGCACAGATCGCATCGCTTTCTCCACTACAGAGGACTTGACCGACCCGGTCGTGACCAAACGGTCGACCATGACTGATCGAAGATCGTCCGCGTTACTCACCGGTACCGCCTAACTGCCGTCTTCGTGTTCCACGGGGAAGTCTCTCAGGTGGCGGATCGGCGAGAACAACAGCCAACCGATCGCCAGCGTTCCGCCGGCTCCGGCCACCCAAAGCCCATTTCTCACACCGATGGTCGTCCCGAGCACCCCGCCGAGAATTCCGCCCAGGGGCAGTGTTCCCCACACCAAAAACCGCATCGAGGCGTTCATCCGTCCGAGCAGACGCTCAGGACAGAGCCTCTGGCGGAAGCTCACCTGGTTCACGTTGTAGACCAGGGCCCCCCACGACCCCACGAACATGCCGACTGCAAAAAGGATGAGCCCCGGTCCACGTGTCGTAAGTGGGAGAAGGAGGCCCGCCAGCCCTCCTATGCCAATGGCCCAGATGGTCGCTCGCGCCCCGCCCACCCACTGGGCGACCTTCGATGCCATGAACGCACCGAGGAGGCCACCGGCTGACCCGAAGGCGAAGAGCACTCCGATGATGCCCGGCGGTTGATGCACCACCCGGACGAGGAACACGATCTCGACCGCGGTCTGAACGCCGTTGAAGAAGTTCGCCGTGCCCGTGGTGCCGGCGATCGCACGCAATATCGGATGGCGCACCACGAACGAGATACCTTCGGCTATCTCGTGACGGAGCGCCCTGCGCTCGGATTTGGGGGCCGGCGGCGGCTCGGTGGCCCGTATCGCCCACACGGTGAGAAAAGAGATGACGAATGTTCCGGCGTCGACAGCCATCGCATTCGCGGCGCGCAACAGCTCGATGAGCCCACCCGCGGCACTCGGGCCCGCTACTCCCGCCACCGATGCAGAGCCCTGAAGCTTGGCGTTTCCCTCCACCAGATTCGCCCGACCGATCAAAGAAGGGAGGTACGACTGGTACGCGACGTCGAAGAAAACGGTCAGTACTCCGGTTACCAGGGCTACCGCGTACAGCTGCGCGATCGTCAGCGCGTTGAAGGCGTAGGCCACGGGGATGGATCCGAGGGTGATGGTTCTTCCGACGTCGGCCCAGATGAGCACGCGACGGCGGTGCATACGGTCGACCAGCGCGCCCGCCGGCAGGCCGACCAGCAGAAACGCGGCGGTGCTGGCCGCTGTGAGGAGGCCGACCTCGAGCGTCGTTGCGTGAAGCGTGATGACGGCGACGATCGGTAGAGCCAGAAGGCTGATCTGGCTACCGAGCTCGCTGACGGACTGGCCGCCCCAGAGCAGGCGGAAGTCCCTGTTCCAGAAAAGGCCGGTGCGTTTCTCTTCGGTAGGGGCATTCCCTTCGCTTACTGCGATGCGTAAAACCTCTCACACCGTGAGAGCACACTGACCATTTTCCGGAGGCCGTCGCGGGCCTAGTGTCGCATTCATGACCGAGAGCGAATCCAAATATCAGACACCCCTCGATGAGCTTGTGGCCGACCGCAAGCATGCCTTCGACAACCTGGCGAACAACTGGATCGCAGAAGAGCTGGTCGCTGATCCGGTGACAGCCACCTATCTCGGGGCCGACGGCGATCACGGCGCGATCGGCGATCTGTCGGCGGCCGGGATAGAACAGCGCGAAAAGGCAGACCGCCGCTGGCTGGACGAGCTCACCCGCTTCGACGACGGGCTCCTCGATGAGCAGCGCCGTGTGGATCTCGCCCTGCTGGTGTCAGGCATCAGAGGACGCCAGATCTACTCGGAATGGGGACAGTGGCGACACGACCCTGCCGTGTATCTGGACCCCATCGTCTACGGGATCTTCTCTCTTTTTCTGAACCCACTCTTCCCGGAGGCCGAGACGGCCGCATATGCCGAGAGCCGCCTACGGCAGGTTCCGCAAGTGGTCGCAGAGGCCCAGAGGAACCTCGAGGTCGAGCTGGCCAACCCGATCATCTGCCAGCGCGGCCTCGGTCAGTGCAAAGCGGCCGCCACGTATTTCCGCCAGATGCTGGCATCAGAGGTAACCGATGCCGGGTGGAAGCAGAGACTCACTGATGCCGGGACTGAAGCGGCAGGCGCCATGGAGTCCTTCGCACAGTTTCTGACCAGGCTCGCCGAAGAGGCCCAGGGCACATACGCGCTGGGCGAAGACAAGTACACACGCCTGCTCAAGGAAAAGGAGATGCTCGACTACGGGGCGTACGAGCTGCGTAAACGGGGGGAAGCGGCGTGGGCGGAGATAGACGTCGACATGACCGAGCTGGCGAAACAGGTCGACCCGACGGCTACCACTTGGCGACCGGTTCTCGAAGAGCTCAATGCGCAGCACCCCGGTACTCCAGAGGAGATGCTGGCCTCTTATACGGAGTGGACCGCCAAGGCCAGGGCATTTTGCGCTCAGAACAACCTCGTCACGTTTCCAGATGACGAAAAGTGCATAGTCGAGCCGTCTCCAGCTTTCCAGCGTCCGGTGCTCGCGGTCGCTTCCTACTCACAGCCCCCGGCATTCAGGCCCGGGCGGACCGGCCACTTCTTCGTGCCCTGGCCGCCGGACGGAACACCTCCCGAAGAGATACAGAAGCGCCTCGCTTCGAACGGCTACCACAGCATCCCGACAGTCTCCGTGCACGAGGCCTATCCCGGACACCACTGGCACCTCAGCTGGGCGAAATCCAATCCGAGCCGCGTGCGTGCTTTCGTCCATTCCTCTTACTTCGCGGAGGGTTGGGCTCTTTACACAGAGGTCATGATGCGCGAGCAGGGATTCTTCGAGGACAAGCGCGACGAGCTGTGTCATCTGGACGCCAGGATCTTCCGCGCCGCGCGCATCATCGTCGACACCGGCCTCCATATCGGCGATCTCGACTTCGAAGGCGCGGTGGAGATCATGCGCACCAAGGCCAGTCTTCCCGAGCCCGTGGCGCGCGCCGAAGTGACGCGGTACTGCGCCTGGCCCACCCAGGCGCCGTCCTACCTGACGGGATCACTCGAGATCGAAAGGATGCGCGCCAAGTATCTCGAAGACAAGCGCGGTGACCTTCACTCCTTCCATGACGCTCTCTGCGCCACCGGGTGCATGCCGCTCGGCCTGGCCGAGCGATCTCTGTTCGCTGGTTGAGCTCTCAGACCTTCGACAGTTCGGTCAGCCTGTCAACAGCTTCGACGTACTCCTCGACAAGCTCGCGGACCACGTCGCGCGCCTTCTTCACCTGCTTGGCGCGACCGATGATCTGGCCACAGGGGTTGAACGCGATGTCCTTGGAGGCCTCCGGATAGCGCCTCGATGCTCCTACGGCCTCGATCGCCACCATCATCTGCATCGGCATCGGAAGCGGGTCCGGGGTGTCGTCGCGGCCCCACGCTTCTGTCCAGTCGTTCTTGAGCATGCGGCACGGCTTGCCCGTGTAAGAGCGTGAGCGGATCGTGTCGGAGCTCGAAGCGGCCAGGTAGCTGTCCATCTGGCCGGGTGTCGTGTCCGCCTCTTCGACCGTGAGCCACAGTGTCCCGCCCCACACGCCTTGGGCCCCCATCGCCAGGGCCGCGGCGATCTGGCGTCCCGTGCCCACCCCGCCGGCCGCGAGCACGGGAGTAGGGGCGATCGCGTCGATCACTTCGGGCCACAGGACCAGGCTTCCGATCTCGCCGGTATGACCTCCGCCTTCTGTGCCCTGGCAGATCACGATGTCGATGCCCGCCTCCGCGTGGCGCTTCGCGTGCTTGACCGATCCGGCCAGGGCCGCGAACAGAAGACCATGCGCATGCACATCTTCGATCACGTCGGCCGGAGGGGTTCCCAGAGCGTTCGCGATGAGGCGAACTTTCGGGTGCTGCAGGGCACAGTCGAGCAGCGGCTTGGCCGTCGCTTCTGTCCAACCCATCATCCCGCTTCTGCGTTCGTCTTCCGGAGGAGCGAACACGCCGTGATCATCGAGCAGCCGCCGGGCGAAGCGCCTGTGGTCTTCGGGGACCATCGATTGGAGTTGAGCCTCGAGCTTGAGGGGGTCGAGCTCTCCCATTCCTTCGTACTTGCCGGGGATGACGATGTCCACGCCGTATCCGTGGTCACCCACATGCTCGTCGAGCCAGTCGAGCTCGACCTTGAGCTCTTCGGGCGAGAAGCCGATGGCCCCCAGAACACCGAAGCCGCCTGCATTGGAGACCGCGGCCACAACGTCGCGGCAGTGGGTGAAGGCGAAGATCGGGAATTCGATGTCGAGCTTGTCGCAGATCTCAGTGTGCACGATTGCTCCTATATCTCGTTATGTGGTCGTGACTTTTAGTGGGAGGGCGCCGATGAGATTGCTGAAGGCTGCAACCGCAGCTTGCCGGTCGAGCGCCCGCGGATCGGCTTGATGTTGCATATGAAGACCGAGGACCATGGCGTTCAGAAGAGCGGCGACGGTTTCGGGATCTGCGACCAGCTCGATTCGGCCCTGCGCGCTCCATCGCGCCAGGCCGCGTGCGACGCGTTCGTTCGACTCGCGAGTGCGGCGCTCGAGGGCGGAGGCCAGCCTCGGATCACGTGCTGCCCGTAGCCACATCTCGTGCTCGAGCAGGAACAGCCTCCGCACGTCCTCGCTCGGATTTGCACACACGTTGTCCCACACCGCGCCGAGCCGGTCGTTCAGATCCTCGGAGATCTCGAACTGGGCGCTTATCACTGCGACCAGTGCTCCGCTCCAGCCGTCCAACAGGGCGAGCAAAAGGCCATGCTTGGAGCCGAAGTGGTCGTAAACGGCCCCGGATGTGCGTCCGGCGGCAGCTGCCACGGCATCGACCGATACTCCGTCGATGCCCCGCTCGGCGAACAGTTCAGCCGCGGCATCTACAAGGCGTGCTCTCGTGTCGGCCCGGCGCTGTTGCTGGGTGGGGCGCCTGCTCTTGTGCTGCTCCGGCTCTTTTCCCTTCACCACAGATGCGCACTGTATCCGCGATGCCCCCCACTTACATAGCGGAGCCTATGCAACATTTCCTCTTCCAAGTCGAACGTATGTTCGATAGCATCGAGCTGTGACCGATCGAGCAGAGTTCCGTTGGAGGCTCAGCGGCGACGACGGCGGGCAGCCGATGCTCTTCGCCGAAGAAGACCTGGTGGAAAGGCACATTGGAAAGGGCGAGTATCGCGGCCTGGAGTTCCTGCACGTGAACGCGAAACGTGTGATCAACGCGGTTCCACCTTCTTCGCGGATGAACTTCCGCTACACGATCAACGCGTACCGGGGATGTAGCCACGCCTGTAAGTACTGCTTCGCCCGGCCGACGCACGAGTACCTCGGCCTCAACATCGGTGAGGACTTCGAAACAAGGCTGGTGGTGAAGGTGAACGCCATCGAAAAGGTTCGCGCCGAGCTCCAGTCGCCCCAGTGGCGGCGAGACCTGATCGCGATGGGAACGAACACCGACCCCTATCAACACGCGGAAGGGAAGTACTACCTGACCCGGGGGATCATCGAGGTGCTGGCAAAGGCTGGTAACCCGTTTTCGATACTCACCAAATCGACGCTGATTCTGAGGGATCTCGACTTGCTGGTGAGTGCTCGAGAACACACGAGCGTCAGATGCAACATGTCAATCGGAACACTCGACGAAGACGTGTGGAAGGCGACCGAACCGAAGACGCCTCCACCCATTCGGCGACTGGAGGCCGTCAAAAAACTCAACCAGGCCGGTATCCCCACCGGTGTGCTCATCGCTCCGATCATTCCGGGCTGGTCAGACGACCCCGCTCGGCTGGAGGAGCTGACCGACGCCTGTCTCGAAGCCGGAGCCGTGTCGGTGACCCCGGTGCCGCTGCACCTCCGATCGGGGACCAAGGAGCACTTTCTGGGCTTCCTGGACGGCGTGCGGCCCGAGTTGGGCCAAACGTTGAGACGGCGCTACAAGGGCTCGTACCTGCCGCCTGCAGAAAGAGTCCGCATAACGGCACCTGTCGTCCGGGTACTTCAGAACAGGGCGACCCGAAGCCCGGGGCAGGAATCCGACTTGACGCGGTGGGACCCGAACCCGGTTGAAGAGGTGGTTTCCGAATCGGTCAAGGCCACCGCGGTCGCCGAGCAATTGCGCCTGGTCTAGAGCGTAAAAGACACCCACCGGGCCTACCGGTACGGCGTTCAGGCCGTTACCTGATCTGCCGATGATTGGCGTAGCGTCGGGCCAGAAGGGTCGACGGACCAATCGCTCGACAGGCGTGCCTGCGCCGGTCCGAAGGAGGTGCGCGTGCCGGCGATGTGGCGATGAGTGAGATCGACTCCCCTGTGGAGGTGATCGACCCCGGTGTTCCTCGGGCGCAAGGAGGCACAGTCGACTCGCTGCGCCTGCGCAGCTTCATCGGGCTCGTTCTCGGATTGGTCGGACCCCGGGCCAATCTGGCGGTATCCGGGATCCTTCTCACCCTTTTAGTGAGCCATCGGACCGGGGCCAACGCTCTCGCGGTGGCGTTCGCTCTCAGCTCCAATCAGTTGATCGGTTGGCTGGCGTACCCGGTTTTCGGAAGGGCCAGTGACCGGACGCGCAGCGCCATCGGTCGGCGCGCCCCGTACATGGCGGCCGGGCTGTTCATCATGGGGGCGTGCACTTTCTCGTACACCCTCGTGGGCGGCTACTGGCCGATCGTGGCTTTGATCGGAGTTGTGCGCCTGGCGAGCGTGATCGGTGGATTGACCAACATCGCGGTGGTTCCCGAAGTGTTCGGCAAGAGCAGGACACTAAAGGCCGCGGCCATCATCGGTGTCCTTGGGACCGCGCTGGGTCTGATCATCAAGGTCACGGTCATCGCCACGTGGAAGCAGTCCGATCCGTCCACCTGGAACCTTCCGTTCCGCATGGCCGGACTGATCATGATGGTCGTCGCCGTCGCCGTTCTCCTGTTAGTGCGCGAGGTGCCGGCCGTCCGCAAGATCGCCGATCGTGATCGTTCAGTCAAGAAGCCCTGGCACCAGGAGCTCAGGGATCTGCTCGCAGGCCCGAACGGCAAGGTGTTGTTGAGCGGCGTCTTCCTGTTCTGGGCGGGAGTGACCGCGACCGGGAGTCTCACGATCGTCTACTTC
>JBAPRR010000101.1:0-9656 GCA_049281195.1 Acidimicrobiales bacterium
GTGAGCATCCCCCCATTGGCCGGACACCTCGAATAGGAGGTATCCATGCCAACAATGACGCAGGACAAGCCGGAGCCGGTTCGCCGGCGGGGCCGATATCCGAAGGAGTACCGACGCGATGTCTGCGCTTTGGTCCTGGACCAGAAGCGATCCGTGGCAAGCGTCGCCAAGGAGCTCAGCCTGTCTGAACAGACCATCTACATGTGGTTGCGCCAGGAGCGTGTCGACCGAGGTGAGCAAGAAGGTCTGTCGACATCCGAGCGAGACGAGCTCAGTGCATTGCGCAAGGAGAACCGGAGGCTCAAAGAGGAGCGCGACCTCCTAAAAAAATGGACGACCTTCTGGATACGCGAGTCGGACCGGTGAGCCGCTACTGCTGGGTCGATGCCAGGAAGGTCGAGGGGTTCAGTGTTGTGGCGGCGTGCAAGGTAGCGAAGGTCTCCACGTCTTCGTACTACGACTTCGAGAAGCGCCTCAAAGACGGTCCGACCGATGCCACCTGGTCAGAGGCTCTTCTCGTGAACGAGCTCTACGACGTCCACCGGAACTTAGACGACACCTACGGCTCTCCTCGGATGACAGACGAGCTTCACCGGCGCGGCTACTGCGTGAACCACAAGCGGACCGAACGTCTCATGGCGCAAAACGGCATCTACGCCAAGGACGGCCGGAGGAAAAAGGTGCGGACCACGATCCCAGATATCACGTCTCCGCCTTTGGAGGACCTCGTGAGGAGGGACTTTAAGGTCGGAGAGCCCGGACTCAGAGCCTGTGGCGACATCACGTACATCCCGACCGACGAGGGTTGGCTCTACCTGGCGAGCGTGCTGGATCTCGGGTCGAGGCGCCTCGTCGGCTTCTCCATGGCATCGCGCATGCCGACAGAGCTCGTGGCATCTGCGATGAAGATGGCTATCGCTTCAAGAGGAGGCGACGTCTTCGACATGATCTTCCACCACGACAGGGGCAGCCAATACATGTCTCGGGAGTTCCGCAAGCTTTGCAGTTCGCACGGCATAAGACAGTCGTCAGGCAGAACCGGATCGTGCCTATTTACCGGCTAATGAATCTCACACTCCTTCTGAACTCCCCATGTCTTAAAAGAGAAACTCTTTAACAATGCTTGCCTTTAGTGGCATCTGCGGTTACATATGTCACTGTGACAAACAGAGGGCTTTGCCTCGAGCGCGTCGCTGACCACTGGGCGATCGTTGGCCCGGGCTCCGATCGCTTCGGACTGGTGAACGAGTATTTGGGGTATCTGTCCGACCGGAACTACTCACCGCAGACCGTTCGGGTCTATGGCTTCGCTCTGCTCGCATTTTGTCGCTGGTTGTTGACCGAAGACTTGGAGTTTGAATCGGTGAACACCGATGTATTGCTGCAGTACCTGGCCGCGTGCCGAAAGGCGCAAGTCCCCGGCCGACCCGGACCAAATGTCATCCGGATGGACGGGCGTCGTGTTGATGGATACGCGCCGGCGACGGTCAATAATCGTCTGGCTGCGCTCAGTGGAATGTTCGGTTATCGCTCGATGCGTGACCCCGACGCAAAGAACCCAGTTCCGCGCGGCAGGGAGTCACACCGGCTTGTTCCCGGCGAGAGAAACGGCTTACTCAGCCATGTCGCTCGCCGACCGCGTTATCGATCTCCCCTGCGACTGCGCGAGCCCGCCCGACTTCCCCAGGGCTTACAGAACGACGAGTTGGTCGCTCTGATGGAGAGCTTGCGAACGTGGCGTGACCGGGCGATTGCCGGCCTCATGGTGTTCAGCGGTTTGCGGTCCGCCGAGGTGCTCAACTTGGACGTCAAAGACGTGGATATCGGTGGACGCTGGTTACGCGTCTGGGGCAAAGGTTCGAAAGAGCGCCGAGTCCCACTCGACGTCGATGTGACGGGCGTAATTCAGACCTACTTGCTCGCTGAGCGTCCTGACACCCACAACCAACGACTCTTCATCGTGGCCAAGGGCCCAAACCGGGGTGAGCCACTCAGTGCGGCCGGCCTACGGACAATCTTTAGATATCACCGGGGAATAGCGGGGGTCCCGAACGGTCATCCCCATGCGCTGCGTCATACCTTCGGCACCGCGTTGGCTGAAGCCGGAGTCGACCTTGCAGTGATGCAGGCGCTGTTGGGCCACGCTCATGTCGACACCACCGCGCGTTACATCCACCTTGCCCCTGTGCACGTGAAGAGCGAGTTCGATGCAGCCCGCGATCGACAGCGCGCCAATCGTTGAGGCCTCGGCAAGGGATCTCCTTGTCGACTACGCCTCACACTTGGCCCGAACTAACAGGGGGAACTCCGCCTACACGACGGCGGCCCGCTCTTTCTTGCGGCGCTGGCCGAGCCCACAGCATTGGGCCGACCAGCCACTACATCTTCGCCTTCGAGCCGGCCCGCAGCTTCGACCGTTCCTCAACTTCTTGATGATCAACGGTGACTTGCGTCCCGGATACGACTATCTAGTGTTAAGAAAGCTTGCGTCGTTCTGGAGAGAGGTGATTGGAACCCGATTCGAGGCGGACATGTTGCGTTTCGCCCAGACGGCCGAAGAAATCGGTTTCACGCACTTACAAGCCCATCGCTCCGCATCGCAGTCGATCGGACGTCTGCTCATCCAAACCGGCCGAAGGCTTGATCAGATTATCGAAGCTGACCTCGATGATCTGACCACGGCATGTATCAAACGGGAGGCGATGACCGGAAAGGGATGCAGGCACTACCTGAGTGCGATCGGGGTCGCTCATCGCGTCCTATTCCACATGGAAGTGCTCGACGGTCTGCCCGAGCCACAAAATCTCCCGCTGACCTTTGACGAGCGGTTAGCGGATGCACCCGAAGAATTGCGCCCGAGGTTTGTCGACTACCTCGAACGCAAGCTCGGCACCTGTCGTCCGAAGACAGTGGGCAGCCTGGCGACCCGCCTTTCTCATTTCGGTCGCTTCATCGCCGAGATCGATCCCCTGATCTCATCGTTCGCAGAGCTCGAACGGTGTCGACACATCGAGCCTTACCTGAACAGCGTGGCGTCGGCGGTCAGCAGCAAGACGGGCAAACCCATAACGACGGCAGACCAGGCCCGCCGAATACTGGCGCTGGGCAACTTCCTGCGTGATATCAGCGAATGGGGATGGCCGGACGCCCCCATTCGTCGACTGGTCTTTACGTCCGATCAACCCCGATTGCCACGTCCACTGCCGCGCTATCTGCCCGTCGACGCTGATCGACGGCTCACCGAAGCACTGGTCGACTCGGAGTACCGTCTGGCCGCCGACGCGCTTTTATTGGCCCGGGCATGCGGGCTTCGCATCGGAGAGTTGCTGGATCTCGAGCTCGACTGCGTCCATGAGATTCCCGGACACGGATCATGGCTCAAAGTCCCGCTCGGCAAGCTCGACACCGAACGAATGGTTCCGCTCGACGAAGAGACAGTTCTCCTCGTCGATCGCATCGTTTCAACCCGCACCCTCGGACGCCTGCTCCCACACCCGCGTACCGGCCGACCCGCCGATTTCTTATTCACTCATCACGGGCGAAGGTTGAATCAGAACGCGTTGCGCCACGAGCTCAATCGGGCCGCCGAGCTAGCCGGGATCGGTCACGTCACCCCTCATCAACTCCGACATACGTTTGCCACCGCCCTCATCAATGCTGGGGTGTCTTTGCAAGCCTTGATGGCCTTGCTTGGCCATGTATCGGCGGAGATGAGCCTTCGCTATGGCCGGCTCTTCGACCACACCGTGCGCGCCGAATACGAGCGGGCCCTCGATCTGGCGAAGAGCCGCATTGGTCCGCTGCCCAAAGGTCGAGTTCGCATCCCAGTGACCGCAGACGGCGATTGGAGGGATGCGCCGGCGATCAAAGCCCGTCTCGCCGGTGGCTACTGTCTGCGCGCACCGGCCCAAGGTTCGTGCCCTTACGCCAACATCTGTGAGCACTGCCCCAATTTCCGGACCGATGCGGCCAGCCAAGCGGTTCTCTCGGCTCAACGAGTGGATGCCGAAGCATTGGCGGCCGATGCGTTAGCCCGAGGCTGGAACGACGAAGCCGACCGCCACCGCAGACTCGTGAAGCGACTAGACGAGCTCATGGCTGAGCGCGCTACAGGATGAGCACCGAGACCCTCGTGCGCGTCGAGCGGGCCTGTGCCGAGCTCAGAGCCAGCAACACCTTGATTACTTTCGCCGCTGTTGCCGAGCGGGCGAAGATCAGCCGCACCAGCTTGTATCGAAATCAGGCGTTACGAGCCGTTGTCGACGAACACCGGTCTCGAAACACAGACCCGGCAACCTTGACTGGCCTAAGCCGGGAAATAACCCACCTTCGCATCGCCGTCGAAGCGATAGCCGGGAAGGTCAAAGACCACGAAGAACAACTTCGACAGATCCGAGGCCCTGGGAAGCGGAAAAGCAGCTGACCGTCACCGGTCTCCACCGTTATTAGCCGGTTAATGCCTCGACAATTCCCCGGCGGAATCGCTTTGGGCATCGCTCAAGCGCGAGCTCGTCTCGAGATGCCGGTTCGCTTCTAGGGCCCAGGCCCAACGGGCGATCATCAGCTGGATCAACCATTACAACTCAGTCCGTCTGCACTCATCACTCGGCAATATCCCGCCGGTCGAGTGGGAACTACGTTTCGCACACCGTCAGCTCTTTGCCGCATAATCAAGTGTCCGGCTGGCGGGGGGAAGTTCACCGCAAATCTCCGGAGTAGCCGCGGAGCCCGTTTAGTCGGGTTCGTTGCTGGTTGTCCCGCGTAGAGTCTGCTCCGTCACACACGAGGAGGAGGCCCCGATGGTTCACTCATCGTTTCCGAGGACTGTAAGGGGGTCGACTGGCGGCCACCCACGACAGCGTCGCTGCATCGTGGCGCTTCTCGGAGTTGGCGTCGCCGCCGCTGCGGTAGCCATTTCGCCGCCACTAGCGAGAGTCGGAGCGGCCGAGACCCGAGCGCGGGCCTCGCATCACGGGTCTTTTGGGAACCTGACGGGAATCAGCTGCATTAACTCGCAGGTGTGTGTGGTGACCGGCGAGATCGACGACGTGAGTGGCGGTTCTGTCATCGGCACGACAGATGGGGGACGCATGTGGCGACAGCTCGCCACGCCTGATGGCGTCGAAGCCTTGGCCTCGGTGGCCTGTGCGTCGGCACAGATCTGCGAGGTAGTGGGTAGCGGCAACGGCGATGCCGGCGCGATCTACGGCACCACAGATGACGGGCAGTCGTGGACGACTCAACCGGCTGTGATCGGAGGCGGTTTCTTCCTCGGAGTGGCCTGCCCTTCGGTCGACGTATGCGAGGCGACCGGCAATCAGGGCATGATCTTCGGCACCGCGAACGGTGGCAATTCCTGGAAGAAGCAGAAGGTTCCAGCAAGTGCCGATCTGGTCAACGGAATCTCGTGTCCCACGACAACGACGTGCGAGGCGGTCGGCTACGGGGTCGGAGCGTTGCGAACAACCGACGGAGGTAAGCAGTGGGTGCCCCAGGCGTTACCGACATCAGTGCAGGAACTGAATGGTGTGTCCTGCTATTCGCTCACGCACTGCGTCGCCGTCGGCATCGATTCCACCCACGGCGGCGGTCGCGAGGTCGGGGTGCTGGTCTCGACCAATGACGGCGGCATCACCTGGGTCCGCCGACACATCCCGACCGGCACCGACGACCTGACCAGCGTGGCCTGCAGGTCCTCTGCCCTGTGCGAGGCGGTCGGACTGGGAGAGACGACGGCGATCATCGGGTCTACCGACGGAGGTCGGACATGGACAGACCAGACGGTTCCGGGCGCTCCGTATCTGCTCGGTGTGGCGTGCCCCGGCATTCGGACGTGCGAGGCCGTGGGCCAAGGGGCCAACGACAACGTCGCTGTCTACCGCACAACGGACGCGGGCGCGAATTGGTACCGGCAAAGTGTGGCGTTTACAGGAGGCCCTTTACTTGATGGACGGATCACGCCACGACAGGGAGAGTAAAGAGATGAGCATGACGCGAAACGACGAGGTCGTAAGCATCGCTTGGCACCAGGATCAGCCCGACCAGTTCAGAGTGACCTTCCAAAGCGGCAGGAACGACCTGGTTTCGGGACCCCGTGCGAAAGCCCAAGCGCTAGCTGATGATCTGGGTTTGGATTCCGCCACCGATGAAACATCGAAAGCAGAATGGATCCGCAAGCCCTAGGGCAGAATCGGGCGAGTTCGAATCGCTGACCGGAGGACCGCGAGTGCTCTTTCGTCAACTGGAATACTTCGTTGCGGTAGCACGCGAGCAGCACTTCGCGCGTGCCGCTGAGGCCTGCTTCGTCTCGCAGCCTGCCCTGTCGTCGGCAATTGCGAAGCTCGAGCACGAACTCAATGTGACACTGATCAACCGGGGACATTCTTTCGGTGGCTTGACCCCGGAGGGGGAGCGGTTGGTCATTTGGGCCAAGCGCATCCTCGCCGAGCACGATGCGTTCAAGGCGGAGGTGCTCGCGGTTCAGTCCGGTATTACGGGCACGCTTCGATTGGGGACCATTCCCACGGCATCGGTGACGATGTGGCTGCCCGTGGCGGCGTTCTGCTCGGCGCATCCTCTGGCGAAAGTGCAGGCGCTCTCACGACTGTCGACCACCGAGTTGCATCGACGACTGCGAAATTTCGAGATTGACGCAGCCATCGGAATATTCGGTGAGGATGATCGCGAAGGGCTCGAAACGTTTCCACTGTACGAAGAGCGGTATGTGCTCATCGCTCCCGAAGAATTAGTTCCTACCGACGCCAGACGCCTGAGTTGGACCGACGTGGCCCGATTGCCCCTGGTGTTGCTCACACCCGACATGAAGGTCCGTCAGGTGATCGACGAGGCCTTCTCGAAGAGCGGTCTTGCGGTGAGTCCCGAAATAGAGACCGACTCGGTGGCTTCGATGCTCACCTATGTAGCGACCGGCCGGTGGGCGAGCATCGTTCCCCATACATGGCTCCAATCGCCTTCACCGCGCGGCACGCATGTGGTGACTCTGACCGACCCCACTCCTCGGACGCAAGTGGTGGTGGCAACGAGCTCGGCAAGCCCGGGTTCGCCCATTGCGCGTGCGTTTGCCACTGCCTCCATGGGCTTGGCGCTGGACGCGTTCTTCGATCAGTTGGTGCCGATCGAAGGTGAAGACGGCTGAGCGCTGCCATCTCCCGCCGCCCATCGCCCCTCCAGTGATAGCGCGGGGACCGACGCGGCGGCGGTTCCGTCAGGCTTGTGGCGCTGCCTGCTCCACGAAAGTCCTGCGGTGAATGAAACGCCGGCGACAGCCACGAACGGGGGGAGGTCGGGGACGGTTTGCAACAGCCCCACACCTGCCGCGGCACCGACCAAGATGCCGGCGATCGCCAAGACGGCGGAGGCATCGGGCCGTCGGCCGGTGATGGCGGTGGCGACCATGACCGTCAAGGTGCCGGTCATATAGGTGGTGCCCGCTTCGGGGTCCCCTAGCGAGCGGGCCGCGGCAGCCTGGAGGCCCATGGCAAATGCGATGGCGCCGAGCAGGGTGAGCTGATCGGCGCCTTCGGGTCGGGCGGCTTCGGCGACCCACCACGCCGCGCACACGGCCAGCACGATGGCTTCGGCGGTGACCAGGGCGCTGAGGCGGGGAGATCCGAGCCGGCTGTCGCGGCCACTGGGTCTCGCGAGCGTGGACCCGGCGCCGACTCCGACTATGTAGCTGAGGAGCACCGCAGCACAGTGCTTGGCAAGCGTGGCGTCATGCTCGACGGCTGCCAGGCTCACAAAGACCAGGTTGCTCGTCATGATGCTGGCGAACACCCCGCCTAGACGGAGAAAGGCGGTTACGTCGAGCGATCCGCTCGCGATGGCGAGGGCGGTGAACGCGACCTTGGTGTCGATGCGAACCATGGTGCGCGCATCCCTAGCCATGGTGGGCCGCCGCTAACGGACTGTGTGCGGGGGCCGATTCTTCAACCGGCTGTGGTCGACCGGTCAGGCCGATCGCCGCGGCGCAAACACAAGCGAACGCCCCGAGACCGATGGCGAACCGCGGATCGAGTGCTTGGGAGACCGCCCCGACGATGGGGGAACCGATCGGAGTGGTGCCCATCAGCGCAACCGACCACAACGCCATGACGCGACCACGGTAGTGAGGGTCCGAGGAAAGTTGAACAGTGGAGTTGCCTGTGGTGAGGAACAAGATGGTTGCCACGCCTACGAGCACCGCGGCACCAACAGCTGTTGACAACGTCGGGGCGACTGCGAGTAGGGCCATCGCCACGGCGTAGCCGATCGCGATGCGGGTGAGAGCGACGACACCTGTCCTTTCTTCTCCCAGCGCATAGATCCCGCCGGCTACAGCTCCGGCGCCGAACGCGCCGAGCAGCCAGCCGTAAGCGTCGGCGCCACCGTGGAATGTGTCGTGGGCCAAGAGGGGGAAGGTCACCTCGAACTCGAACGCCAACATCCCGATGACCGCCATCATCAGGAGCGGTCGGATGATGGCGGGGATGCCGGCCGCGTAGTGGAACCCGGCTCGGAGTTGACCCCGCGCCCTTGGCACTGCGCTGGTCAGGTACAGCTGCCCGGTACGCACGGCAAGCAGCGACCCGATGACAGCGAGGAAGCTGACGGCGTTGATGACGAAGCACCAGCCGATCCCGACAGAGTCGACCACCAACGCGGCGATGGTGGGGCCGAGCACCCGGGCCACGTTGACCAGGGTGGAGTTGAAGGTGACCGCGTTTCGGATGAGGGACGGGCCGACCATGTCGGACACGAATGACTGGCGGGCGGGGTTGTCGACTGCGCTGAAGGTTCCGAAGACGATGCCGAGGACGAACACCTGCCATAGCCGCACGTCGTTGGTGAGGACAGCCAACCCGAGAAGCAGGGAGACGATCCCGAGGCCTAGTTGGGTGATGAGCAAAATGCGACGCTTGGACCAGCGATCCACCAGCAGTCCCGCATAGGGAGACAGGAGGAGGACCGGTGCATACCGGGTGGCGGTAGTCAGGCCGAGCAGCAGGCCGGAATGGGTGAGTCGCAGCACCAGGAGCCCCTGTGCGACGGTCTCGACCCAGGTGCCGACAAGGGACAGAGACTGGCCCGAGACGTAGCGACGGAAGTTGGTGACGGCGAGCGGTGCTCCGAGTTGGTGGAACCGACCGGGCGGCATCGATCTTTCGCCCCTCAGCTCAGATGCTGATATGTGGCGAGCGCCGCGACCCGGTCGATGGCGCCCTTGGAGGTGTGAGGGATCGCGTCCACGACCTTCAGGTCCTGCGGAATCTCGTAACGCGCGAGCCGGCCCTTGCAGTAGTCCACGACGTCGTCGACTTGAAGCTTCAATCCCGGTGCGGGGACCACAAGCGCAACCACGCGTTCGCCGAGGATGGGATCGGGCTGACCTAAGACTGCGGATTCCGCCACTGCGGGGTATTCGTCGAGAATTTCTTCCACGTGCTCTGGCGCGATCTTCTCCCCACCGCGGTTGATGAGCGTCTTTATCCGCCCGGTGACCGCCAAGTAGCCGTCGACGTCAAGGGTTCCGAGATCGCCGGTGTGATACCAACCGCCGGTGAAGCTTGCGGCCGTGTCTGCGGCATCCTCCAGGTAGCCGCGGGTCACCGTCGGTCCTTTGGCCCAGATCTCGCCCGCCACGCCCGGCGCACAGT
>JBAPRR010000102.1:0-2262 GCA_049281195.1 Acidimicrobiales bacterium
GAGATCACCGACGACAATACCTACGTCACCCCTGCAGAGTTCGAAACCATCTACTACCGTCAAACGGCACCCGACCTGGCGGGGATCACCCAATAAACCGAGCGGTCACGAAACCCGGGGCGATTCACCTCCTTCGATTTATTGGAGTTGTACCAAACCGGTTGTCAGACAGCGGATCGGTTGAACAACTCGACCCGATGGTCGTTTTGTCGTTGGCGCATCAGCCGAGTATCAGGAATTGCTGGCGGCTGACCCAGTCGGGATAGCGGGACACCATGGCGTCGAACACAGCCTCGTCGGTCAGACCTGCTTCTCGTAGCTCTCCGTAGTACTCGATATAGCCCCGGGATTCACCCAAAACCGACGGTGGGTTGCCCTGACTTGGGTCCTTGTGGCCGGTCACGACGGCGGCCGGTCGGAGAGCAGCGAGCATGTCGATGGCAGCGATCCATTCTTCGCGGATGTCGGCGGTGCTCGCGCCGACGTACATATGGCAGTGGTTGTAGGCGACGTCGCCTGAAACGACCAGACCCAGGTCCGGTACATGCAGCGAGGTGCTGTGGGCAGTATCGGTGCGCCCGGTTTCGATCACTTCTAGCGGGATCCCCTCGAGCTCGAAATGATCTGTCTCGAGGGGTTCGGCGAGCGTGATCGTGTCAGCGATCTGACCGGGGAACCACTCGCGATAAGGGTGTTGCGTAGGGCTGCCGTTGCGCATCTGTTCCACCGTTGCCTTGGTGGCCACCGCCCGCGCGTCCGGAAAGCGGTTGAGCACAACAGACAATCCGGCGTAGTGATCGCCGTGGCCGTGGGTGATGTAGATGGTTGTGAGCCGCCTGTGATGCAACTCAACCCAGTCGGCAAGTGCAGTGGCTTGGGGGCAGTCATGAGCGAGTCCACCAGGACGGCGTCGCGAGCACCGAAGATCAGGGTCGACGTGATGGGATCCCAGGCCGGCGGATCCCCCAGCTTGGGTGGCGGAGCTTTGCAAGGCTTTGACGGTGCGACGAATACGTCGTAACTAAGCGGAGGTCGGCTATTTGGCATGTCAGCTCCCAGGTGTTCTCGGGGTCGTCATGCCATGGTGCGCTTTATGGGACCTTGTGACATCCCGCGTTCGCGGGTGTTTGAGGGCGCCGCGACCGGAGCGCGGGATCGAGCCGGCGGGCCTTTGCTGGGTCGCAGCTGCCTCCTGAGGAAGGACACCACCCGTCGCGGCTCGGTCCTGGCTGTACCGGGACGAGACTGCCCGGCACAAGAAAAGGGTGGGCCCGCGTGATGCGGACCCACCCTTCAATCGATTTCGCCTTTGCGCTAGAGCGTTAGCAGCTTGTCGCGCCGAAGCAGCGAACTTCGTTGGACAAAGTGTCCTGATACGGCGAGTACATGGTGGTGGTCTGGTTGGTGTAGATGTAGTCATTGTGCCCGTCGACATATCCGGGCCCGGAGTCGGTCCAGCCAACGTTCCACGCACCGCCACTCGAACCGCCGGTGAAGGGGCTACCGATGTAGATGGGGTTGGTCCCGTCTGCGCCACCGTTGCTGTCCTGTCCACCAGTCGTGGCGATGTCCTCTTCGAGATTATTGCCGTTGTATGGGGATCCAGCTGGGTACCCAAAGGCGACGAACTGCTCATTGACCGACGCGCCCCATTCGAACCCGTCCCAACCGACCGCATCACCAAGGCTGTCACCGGTGATGTCCGAGGTGTCGAACTGCATCGCAGCCTCGTCCTCGGTCAGGTCGCGGTTATCGATCCATGCGCCGCTCGTCTCCCCTGCACCATCCCAGGTGAAGACGCCGAAGGGGGCCCACTTCTCTTCCTTCTTCGGTGACGCGTAACTAATGGTCGCATTGCCGTTGTACGCGGGAACGAAGATGGCGCTGCTGTCGTAGAGACCCGTATTGCTCTCGGTGTTGGAGAGGCAGTGCCCGGCCGTCCAGATCTCATTCTGGTCGCTTGGACTGCTCGCGCCAACGACTGTGCCGGAGCAAGAGTAATCGCTACCGTCATTTTCGAAGAACAGAGCGCCGTTCACACTGTAGGGGTAGTCCTCCCACACGCCGCCACCCTTCTTGGTCGGAGCAGGTGTGACCTCGAAGCTGTCGTAAGGGCAAGAGCCCGCCGAGCAGTTGATGGCGTTGGAGGCCCCAGCGGCAGATGTATTGGCGGGAGACCCTGCATCCGTGGGCGCGTGGCCCGCGACCCTGCCGAACTTGCCGGTCGGCTTTTGCGTCGCTGCTCTCGGTGCTGCCTTGCCG
>JBAPRR010000103.1:0-18337 GCA_049281195.1 Acidimicrobiales bacterium
CCATCTGGTTCACGGTGAAGTGCTTGCCAACCTGCCGGAGGAATTCGAGCAAGCTGATCTCGCTGAGCCAATCAGCGTTATTGACCAGAACCGCCTTCGACTTGCCGGCACTTTGCGAGAAGTCGAGCAGGCGCGCGAGTTGCGGCCTGATCCCTTCGAGGTTCTCGTTTATCTGGTCGTTGTCCAGCATCGTGCGCTCTTCGGTCTTTCCACCGGGATCGCCGACCATCGCCGTTCCTCCGCCGGCGACCGCTATCGGTTGGTGGCCGAAGGACTGGATTCGCTTCAACGTGCAGAGTTGGAGCAGGTGACCGACGTGGAGGCTGTCCGCAGTCGGGTCGAATCCGATGTAGCCGGTGATGAAATCGTTGTCGAGGCGCTTGAGTAATTCCGGATCGGTGACCTGGTGGATCAATCCCCGGAATTCAAAGTCTTCTGTGAGGTTTCCCATTTTTCTTCTTTGGATGTTTTCTTTAAGAGGCTGAATGCGCGCTGTCGGAGGTGCTACGACTCGACGTCACTGAGCGCCGACAGAAGGGCCTTCATCCACGGGCCGAGGTCCTCGGGTGTGCGCGCCGAGATGAGATTCCTGTCGACCACTGTCTCTTCGTCCACCCAGTCGACGCCGGCGTTGGTCATGTCGTCACGGATCGCGCTGACGCTCGTCGCTCTCCTGCCCTTCAGGATGCCGGCGGATATCGGCACCCATCCGGCGTGACAGATGAAAGCGACGGGCTTATCGGCCGTGTCGAAAGCGCGCACCAGATCGAGCACCGCTTTGGATCGGCGCAGCTTGTCGGGAGCGAAGCCTCCGGGGATAACGAGCGCGTCGAAGTCCCCCTCGGACATCTCGTCCACGGTGGTGTCGACCTGATAGGGGCTGTATCCCTTCTTGCCCGTGAGGGGTGCCATGTCCATTCCCGCGACTGTTACGTCCACACCCTCCTCGCGCAGGCGGAACAAGGGATAGAGCAGCTCCATGTCCTCGAACAGGTCTGCTGCGAGAACGAGGACCCGGCGGTCTGACAAGGACATGTTCCGCAGGTTAGGGCCTCTGCGGGATGGCGACGGAAACCCGATCCGCCACCCGCTGGTTGATGTCATCGTGATGGCGGACGTTGGTGTCACGGTCGGGCGCCTTGATCACGATTACACGAGGGGCGCTGGCGGCGTCGGTGGCCCCGGCGGCGCTCGTTGGCTCCGGCGAGACGGCGAGCACCTTTCTGAGCTCCGTCATCGTCTTGATGACCTCTACCTGCGCTCCGAGGCCGCGGGCGACCTGCGCGACATCGTGGGATTGCGGGGTGCCGAAGAACGACTCGAAGGTCCCTTCATCGAGCGACCCTCTCTGCGGGAGGAACGAAAAGATCCCGCCACCGGAGTTGTCGATCACTATGACCGTGGGCTTGCGATCTTCGTCGCCGACGAACGCTGTGAGGTCGTGCAGGAATGCGAGGTCCCCGACTAGTGCGTAGACCGGCTCCTCTGTCCCAGACGCCACCCCCATCGCAGTCGAGACGACGCCGTCGATGCCGTTAGCTCCCCGGTTCGCCAAGACGACTGGCATGTCGGCGAGCACTGGCGAGTACCACTCCAGGTCGCGCATGGGCATCGACGCCGCGACGACGACCTTGGCGTTCGGTTCGATCTCTTCGAAAAGCCTCCGTGCCACCGCAGGTTCTGTAACTTCGGCGTGCTCGTCACACCATTCACTGATCGCCTGCTGTGCGGCGATTTCCGCCGATGCCCACAGACGAAGCCACGAATCATCTATTCGGGGCCTCGAATTGTCGGTGGTTCCTTGCGGGTGTGTCCGCACGACGGCGTCACACCACGCTTCAGGATCGGCGTCCATGAGAACGGAGGAATCGCGGTCCGGATCTGTCCATGCCCAGTGGCCGTCGAGGAGGACTTGCACCGTCCCTGCGCTTGACCACTCATGCAGGCGTGTAGCGAGAACCTTCGACGAGTGGATCTTCCCGAGACGGATCACCACATCCGGCCGAAGCGCCTGGGCGATCCGATCGTCGCGAAGTATGGAGTCGGCTGCACCCACCACGTTCGGATGACGCCGTCTGCACCCTGATAGCGGATCGGCGAGAACCGGCGCACCAATAGACGCCGCGGCGGCCAAGACCTTTCGTGGATCGCCGCAACCACCGCCGGCGATGATCGCCACGCGACTTTGTGGCGAGTCGGCCGCCGGAAAGACGGCATCCGATTCGAGTGGTTGATGCGGGCGCTGCACCGCGTGCCAGGGGCGACCGCCATCGCGGCCGGCGGGCAACTCCAAGGCGGCCCCTTTTGCGGACTCCAAGGTGGCCCCCACAAGGGGCTCTTCGAACGGAAGATTGAGATGGACGGGCCCCGGGCCTAACGGATTGAGGCTCGCCTCGATCGCCGCTCTCGCAGCCAGGGATCGCCAAGTTTGTCTCTTCGGCCACGAAGGCACACCCGGATCTTGATGCCATCGGAGCGCCGAAGAGAAGATCGACGACTGATCGACGGTCTGTGACGCACCGAAGTCGTGCATCCGGGGAGGACGATCGGCCGTGCAGACGATAAGAGGCACCTTGGCGTGGTGCCCTTCGACGACGGAAGCGTGCAGCTCTACCGCTGCAGTACCGCTCGTCGTGCACACGACGACAGGGCGTCTCGTTATGAGGGCGATTCCTAGGGCGAAGAAACCGGCCGACCTCTCGTCGAGCCGCACGTGCACGCGGATGGACGAGCCCGCGAGGCCGAGCACCAAGGGGGTCGACCTTGATCCGGGGCAGATCACGGCGTCGGTAACGCCTGCCCGTTCCCACTCGTCGGCCAGGGTCCTACAGAAGGTCACCTGGACTTCGGGCTGTGGCGGTCCACCCGCCTCTACGCTCACTTGCCGTGGCCCCCGACGATCAGACTGCGCCGGCCGAGGGCGAGCCCGGCGATCCGACCGGACCGAGCGTCAACCGTCTCCACAAAGACACTTGGGGTTCCGGTGGTGACGACCGGCTGGCGATGATCCACGGATTCACCCAGAACGCCCACTGTTGGGCCCAGTTTGCGGCGAGGCTCGCGACAGGTGACAGGGAAATCATCGCGGTTGACCTGCCGGGTCATGGCGGATCTTCCGGCGCGAGGACGGATCTGTGGGAGACCGCGGATCTGGTCGCCGATGCGTGCGGTCCCGCCGTATATGTCGGTTACTCGCTGGGCGGGCGCGTGCTTCTCCATGTGGCGCTTGCACATCCCGAGTCGACGCGGGCCATGATCCTCATCGGAGCGACCGCGGGGATCGAAGAACCTGCTGCGCGCGCAGACAGACGCCACTCCGACGAGGTGCTCGCGAAACGTCTTGACGCCTGCGACGGAGACCCCGATGCGTTCGCGACTTTCATCCACGACTGGCTCGAAGGTCCCTTGTTCGCCCACCTTGCCGAAGACGAAGCGCAGATTCCGCAGAGGCTCGAGAACGATCCGGTCGCGCTGGCGTCGTCGCTGCGTCTGTGCGGCACGGGTGCACAGGACCCCTTGTGGGATCGTCTGGCCGGCATCTCGGTTCCTGTGCTCGTTCTGGCCGGAGAATACGACGAGCGCTTCACAGCGATCGGGACGCGCATCTCCTCCTCGATCGGCGGCAACGCCCGCTTCGAGATCGTCAAGGGTTCCGGTCATTCCTGTCACCTCGAGCAACCCCACAAGACCCTCGAGATCGTTGAAGAATTCCTCAAAGAAGTATCCCGATAGCGAGCAGCAGCCCCGCATACAGCTGCAGCCGGGCCGTGCCGGCGAGCATGGGTAGTAGGTCCCGGCCCTCCGACTCGCCGAGCGCGAGCCCTGAAGGACGATATGCAAGTGGCGCCGCCACGAAGATGAGCAGAGCGCCCGGCCGCCAGATGGCCGCCACCACAACCGCGGCAGCAACCGAGGCCACCAGCGTCGCAACGTAGAGATATCCCGCATTGCGGCGGCCTAATCGCACCGCAAGCGTTCGTTTCTTCGCCACGGTGTCGCCTTTGATATCTCGCAAATTGTTTGCCTCGAGCAAGGCGACCGACAACATCCCCGTGGCCACCGAAGCGACGATCGCGGCGTGAAAACCGCTGGACGCGAGCCTTACGCCTTCGACGTACGCGGACCCGCAGGTCGCTACGAGACCGAAGAAGACGAACACGAAGAGCTCGCCGAGACCCATGTACCCATACGGCTTCGGTCCGCCGGTGTAGAGCCACCCGGCGCAGAAGCATGCTGCTCCGACCGCCACCACCCACCACGAGGTGAACGCGGCGAGAACGATTCCTACGGCAGCGGCGACAGCGAAGGATGCGAGCGCGGCAAAAGCAACCGCCTTCGGGGAGGCGAGCTCCGATGCGACCAGGCGGACGGGTCCCACGCGGGCCTTGTCGGTGCCGCGGATCCCGTCGGAGTAGTCGTTGGCGTAGTTGGTGCCGATCTGGACCGCGAGGGCGACGGCCAGGGCGCCCACCCCGCGCCACCACTGCAAATGGTGATCGCCCAACCACCACCATGCGACGGCGGTACCGACCAGAACCGGCACGATCGCGGCGGGAAGGGTCCGCGGGCGCGCTCCCAGTGCGAAGATCTTCAACTTGCCGGTGGGTGGGGCAGGTGCAGGGATGCTCAAGCGCTCACCCGGGAGTCAAGCCGTACTCGTGCGTTTCTGGGCACTCGGAGCTCACGGGCGGCGTGGAAACTGCGAGAAGTCCGGAGAACGCCGCTCCTGGTAGGCGTTTCGGCCTTCCTGACCTTCTTCGGTCATGTAGAAGAGCATCGTTGCGTCGCCGGCCAGCTGTTGGATTCCGGCCATCCCGTCGTCCGCGGCGTTGAACCCCCCCTTCAGCATCCGAAGCGCGATCGGTGAGAGACCGACCATCCGGCGGCACCACGCGACCGTTTCGGCCTCGAGTTCTTCAAGCGGCACAACCGCGTTGACCAGGCCCCAATCCAAGGCCTGCTGAGCGTCGTACTGCCGGCACAGGAACCAGATCTCCTTCGCCCGCTTGAGCCCGATCGTTCTGGCGAGGAGGCCGGAGCCGTATCCACCGTCGAAACTGCCCACCAGGGGGCCGGTCTGGCCGAACCGGGCGTTGTCGGCCGCGATCGTCAGGTCGCAGACGAGGTGCAGGACATGGCCACCACCGATGGCGAAGCCGGCCACCATGGCCACGACGGGCTTGGGCAGGCGGCGGATCTGAATCTGCAGGTCGAGGACGTTGAGGCGACCGATGCCCCGCTTGGCCACCTCGTCGTCGCCGATGTAGCCGTCGTCACCACGGATGCGCTGGTCCCCGCCCGAGCAGAAGGCATCGGGGCCTTCTCCCGTGAAGATGACCGCCCCGACATCGGGATCATCCCGGGCCAGGTCGAAGGCACTGGACAACTCGAACAGGGTCTGGGGCCGGAAGGCGTTTCTGACCTCCGGCCTGCAGATCGTGATCTTGGCCATGCCCTGTGCGACCTCGAACCGGATGTCTTGGTAATCGCCCCTGTTGTCCCACTTGGGGGGCGGCTCGTTCTTCAGGGCTTCAACGGGGTCCTGGTAGGGGGACATGCGCCCTCAACGAACCTTATGAGTGATTACTCGCATGGTCGGTACGCTAGCGCCGTGCCCCGACTCGTCGCCCTGGATGTGCCGTGGGATAACGCATTTCCTGGGGCCCTCCAGCGCACATGGGACGCCGGCGATGCTGCTGCCCCTCTCGACCCCCGGCTGCCGGCGGCCGCGGCACGTGATCTGTTGAACGCGCTCCGTCCGACCCACCTCCTGGACGCCTCCGGAGAACTCACGACCCTCGACGGCGGGCTCTCCGTGGATGACGGCGACGCCCTGGTGATGGCGACGAGCGGCACCAGTGCAGCCGCCCGTGGGGTGGTGCTCAGTCATGCGGCGGTGCGTGCATCGGCTGAGGCGACGTCCCGTCGGCTCGACGTTGACCCGGCGCAAGACCAGTGGCTGGCATGCATTCCCCTCAGCCACATCGGGGGCCTCGGGGTCGTCACGCGGGCAATGATCACCGGCACCCCGCTTCAGGTTCACGAGCGCTTCGATGCCGCCCGCGTCACTGCCGCCGGCCGGAGCGTCACCCTCATTTCCCTGGTGTCGGCGGTCCTGTCGCAGCTCGACCTGTCGATGTTCCGCCTCATACTCCTTGGTGGGGCGGCACCACCGTCGGTTGTGGCACAGAACGTGGTGACCACCTACGGCATGACCGAGACATGTGGCGGAGTCGTCTACGACGGTCTCCCCCTCGACGGAACCGCGATATCGATCTTTGCCGCGGCGACGCCGGAGCCGACCTCTGCCCCCTCGTCGCCCGAGCCGACCTCGTCCGGCAACCAACCCACCGGTGAAGGCGAGATTCTCCTGCGCGGCCCTTCGCTCCTTCGTTGTTATCGCGACGGGACTGACCCCTTAACGGAAGGTGGGTGGTTCAAGACCGGCGACGCCGGCTTCATCGATACCGCCGGACGGCTGCACGTTTCCGGTCGAATGTCGGAAACAATCAACACCGGAGGCGAGAAGGTCTGGCCGGCGTCCGTGGAGCGCGTTCTCGGTACTCACCCGCTCGTGGGCGCCATCGCGGTAGACGGGCGTCCCGACCCCAAGTGGGGTCAGCGTGTTGTCGCGTTCGTCGTTGCCAAGGATGCGTCAGACCCCCCGACGCTTGATGCGTTGCGCGATTTTGTCTCGGAACAACTCCCCCGTTGGGCCGCGCCGCATGAACTGGTTCTGCTGGCGGAACTTCCCCGGATGCCATCAGGGAAGGTGGCCAAACGGCTGCTCCCCTGATCTCTCCCGTCACCGGTGATTTCGGCATTTTCCAGCGATTGTCACACCCTCTCACTAACTTGCACCCTATGTTCGTAGACAAGATCCGCGAGGGCGTCTCCTTGATCCAGCAGGGTCTGGCGGAGTTCGAGCCCGGGCTACTGACCGCGCAGGGAGCCGCCGATCTGGTGGGCATCGCTGCCCGGGGTGAGCGCAGCCTTGTGGCATTGAAAGTACTTTCCGCCCGTCGCGTCGAGCAGACGAACCACCACCGTCACGAAGGCCACCGCGATGCTGCCAAGTGGCTGGCCGGTGAGACGGGCGATACGAACTACGAAGCTGCGAGCCTCCTGGCCGCGGCGAGACAGATGGAACAACTCCCCGATGTCTCGGATGCGTTCAAGGCGGGGAAACTCTCGCCCACGCAGGCGAGACAGGTTGCCAGTGCTGCCTCGTGCGATCCGTCGAAGCAGCAAGATCTCCTCGAGGCGGCGGAAAAGCAGACCGTGAGCGAGCTCCGCGAGACCTGCGACAGAGTGAAGCGTCAGGCTTCATCGGGCGAAGACGAGGCGAAACGGCATGCGTCGATTTGGAGGCGCAGATACGTGCGCGATTTCAACGAGTCCGATGGTGCCGTCCGTTTTGACGGAAGAGTGTGCCCAGAGGACGGTGCCAGGTTGAGAGCCGAGCTGATGAAACGAGCTCGCCGGATCGCGGCCGAAGCAAAGACGCAAGGGCGTCGCGAACCGCTGCACTGCTATCTCGCCGACGCCCTCATGGAACTCGTCGACGGCGACCGCCGCGAATCAGGTTCAGGACCCGAAGTTCATGTGACGGTCGACTCCGAAGCGCTGCTGCGGGGGTACTCCGAGTCAGAAGAGAGCTGCACCATCGAGGGCGTCGGTCAGGTCAGCGTACAGACCGCTCGAAAGCTCCTTGGCGACGGGTTCCTAAGCATCCTCGTCACTAAGGGCCGCGACATAACGACGGTTGCGAGCGCGGGCCGCGCCGTTCCTGCCGATGTCGACAGAGCCCTGAGGCAAAGGGACCGCAAGTGCTGTGTGCCGGGCTGTGAAATACGTGAACGCCTCGAACGCGATCACCGGGTCCTGCCGTTCATAGATGGCGGCCCGACCTCCCTCGAGAATTTGGCCCTGCTTTGCCGCTGGCATCACTACCTGCGGACGTACAGGGGATGGCATCTCGAAGGGGAACCGGGCGACTGGATGTGGGTAGGCCCGTCCAATGATCACCGCGATGACTCGCCGTGGGGTGACCGCGTCGAACCGGAGCCGGCCGGTCAAGGTTCATTCGTCAGTCCGGGCACCGGTCCTCCCGACTGACATCAGGCTGACGTCGGGCTCGTCGATTCGCAAAACCAAAACTCATGCGGCGCTTCTGCGCGCCTGGAGAAAGGTCCTCCGTCAGCAGACTGTCGGATTCCAGGGTTCTTGCTGAGTATTGGTTACGACATTGGGGGGCGGTGCGCCCGCTGTCGTGGTGGACGTACTCCCCGTTGAAGAAGACGATGAACCGACAAGGCCGCTGAAGCTCGACCCGACGGTCAGGATCACGTTGTCACCGGTTAGCGACGAGTCCTGCACGAGCTGCGTGGAACCCGATATCGTCGAAGCCAGTTGCTGTGCGACCGCTTGATGGCCGGGGGCATATTGGATCTGGGTGGCGTTGAAGCTGAATGACGCGGCGTTGCCGGTACCGGTGACCGTGTATCCGCCTCTCGTCAGATCGCCGCCCGCTCCCGCTGCCGCTCCGGCGATCCCGTCGCCGTTCAACACGTCGATGTGGATCGATGACTTGGGGATTGTCGTGGCGGTCGAACCCGAGGTCGGCTTGGAACCAGAAGTCGGAGTGGTCCCGAACGCCTCGAACGTCTTGATCATGTTGTTCGCGTATGGCTGGGCCGCCTCTAGAACGTCCTCGCCGTACTGGTTGGTGAATTCTGTCGTGGGAAGAGTTTCGGTCTTGAGTGCACTGCCGCCGATGCTGTGGAACGCCTCAGCAAGCCCGAGTAACCCACTCTTGAGCGCCGGGTTGACAGTGATGTCTCCGACCACTCCCCCGATGAAAGCGTTGAGCGAAAGAGGGTCGAGGTCCTTGGCGTGGACCCTCCCTATGACGGCTCTGAAGAAGACGTCCTGACGCTGGATGCGACTGAAGTCGCTCTGCACATCGGCGTTCCACTGACCGTTCTCGTAGTAGAAGAGATGCCGGCTGCGAACTAGAGCCAAGGCCTGAGCCCCGCTGACCAACTGGCAGCCCGTCTTCGTGATCTTGAGCCCGCTGAATGCGTCCTTCACCGGATACGGGAAATCGAGGTATATGCCTCCGAGTGCGCTGACCATTCCCTGGAACCCGGGGAAGTTGACCTCGGCGAAGTCATTCACCTGTATCCCGAGGTTCTGACTGATCGTCTGCGCGAGAAGGCTGGGACCGTTGTTGAAAGCGGCATTTATGCGGTTGGGACCCGACACGTCCGCCACGCTCCCTGGAATGTTCACCCACAGGTCACGCGGTATCGACATCATCAGGATCTGATGCGTGGCCGGAACCACCCGCGCCACGATCGTCACGTCACTTCGTTGTCCGCCCTGATTCGCAGCACTTCCGAACTGGCCCACCTGTGTCTGGTTTCCGTCATTCACAAATGCTCTCGAGTCAGACCCGATCAAAAGGACGGTGAATGGTTGGCCCGGAGCGGCTGCGACACAAGTGGCGCAACCCTGGGTCTTGACTTGCCCGATCCGATAGTTGACGTACCACCATCCGCCGACTCCGAGAAGGACGAGGACGAGGACGAGTGACACCGCAGCGATGAGCGCGCGCTTGGGCCAACGTCGCAGCGGCTTGACGCCATGACGGCCACGACCGTTTCCACCACCGCCGCCGTTTCCGCCTCCGCCGCCGCCGTTTCCGCCACTGCTTCCATTGGCTCCACCGCCAGTTGCGACGCGTGCCCTGGCGCGACGGCGCCCACCGAGTCCCATCCCGCCGGAGCGGTAAGTGGCGTGGCGTGTCGAGGAGGATTGGGAGGGGGGCGCGACGACGGTCACGGGAACAAGGATTTTACCGGGGATGGTTGGGCGATAGGTGTCAATAGCTGGCCCTTTACCAGGGAGAACGCGACACCAAAGGCCGCCTCGACAACGACTATTCCCTCTTCAGGGGTCTTTCTCACATTTCCCCTGTGAAGCTACTGAGACTTTGGAGAGCTCTATTGAAAGGGCGACGGGGAGCGGCCGGGACCTTTTGCCCCAATGACTGACCGCGCTCGGGCGGACCTACGGCAACTCGTAACGCTCGCTGAGCCGGACGTTCTCGAGCAGCCGTCGATCGTGAGAGACCAGGATGATCGTTCCCCCGAACGATTCCAAAGCCTGCTCCAGTTGCTCGATCGCCGGAAGATCCAGATGGTTGGTCGGCTCGTCGAGCACCAGCAGGTTTACGCCCCTCGCTTGGAATGTGGCGAGCTCGGCCCGAGTCCTCTCCCCGGGTGAGAGCGACGCGCCCGGTCTCGTGACGTGATCAGTAACGAGCCCGAACTTGGCGAGAAGGGTGCGTGCCTCCGTCGTCGTCATTTCGCAACGCGCACAGACCGCCTCGAGGAGTGTGGAACCTGCCGACAGCGAGTGGCGCTCCTGTCCGAGTTCGCCCACCACGACGCCCGGTCCCAAATGTCTTGAACCGCGCTCGAGCGGAATCCGACCGAGCAACGCTCCGACGATGGTCGACTTGCCTGAACCGTTCGGACCGAGGATCGCCAAGCGGTCCCCCCATGAAATCTCTAGATCGATGGGGCCCAACTTGAAGTCTCCACGGACGATTACCGCGTCACTCAAACGCGCCACCACGTCGCCGGCGCGCTGGGTCTCGTTGATCTCGAACTGCAGTTGCCAACCTTCCCAGGGCTTTTCTACGGCCTCCAGCCGTTCGGACTGGCGCTCTGTACGCCTGGCGCGGGATGCGAGCTTCTCGGTCTTGTTGACCCGGAAACCCCGTTGGGCCTTGTCATTGTCCCGAGGGTTTCGTTGCTCCTTTTTTACCCCGGTCGTGGACCATTCGCGCTCTCGTCTGGCACGAGCGTCGAGACCCTTCTTGCGCGATTGATAGACGTCGAACGCCTCGGCCGCGTGACGACGAGCCGTGGAACGTTCTTCTTCGTAAGAAGCCCAGCCGCCGTCGTAGTAGCGACCTGTGTGATCGTGCTCATCCAGCTCGAAAACAGCCGTGACCGTTCTCTCCAGAAAGGCGCGGTCGTGTGAAACAACGACCGTGACCGCCTGACGTCCGGCTGCGATGAGGTCCTCGAGGCGGGCCAGACCGGCGAAGTCCAGGTCGTTCGTCGGCTCATCGAGCAGCAGGACGTCGGCAGCCGAAAGCTCGACTGCGCACAGGGCGAGCTTTGCTGCTTCACCTCCGGATAGAACCGACGTATCGCGATCGGCGAGCGATCCGAGACCTGCGGCTTTCAGAACTTCATCGATCGAAAGATCGGCATCCATCCCGAAAGCGGACAGCCGTTCGAGGGCGATCGCATACCGCTCGTCTGGATTCTGACTCGACTCACCGACACCGGCGCTACCGGACCCCGAGCCCGGCCACGAGCCCGACCCGAGAGCGAGCGCGGCAGATTCGAACTCGGCCTCGGCAGCAGCCAGCCCACTCATCCTGACAAGGGCCTTCCTCACTGTCTCTTTGCGCGAAGGGAGGCCCTTGATCTCGGATTGGTCTTCTTCGTCACTCCCCCCGTGTCCCCCGTGTCCCCCGTGCTTGTGCTCCTGCTCTACGTAAAGGCGGCCCGCGCCCGGGGGTGCAAGGACGACTGTGCCGGAGTCCTGATCGACGTCCCCCGCCAGGACCTTCAAGAGGGTCGACTTACCCACGCCATTCGGTCCGACCACACCCAAACATGTGCCGGGACCGATGTTGAAACTGATGTCGCGTAATACCGGCTCCGCACCTCGGTCGAGGTTGATGTTGCGACAGATGAGGCTTGCGGGTGTCACAGACCGCGAAACGGATCGTGCTGAATTTGAACGAGCGGGCATTTTGAGACCTCCAGACGAGAGTTTTCGAACAGGCGCGGCGAGACGGCCGCAAGAACGGGTTCGATACGTCCGGATTAATGCACGCCGAAAAGGTTAGCGGACCACGGTGAGTCCGCCTGCACCGCCGTATCGTCTGTCTCCATGCCGGATGGAGAGTCGAAGTCGAAGCGGTCGAGGAACCCTGATATCAGGCCCGAGATCGAGTGGAGGGGCGCCTTCACCAGCAGCGAGGCCAACCGTCTGCACGCCGAAGCATTCGAGACCCGGTTGTTCAGCGACGCTGAATGGGATTGGCACTCAGTGGTCGAGAAACACAGCCTCGGATGGGTGACCGCGAGGGTCGACAAGCGGTTCGTCGGATTCGTGAATGTGGTTTCTGACGGACTCGTGCATGGCTGGATCCAAGACGTGATGGTGGCGTCAGATGTCCGCGGCAGCGGCATCGGCACCATGCTCGTCAAGGCGGCCGGTGACGGCGCGCGTGCAGCGGGATGCGAATGGCTTCACGTGGACTTCGCGGATGATCTAGAGAAGTTCTACTTCGACGCCTGCGGTTTCATCCCCACGAAGGCCGGGCTGATCCAACTCTGAAGCTGAGCACCGGACTTCCAGCGCTTTGCGCGGCAGGGCGTGTCGGTCAGAGCCCGCCGCTCGGAACTACCATCGCTCCACCGTCGATGACGAGAACGGTTCCCGTGATCCACGATGCCGCATCGGAGCAGAGGAAGAGCGCAGCGTTGGCAATGTCTTCCGGCTCGCCCAGACGTTTTGTAGGAAGCCGTCGTGAAACAGCGTCGCCGGCAGGTTCCCAAAGCGCTCTGGCAAAGTCGGTCTTGACGAGCCCGGGAGCCAGAGCGTTGACGCGGACCTTCGGACCGAGTTCGCCGGCCAGCTGGCGCGTCAAGTGTGCGACGGCAGCTTTGGTCACGTTGTACCAGCCGATGCCTGGCTCGACACTCAAACCCCCGATAGAGGAAATGTTCAGGACCACCCCGCCGCGTTCTGACATAGACGCCTGCCACGCGAGCTGGGTCCAGCGAAGAACTGCCTCCTGGTTGACGAGGACCGTCTTTTGCATCTGCGACGGCTCGATATCGATGACCGGGCCGAAGTAGGGGTTGGTCGCCGCATTGTTGACCAGGATGTCGACAGAACCGAAGTGCTCGAACGTCTGCCTTATGCACTCCTGCGCTTGGACGGGATCACCGGCGTTGGCCGCATGCCACGCGACGTCGCCCGCACCTGAGATCCCACCGCCCTCCCGTATTTCGTTGGCGGCCTGTTCCAGAGCGTCCGGCTTCCTCGAAGAAAGCATGACCTTCGCGCCCGATTGGGCGAACAGGGTCGCTATCGCTTTGCCTATGCCACGGCTTGCGCCCGTGACCAGGGCAACTTTCCCGTCAAGTCGGAGATCCATCGTTCAACACTAGAGGGATCGGAGGCTCCCCTACCCGGGCGCTGTGCCCCCTCAACCTGCCCGCTGTGCCCCCCCGACGTGCCCCCTGACCCGCCTCAACGTTGCCGCTGGCCTCCCGCCGACCAATCGCCGTAGCATCAAGCGGCGGCGAGGCGTGGATCGGCGGCAGCCCCTATCCGCTCCGGTTCGGGCCTCGCGCCTCCTCACACCTCACTGGATCGTTCAAACCCATGAACCGCCTCGCCACCGAACCGAGCCCTTACCTCCGCCAGCACGCCGACAATCCTGTCGACTGGTTTCCGTGGGGGAACGAGGCGTTCGATCAAGCCCGTACCCGCGACGTCCCGATCCTTTTGTCGGTCGGTTACTCGTCATGCCACTGGTGCCACGTCATGGCCCACGAATCGTTCGAAGACGTGGCAACCGCACAAAAAATGAACGAGGGCTTCGTGGCGGTAAAGGTCGATCGCGAGGAACGTCCCGACGTCGACGCCATCTACATGGAAGCGGTGCAGGCCATCAGCGGGCGCGGCGGATGGCCCATGACGGTCTTCATGACGCCAGACGGGCGGCCCTTCTTCGCCGGCACCTACTTCCCTCCCCGCGACGCTCACGGCTCGCCCGGCTTCCGCCGCGTTCTCGAAGCCATTACCGATGCGTGGACACAACGGAGATCGGAAATCGAATCTCAGGCGGACGAGCTCGCCGAAGCCGTTCGCCGGCGCGCGTCGCTGTCAGACGGGATCCTTCCCGAGACGCAACCGGCTCCAGGTTCCATCGACTGGAGAACACTCTCGGCGGAGTTGCTCCAACGGGCGGTCACGGACATATCTGCAAGGCACGATTCCCGCTTCGGAGGTGTGGGTCCTGCTCCGAAGTTCCCGCAGACCTCCCTGATCGAACTGTGCCTCCGCTATCACAGATCGACCGGCGATCACGCATCGCTCCAGGTTGCGTTGACCTCGCTTCGTGCGATGGCGGCGGGGGGCATCTACGACCACCTGGGGGGCGGCTTCGCCCGCTACTCGACCGACGACACGTGGACCGTCCCGCACTTCGAGAAGATGCTCTACGACCAGGCGGCGCTTGTGGCCGTGTTCCTGCACGCCTGGCAACTGACACACGATCCCAACTTCTTTCAGGTGGTGGAAGAGACCATCGGGTACGTGCTCAGAGACCTCGCCACAGATGGTTCAGCGGGGCTGTGTGCGGCGGAAGACGCCGACTCAGAAGGCGTGGAAGGGCTCTTCTATACGTGGACGCCTGAAGAGATCGCCCAAGTCCTTCCGGCCGGCCTGACCAAGGTCGCCATGGAGTGGTACGGGGTGACTGACAGGGGGAACTTCGAAGGGCGGTCCATACTCCGGCGCCCGGTCAGCTCCACGAGCAAAACCACCGGCGAGTACACGACAGGGGCGAATCTTCTTCGGCCCGCCGATGTCGAAGAGGCGAGAAAGCTGCTGTTCGAGGCGCGGTCTCTGAGAGTCCGCCCCCAGAGGGACGACAAGGTACTCACCGAGTGGAATGCGATGTTCGGTTCCTCGCTCGCCCAGGCGGCCGCGGCATCGGGTCGGAATGATTGGGCCGCACAAGCGGAGGCGATCGGCGACTTCCTTCGCGCCCAGATGCGCAGGCAGGACGGGAGGTTCCTGCGGTCGTGGCAGGACGGCGAGGCAAAACTTCTCGCCTATGCGGCCGACTACGCGTGGGTCGTCGACTTCTTGACCCGCCTCGCGGAACTGACCGGCCGCAGTAGATGGCTCGACGACGCGTCGCAGACAGCGACCTCGATGCTCGACCTCTTCTTCGATGAGGAAACCGGGGCGCTGTGGAGCACGGGAGCAGACGCGGAGAAAATCCTCGTCCGTCCGGTGGACCTGCTCGACGATGCGACCCCCTCTGCCACATCGGTGGCCGCCCAGGCTCTTTTGAGGCTGGGGGAGCTCACGGGGTCACAACGCTTCTCCGAGACCGGTGAGCGGATGCTCGCGCTCCTACAGCCCATTGCATCGAACCACCCGCTGGCGGTAGCGAACGCGATCGGTGCGATGTCGCTGATCGGCGCGGGGATGACTGAGATCGTCATAACCGGAGACAGACCTGATCTGCTGCGCGTCGTGCAGGAGCGTTACGAACCGGAAGCGGTGCTCGCCTGGGGCGACAGGACCGGATCGCCCCTCTGGATCGGGCGCGGCGACGGGTCCAACGAGAAAGAGGAAGCAGCCAACGGTGCTGCATACGTCTGCCGCAACAACATCTGCCTGCTACCGGTGACGACGACAGACGACTTTGCGAGCCAACTCGACGCACAGCATGATCCCGGATCCACCCCGAGCGTCGCCTCCGAAGGCAGAGTGGTGGAGTGACAACGGACGTCGGCACCGGCAGAGGCCCGGGCACAGAGAGCGGTATACACGGCGGCGCCTTCGGGGCCGTCGCCGGTTCGCAGAGGTCGCCAAAACGCCGCGGGAGGGGGCTGCACGCCGCGGCGCCGGAGCGTGCAAAGCGCTCTGCCCCCGAGAGCCCAAAGCCCTCCGCTCCCGAGACCACAAAGCCCTCCGCTCCCGAGAGTTCAAAGCGTGGAGCCAACCCGGTCAGAGGCTCACACTCCAAGGCGCCGAGCAGGACGCGCCGCTACATGGTGCTCGCCGGAGGTCCGGACGACATCGTCGGCATCGATCAAACGACCGGAGCCTGGACGCGACTTCGCGTCATGTGGCCTGCTGACCGTCCGAGACTTCAACCGTTCGAGCTGATCGAAGTCGAGCTCGCTGAAGATCCCGAGCGCGACGACATGGCGCATCCTGAAGCGGTGTCTGTGGCTTCGATGCCCGAAGTCGTAGGGAAGGCATCCAAACGCTCCGCCCGCCGGAAGCTCAAGGCTCTGGTGGCGCCGACCGAGCGCAACCTTCTCGGGTTCGCCGGTTCGGCAGCCCCGTATTGGGAATTCCGGGGCATGCGTCCGTCACTGGCTCTGGTGTGCCCGGCTCTAGGTCCGCTTCTGTTCAGGCGTCAGACCGACGGGACCACGTGGGCGCGCTTCGGATGGGCCAGGAGTGACAACTGGCTACCGGTCGAGGACCCGAAAGCGATCGCGGCGCTGTGGGCTACACAACGCCCGAAGTTGACGGGTAAGGACCTGGCGGGTGCTCTGGGTTTCCGGCCGCGCTACCTGTTGGTTGCGCTCAGCCCGCCACGGGACGGCCACTGCTACAAGACGGTCCTCGCCATGCTCCCCCGCCCGTAGTTCCTCGAGCGGACCACGCGACTCAAACCACCGTCAGGCGCTGAGCCCAAAAGCCTGAGCCCCAGAGTCTCAGTGGGCCTTGGCAGATGTGAGCTTGCCCGAGGCGAGATCCTCGGCCATCGCCCAACCGAACACCACGAGACGGTCACCGCGTCCTGAGTCCATCTCCGCAAGAAGTTCTGAAACGTCCGCATCCGGTTCGTTCACCTTGGGACCGCCGTGGTCGAGAGCGCCGGTCGTGGAACCGTCGCCGGCGAGCACGAATGTGCGGTCGTCGACGCGGCTCTCCGCTCCGAAACGCTTGGCCAGGCGCCTGGCCCAGGCGCGCTCCTCACCAGACGCCTTGTGCCCCGGGCGAGGGACGACGTCGGTAAGACCGTTGAAGGCCCAAAAGCCCTCTGCGGCCGCGATCCGCGTGCCGACGAGAACGTCCTCGTCGGGAAAGGCCAACAGGGCCCGGCGGTACTGGTCGGCCATCATGTGACGCAAAACGCTGTCGGCCTTGACCGTACGGTCGATGGAGGCCACGCCGACCAACAGGGACGGCGTGCCACCGATTCGCTCGAGAGTGCAGAAGGAATACCCCCGCAACTTCTTCCCCTCTCGAATATGTGTAATGAGGACCCACTCTTCGCGTTGCTTAGATAGGAACCCAACTTCGAACGCCGGAAACCGCTCTGAGCAAAGATCCGCCATCTCGGCGAGCTCTGCGTCGCTCAGTGCAGTGCAGTCCTTCGTATCGACCTCAAACGGCATTGCTTGCTCCGTCCTCGTCTGCGTTTGTCTCCCCTGCAGGATCAAGGTGGCGGGGCGAAGACCCTTCGTCCAACCCGCAGGGCTCCCTATAAGGATATGGGAAAGGGGTCGCATAGGCACATTCGACCTGGTGAGCGAGTCGCGATCACTCCGGAACCCTGCAAAGTTGAACATCGGTGTCAGATTTCGGTGCCGCGAATCCAGAGCGGATTCGCCCGGAATCAACACCAGAATCACCGCCGGAAGCAGCAACGGCAGGCCGCAACGATCTCGGGTTGCCTACAAGCAAATGCACTGCGCAAAGAATCCGAACCTGTGCGCCACGGTCACACCGAGGCACGATTCTCCGGGTCAGACTTCGGCCGGAACCCGGTGGTGACCGTTACCGCCGGAGCCGCCCGTGCTCCCCGACTCACCCGTGGTTCCCGACCCACCCGGGTCCTCAGCGGGCGGACCACCGGCAATACCTGAACCGGCACCCATAGCGTCGCTTCCACCACTCCCAGCGCCAGCGGCGGCGCCACTTGACGAGCCGAAGAAACCGAACCCTCCTCCGCCCACGCCGCCCGAGATGACGGCTCCGGCGCCGAGAAGCGAGATGAGCTCTCCCACGAGCCCTTTGCGGCTGTCGACGTTGAACTCCGCCGGAAGCCGCAACGTCGTCTCACCCAGATTGAGATAAACGGGTTCGCCACCAGGATGTCCGATCAGGACTGATTTCAACTCCTCCAGCAATCCGTCGCTCAAGGCGTTCAAAGGCAGCTTCAGGCGGAGCTCGGTCGACCCTTCCGTCTGCAGGGTCGGGCACGAGATCTCCATGCAGATGAGCTTCACCTGCTCCTCGCGGGTGTCGACCCTCCCCTTCACGATGACAACCGTGTCGTCGGCGATCAACGAGCCGTAGACCTGCATCATCTTCGGAAAGACGAACACCTCGATCGAAGCGGCCAGGTCCTCCAAGAAGAAGGTCGCCATCAGCTCGCCGCGCTTGGTGTGTCTGCGCGACAGGCCTGTCACGATCCCGCCCACGACCTTCACCTGCCCGTCGCGGAACCCGACTCCTCCCATGCCCGAAC
>JBAPRR010000104.1:0-2541 GCA_049281195.1 Acidimicrobiales bacterium
CAACGGTCTTGAGACGACGCAACATTGGACCCGAACTTAGGCCCCCTTGCACCAGAGACCATGGCACTCCAGCATGATTTGTCGACTCTGTGCCACCATCTCGGTACCCTCGCAGTAGTCATGTCAGACGCCGAACCGCTGCCTTACGAACAGCGTGCCCGCTCATTCGGAACCATCGCCGAGCATTACGACAGGTACCGCCCGGCTCCGCCAGCAGAAGCGCTCGAGTGGGTCCTGCCGGAGCATTGCCAGGCTGCGGTTGAGCTCGGTGCAGGCACCGGTGCGCTGACGGAACTTCTTCATGACCGCGTTCGCGAGGTCGTGGCGGTCGAGCCGGATTCCTCCATGCGACAGGTCCTTGTCGCTCGCGTTGCGGGTGTACCCGTCGTGGGTGCCCTGGCGGAGGCGCTCCCGTTGATGTCCGGCGGTTTCGACGCGGCGGTCGCCGCCTCCTCGTGGCACTGGATGGATCCGGTTCGTACTCCCGTCGAGGTGGCCAGGGTTCTCAGGCCTGGGGGAGCCCTCGGTCTTCTCTGGAACGGCGCCGACCGCTCGGTCGACTGGGTGCAGGAGATCCTGGGGCCGGGAAACGTCCCGCGTGAAGTGATGGCCAGCCGGTTGTCAGAACGTCACAAGCCTGACTTTTCCGGGGGCGCACCTTTTCACGATCTCGAGTCGCACGCTGTCGCTTACTCGCTCCATCTGGGCGTAGACCAGATGGTGGGACTGATGGGGAGCTACAGCCGGGTGTTCACTCTTCCCGACGAGAAGCGCCAGCCGTTGCTCGACAGAGTCTCCGCATTGACTACAAACCGGCTTGCCGAGACCGGGTTATCAACTATCGAGCTGCCGATGCGGTGTCTTTGCTGGCGTGCCATCAGGGACTGAAATCCTTTCCGTTTGCTGAGTAAATGAGGATTGTCGATTTCTGCTTTACTTGAACAATGGGGGCTCGGACCTTTCTCCCAGTCATTGCATTCATCGTCGCACTTTCGGTCATTGCTTCCGCCTGTGGTTCTGACGTGCAGATCACGACTACCTCTGTGCCCGTGACTATTCAGCAGGATCCGAGCGGCCGTATCCACGAAAGTGCGGTCACATGCAAGATCGTGCAGATGACTGGATTTCAGGTGGTGGTGGCCACAGGAATCGCAAAAAACATCAGCCGATCGGCTGTATACGTGAGCCCGCAGGCATCGTTCAACAACAGGGAGGGCGAGGAGCTCACCGACGTCGGGGCCGACTCGGCCGGGGTGGTGAGGCCGTTGGCGACTTGGAGGTGGAAGGCGCAGGAGCCAGTAGTTCCACATGCCGGGGTGAAGGACCTCGATGTCGTGCAGTGCGTGATCATGACGTTCGTGACCAGCTGACACCAGTCCTATTCGCTCAGCGGGCCAAGTTCTCGGACAGGAACTTCAATGAGGGCGGCTCCTGCTCGAGGAAGAACTGATCGTCATGACAGCCACCGGCAAAGTCGACCGTCGCTGATTTCGGAAGCGCATTCGCCAAAGAAGCCACACCGGGATGAAATGGGTCCGATACGCCCGATGCAACTCTCACCGCGACACCCGAAAGAGATCCGGCATTGGTGATCACGTCGTCGGACGAGAAGTCGGCTGCCGATGCGTAAGAGGCGCGATTCACCCTTACAGCATTCGAATAGGACGTGAAGACGGCTGGGCTGATCGCAGCAACGGCATCGATGAGTCGAGGATTCTTTTCGGCTAGCAACAACGCTCCGTATCCGCCCATCGATATGCCCATCGCCCCGATCCTGTGGCGTCCGAGTCCGAGTCTCAGGCACATCGGGATCAACTCGTCGGTGATCATGGCCATGGGGTCGTCCCCGGGATGCGGATTCCAGTAACCGTCTCCGCAGTCCACGGTCACGAGAGCCATGGGATCAAGTGCTTGGCTGTCCACCCGAAGCGCCACCGCTTGAGCAGGGGTCATCGAGGCGAGCGCGTTTGTGTGATTCCCCCCCTCGCCGTGAAGCATCACGATGAGGGGGATCGAGTCGCCTTCTGTATGACTGGCGGGAAAACCGATCGTGTAACCGACGTCCCTATTGCGAGCCGCCGAGTAGAAAGCCCCCGATTCAGACGACCCCACAATGCCGAAGGTGAGACGCGTCACCGGAACATTGCACGCACCATCGATCGAGTCGAGCTCGACTTTCCCGGGAGCACCCCGTGATCGACCAACTCGACCCCGGCAACTCCAGCCGCAACGACCATGACTACTCCTCCGGCGCCGTATTTAAGGAGCCGCCTTCGATTGAGTCGTCGATCCTCCGCGTAGTCCTTTTTGGTCAAGCGAGTATTCTCCGCCCAAGTGGCGGGGAATTGCCAGCATTTCGATTACGGGGTCGTCACCACTCAGTACAGAAGTCTGGAATCGACATAGTGCTTGAACTCGAGCAAGTTGTTCGAGGGGTCGCGGAGAACCAGCGTGAGATGCTCCTCCGCCAGTCCCTCGAAACGAGACGCAACAGGACGGAAGACGCAGAGTTTGCGGAGCTCTGTCAGTCGGCACAGATTT
>JBAPRR010000105.1:0-6776 GCA_049281195.1 Acidimicrobiales bacterium
GGCTCACTCTGTGGCAGCGTGGGCTCCCCCGGATCGAATTCCGGTACCGCTCCCCCTGGGGACCCTTCAGAACCAGGCGCTCCGAAGCCTTCCATTGCGAGCCTCCGGGTCTCTCCTTATTGCTTCGGCGTCATTGCTTCAGCGTCAGGTGCCAGTGCGAAGCGATGGTGCTTATTACCGCTTGGGACAGGAGCTCCGCTCCCGGGGTTTCGAGGTGCACGCCGTCAGGCGTTCGGATCGTCTGCTCCACGCCCGCGATCGGCAGAATCGACGTGAACTGGCCGCCCGGGGCAAGAACAGGCGCAGACGACATGTAGAAGGCGCCGGGGTACTTCTGAGTCTGCTGTTCGAAGATCGAGTCGATCTGCTGCATCTCGGAGTTGAGCGAAGAATCTTGCATGGGAGGCATGCCTACCCATAGGACCCGCGCTCCGGCGGTAAGGCTCTCGGTGATCATCTGGTCGACCCGCTCGGTGTAGGCGCTGATCCACGGCCCGCTTCCGAATGCAGCGGCTTCACCGTTCACGTCGAACCCCTGACCGTCGTTCGCACCGAGGAAGATCACGACGACCTCCGGGTGGGATGCGGCCAGGTCGCTCTCGAGCTCTGTGGGCCAGTTGTAGTAGCCCTGGTTCGCGAGTCCGGTGTCCCCCACCGAATCCATGGCGATCGTTGCCACCCCGGTTTTCGGAAGATCGCTCTGCAGCTGGAAGCCGAGATCCTCCCCGAGCGAGTCGCCTATCTCGAGGACGCGTAGCGGGTCGGCCGCCGTCGGCGTTGGGATTGCCGACAGGTTCCCATTGGGGTTCGTGGTTGATGTGGTCGTGGTGGGCTTGGCGGGTTTGGTGGTCGGGTCGCTCGAACCATCCTTCGACCCACCTGGAGTAGTCCCACCGGTGTCCGCGGCGGTGCGCGGTTGGGTGGTGCTGCCGGGCTGCTTGTTGTGGGGCAACAGAACCACGACCGCAACTGCGACCACGATGACCAACCCGGTCACCGCCAAAGACAGCAACCGCCGGCGTTTCTTCCGCTGCAAGCGGAGTGCCTGGCGTGGCGGGTTTGGGCGGGAGGGATCAGTTGTGGTCATGGTTCCTCTGCTGCATGGGCGGTCACTCTACGTTCAAGAAAGCCGTCACAAAGTGCGGCAAGGATCGTTTTTCACCGTCGTTGATCACTACCCGTCGGCGGATTGAGGGGCTCGAAATCGATGACGAGCTCTGCTCCGAGGGCGCGGGCGATGCGATCCAGGCTCACCACTGTGGGTGCGACGAGGCCCTTCTCCAACCGTGCGATGGCCGGTTGGCTGGTGGCACACATCGCGGCCAAATCGGCCTGCGTCACGCCTGCTCTACGGCGCGCCGCTCGGACGGTGCTCCCGATCATGATCGAGGTGCGGGCCCGCTCGTAGCGGTTCCACGACTCGGCCGATGCCTTCCCGCCGGGGCGGGACGCGGACGGCTGCGGGCGAGAGCTCGATCGCCTGGGCGTCGCCCGGCGTTCGGTTGGCATACCGGAGATGATATTTCTTGGGCTGATATTTCTGTGGGATACCTACGGGTCATCCCTGCCCTGACCTGGGGCGCCTCGGCTCGTGACCGGATCTCGCCGTAGAGTTGGGAGGGTGCTCGGGCATGGCGCCAAAGGGCGTCAGCGGGCCTCGGTCCACCTGTCAGGAGGAACGGATGGGTATTTCGATGGAGGAGATGATCAACAGGATCCCTGTGCCTCCCAAGTTCGACACGGTCGAGGAGGAACGCCAGCACCGCAAGGAGCGGCTCGCCGCCGCGTTCCGCCTCTTCTCCAAGTGCGGGTTCGACGAGGGGATCGCCGGGCACATCACGGCGAGGGATCCCGAGTTCACCGACTCCTTCTGGGTGAATCCCTTCGCCATGCACTTCAGCGAGATATGTGCATCTGATCTCATCCGCGTCGACGCCAACGGCGAAGTGGTGGAGGGCGAGCGGCCGGTGAACGTGGCCGCGTTCGCTATCCACTCGTCTGTGCACGCGGCACGTCCGGACGTAGTGGCAGCCGCGCACTCGCACTCTATTTACGGCAAATCGTGGTCGTCTCTGGCCAGACTCCTCGATCCCCTCACCCAGGATTCGTGTGCGTTCTATGGCGACCACTCGTTGTTCGACGACTTCACCGGTGTGGTCGTGGACCCGGACGAAGGCAAGCGGATCGCGGTCGCTCTGGGCGAGAACAAGGCGTGCATCCTCCGCAACCACGGTCTACTCACGGTCGGACATTCCGTCGACGAAGCCGCATGGTGGTTCATCACCATGGAGCGCACCTGCCAGGCGCAGCTGCTCGCTGAGGCCGCCGGAAAGACCCGCCTGATCGACGAGGACGATGCCCAGCTCACCGCAACCCAGGTGGGCGGTCACTACGTCGGTTGGCTGAACTTTCAGCCTCTCTATAGCCGGATCGTGCGCGAACAGCCCGATCTGCTGGACTGAGGTCGGTTCGCACACATGAAGAGCAGGATGCGTTTCGGGACCTTTCTGGCGCCCTTTCACCCGGTCGGTCAGAACCCAACGCTTTCTTTAGAGCGCGACATCGAGCTGATTGTCCGTCTCGACGAGCTCGGCTTCGACGAAGCCTGGATCGGCGAGCACCACTCGGCCGGTTTCGAGATCATCGCATCACCCGAGGTGTTCATCGCCACTGTCGCCGGGCGTACGAAAAACATCAGGCTCGGCACCGGCGTCAGCTCACTCCCCTACCACCACCCGCTGATGCTTACCGATCGCATGGTCCTGCTCGACCATCTGACCCGCGGCCGCATCATGATGGGAGTGGGTCCCGGAGCTCTTCCTTCGGACGCGTTCATGATGGGCATCGACCCCATGAAGCAGCGCGAAATGATGGAGGAGTCCCTCGAGGCGATACTCGCACTGCTGGACGGATCGGGCCTCGTCACCCGGGAATCTTCATGGTTCACCTTGCGTGATGCGAGGACTCAGCTCCGCCCGTACACGGATCCTCGCTTCGAGATTGCCGTTGCCGCGCAGGTTTCTCCCGCCGGGCCGCGTGCGGCGGGACGATTCGGGCTCTCACTGCTTTCTATCGGAGCCACCTCGGTCGGTGGCTTTGACATTCTCGGAAGTCACTGGCAGGTGATGGAGGAAAGGGCCGAGGAATTCGGCACCTCCGTAGACCGCAAGAATTGGCGGCTGGTCGGACCAATGCATCTCGCGGAGACCGAGGAGCAGGCTCGGGCCGACGTGGAGTTCGGGCTCAGACAGTGGATCGATTACTTCGAACGCGTAGCGGCTCTTCCGCTGGCGCCGCAATCACTGCACGTAGAGGAGATGGTCGACGCCATCAACAACACCGGCTTCGCCGTAGTCGGAACACCGGAGATGGCGATCGCCCAGATCGAGCGGATCCAGCAACAGTCAGGCGGCTTCGGCACTTTTCTGCTCATGGCTCACGAGTGGGCGGATCGCGAAGAGACGCTTAATTCATACGAGCTGTTCGCCCGTGAGGTGATGCCGAGGTTCCAGGGTTCTATGGAGTCGCTCACCTCCTCGCGGGACTGGGCCGCAGAGCACCGTCCGGATTTCATCGGAGCTGCAGGCGGCGCGGTCCTGCAGGCGATCCAGGATCATCACGAAGAGCGCAACGCCAAAAAGGCGGCACTAGCAGGCGAAGCCGTTTCGGACTGACGAACGTGCGGGGGGATCGGATCTTTGGGCCGGCGGGAAGGTAGAGCTCAAGCGCTAGTCCCACGGCCCTCCGGCTACGTACCGCGCGGCCGTCTGATCGAGTCGCTCATGTCCAGCCACCTCGGCGTGGTCGAGGCCGGGGCAGGTTACGGAAAATCGGTCCTGGCGAGACAGTTCGAGCGCCACCTCGGTGTGGCAGCTGCGGTGCTCCCACTCGACCAGCGTGACGACCATCCCGACATATTCGTGTCTTCACTCGGGCGCGCACTTCACGCAGCCAAGTTGTCGGACCTTGCCGCGGCGACAGACGTGAACGACTCCGTCGGGGGCATCGATCGGTTTCTCGGCGCGCTGGTCGAGACCTCCACGCCGTTGCTCGTCATCGTGGACGACGCTCACCACCTCACCTGTCAGGATGTTGCGGCTCTCGTACTCAGGTTGGCGCGGCGAATCTCCCGTCCTCACCGGATGCTGATCACGGCTCGCAAGCTCTCCCCGGAGCTCGAGGCGTTGCGGACGATCGCCACCACCGCCTATCTGGACACCACTTCCCTCCAGTTCACGCTCGAGGAGGCAACAGAGCTTCTTCAGATCCACCTCAACCGGGAACCGTCCAAGCGGGAGGCTCGCGTCGTGCTCGAGGCGTCGAATGGATGGGCGACCGCTCTGGTACTCGCTGCAACCTCGGGCGTCGCTTCAGGTCCGGACGGCGACGCCTCACCTGCCGTCACCGAAGGTGATCCCATCGCACAATGGCTGCGGGCGATCAGTGGTCAGCTCGACATCCACGAACTAAGAGGCATCGTGCAGGTCGCGCACCTGCCGATGCTGACGGCGGACGTGGTTGGTGTGTCCAGCGGAATCAGTGGCCTTTTCGACCGGATGGTCGAAGTGGGAGTTCCTCTGGCTCGCATGCCCTCGGGATGGTGGGAGATGCCGGATCCGGTTTCGGCGTACTTCCGCGGCTTGGGTCCGTTCGAGTCGGAGACAGCGTTTCGGGTCGCTCCCGTTTACGAGCATTCGGGAGCGCCGCTCGTTGCGATCAGAACCCTCCTCCGGGCCGGTCTCGATTCAGACGCGGCGAGCATTCTGGCGGAGATGACGCCGGCAAAAGTGGAAGACGTAGGACTGGCCACGCTGCGCGACATCACCGATGAGTTGTCGGAAGAAGCGGTGAACGCTCACCCGTTGGTGCTGTTGCACACCGCTCGTGTCGCCGAGACGGTGCACAGGTCCGACATCAGAACAGCAGCGCTCGAACGTGCCGGCGCCATCATCGGCGACGGCAGAGGGCGTGGTGATGGTCCGTGCCTGAAGCGCCAGATCGAAGCGGAGCGGGCACGCGACCTGGTGTGGGACGAGCGAACGCGTGCCGAAGCGAAGGAGATGGCGGCCTCGGTGGTCGAAGACGCCGCAGTCGACGAGGTGACGGCGAAGCTACGAGCGCTCGACGTGCTCGGGAGGTTGGCTTCGTGGTTCAGTCCCGAAGGCCCGAAGCCCGAAGCGGAGCGGCTGCTCGAGGAATCGGCCAGGCTGGCAGACAAGATCGGACAACGGACGTGGAGAGCGCAGGCGCTGATCGCTCTTGCCATGGGCTTCTACTTCGGATTGTGCCGATTCGATCGGGCCCTTTTCACCATCGACGAGGTGCTGGGGCAACTTCCGGCCCGCAGCCGTTATCGCGCGCTGGTGCAGAGCTTCAGGGGTGACGTCCTTGTCGAGCTCGGCAGGTATGCCGAAGCCGAGGCCAGCATCGACGAGATGCGCGAGATCGGTCAGGCCTGCCGCGAGGAATGGGCGCTCGCTTACGCATGCTGGACCGAAGCTGAGCTGGCCTCTTACATGGGTGACAGAGAACGGACAGTCAAAGCAGTGCTCGAAGCAGAATCGCATCGCGACGTTTGGTACGAGGAGGCCTCGGGCGTCGAGTTCCTTGCATGCGTGTCGGACTACCTAGACCGCGCCGGGGAGCACGAGATGGCGATGAAATACCTGGCCCGGGCGCAAGTGAGGATGGCCGGTTGCGAGCGACCGGTGAGGGTGTTCGAAGCAGCGATCCTCGCCCGTTCCGGTGATCCCGAGGTTGCTGGCAGGATCATTGACGCACTGATCGCCGACGAGAAGATCCGCCTCGAGCCGCAGGAGTTGTGGCCGGTACTGCTGCTGCGTGCTTACGCCGCGCTACGACGCAATGATCCTGATACCGGGCGTCTGGCGGCAGCGGCGTTCGACACCTGCCGGAATCTCGGTCATCCCGATGGCCCGTTGCTCCGTGAACGGGTCGCTTCCGAGGCCCTCCTCCCCTACGCCATCGAAGCCGGATCAACAGCTGCGACCGCCCTGGCCCAGCAGTCCGGTGGCCTCACTATCTCTTTATTGGGAACATTCGAGTTGAGAAGGGGCGGAAAGCTCGTTTCCCTCCCCCCGGGCCGACCGGCGCGGGCGGTGCGTGCCGTCGCTTCGGCCGGTGGCCGGATGCACTCAGAAGAGCTCCTGGAGCTGTTGTGGCCTGACGCGGACTTAGAAGGGGGTCGCAACAGGCTCAGGAACCTGCTGAGCAGGCTGAAGGTGGCCTCTGGCGAAGTTCTGATCCGCGATCAGGAGTTCGTGGTCCTTGTCACCGGCACGGTCTGTGACATCATCGTTTTCGAGGCGCAGGCGGTCGATGCGATGCGCGCCCAATCACTCGGGGACCATGCTGCGGCCGCGGGGATTGCACGAAAAGCATTGCCTCTTTATCGCGGCGACCTCCTGACGGATGACCGAATGGAGTGGTGGTCGATAGGTCCACGCGAACGTTTGAGGAACCGCTACCTGGAGCTGCTAGATCTACTGGCGACCGACTCAGAAAGACGGGGCGAGATCGACGAAGCGGTACGACTCCTCCAGCGCGCCACAGAGGTGGAGCCTTACGACGAAGGTCGCTACCTACGTCTGGCCCGATTGCTCGCATCGCAAGGTAGAACCGGGTCCGCCAAGATCGCCCTGGCCCGATGTCGCGACTCTCTCTTCGAAGTGGGAGTGAGAGTTTCACCCGCGCTCGAGTCACTGGAGAGACAGTTCGAATAGGTCTCGGCAGCTGACGCGAGCGAAGCGCTTGCA
>JBAPRR010000106.1:0-5547 GCA_049281195.1 Acidimicrobiales bacterium
GCTATGGGTATTGATTCGACAACGACCCGCACTCTGCCAGGCAAAATGGCCACAGAGCGCGGTTAGGATTAGCGATCCAAATGTGGAGCGCCGATGGGGGGAGGGGGCGGGCTCCGATGACCAGCGCATCCTCGAGAGCCCGCGTCGGCGCGCGTCGGGACTTCTCGGGTGCAGTCAGCGGGATCGTCGTGCGCTATGTGCGCGCTATGCGGTCCCCAACAGCCGTTCTTCGGATGCTCGACGATGCGGGAGACAACCGCGCCCCTCGAACTCTGGAGGAGCCCACGTGCTGGTCGACGTACGACGAGGTCGTCGATCTTTTCGGCGCGGCCGGGCGCATCCTCGGCGATCCCGACGTCGGCTTTCATCTGGGCAGAGCGTTCATCGGCCAGTTCGAGTCGACCGAGATAGCCGACCTGGTGCGCGGCACGGGGGCCATGAGCGAACTGCTCCGTTCCGCGATCGCCAGCCTCAACAAGATGTCCCCTATCGCGACTGTCGATGTGGTCGACGAGAAGGGATCGACGGCAGTGGTCAGGGTCCGGACGCACGAGCCGTTTCAGCGGCACATATACATATGTGACTTCACCAAGGGAGTTCTCTCGGCGATTCCGACGTTGCTCGGATCGGGGCCACTGAAGTTGACCGAGCTCGAGTGCCAGGCTCGCGGAGGTCGCTACTGCCGTTACGTCCTCGACTGGGCACACCCGTCAGAAGAGATAGTCGCCGTCGTTCGGAAAGAGGATGAACGCGATGTCCTCACGAGCACTGTGCCGGTCAACCAGGTGCTCGACGATCTCAGTGAGCCTGAACCACTCATTGGGCCCGAATCCGACGACTTGAGCGAGCGGCTCGAAGAGGCATATGCGACGGCAGCGGATCTGGTGGCGACCGACGGGGTCGAAGCCGTGCTCCGCCGCATAGCCAGCCGGGCGGAGCGATCGATCGGGGCTTCGGGATACGTGATGGTCGTCACCGGTCCGCGAGGGCGCCCGTTGCAACTTCACTCTGGCTCAGTCGCAGACAGCGATCTCACGGACCTGGTTACAAGTGTCCTGTCCGCAACGGCTTCTAGCCCCGGACCCGACGTGTTGACCGTCGACATCGAGTCGCCTCGCAACCACTACGGAAGGCTTGCCTGTTTTCCCACCCCCGAGGGTTTTGCAGACGACGCTAAAGACGTCCTCGCCGCCTACGCGGCCTACGCTGCGGCCGCGCTCGACCTGGCCAGTGCGGACGATCAAGTCCACCGTTCAGACGAGTCCGCCGAGTCGCTGCTCGACTTCTCACGAGCCCTGGCCGGGGCCGCGACCGTGGACGACATCGCGTGGAGGCTCGCCGAGACCGTCCCGTCGGTGATCGGAAGCGACCGCAGCACGGTCATGCTCTGGGACACAGAGGAACAGGTCCTGACAGTTAGAGCTGCCACGGGACCTGCGGCCGCCGCGGCCATGGCCGGCGACAATCCTGATAGCAGAGCCGGATACCGAATCGAACGGGCTTCCACAGTGCTGTTCGAAAGAGTCCTTCACACTCACGAGATCCTCGTCGTCGACAGTTCGACAGACGACGAACTCATCCGGTCGGTACTCGAGGCCACCGACACGGCGTGCTCGGTGATCGCTCCTCTGTTCGCGTCAGAAGAGTTCTTCGGCGTTGTTCTCGCGAACTTTGATCAACCTCCGAAGAAGGATCCCCGTGCGGATTTCGAGTTGCAGACGAGGCTCGCGAGCCTGGCCGACCACGCGGTAATAGCAATGCAGAACACGCGTCTCTTGGAGCAGGTCACGCACCTCGCATGGCACGACTCCCTCACGAGCCTTCCAAATCGGAGACTTCTCGAAGACCGCGTCAACCAGGAACTGGTGCGAGCACGCAGAAACGGCGAGTCGACTTGCATGTTCTTCATCGACCTCGACCGGTTAAAGGAGGTGAACGACAACTTCGGGCACGCCGCAGGAGACGACCTGATCCGAAGCGTTGCGAGCAGGCTCGTCGACACGGTCAGACGGCAGGACACCGTGGCCCGGCTCGGTGGTGACGAGTTCGCAGTACTGCTCCCTGGTCTCGCCGATCTGGGAGACATCGACACTCTGGCTCGGCGGACCCTCGATGCACTGCGCCGGCGCTACACCCTCATCGGCAAAGAAGTTCATGTTTCGGGTTCCATCGGCATCGCAGTGGCTCCGGGACACGGAGAGACCTACGACGAGCTTTTGTCGAACGCGGACGCAGCCATGTACAGGGCCAAATCAATGGGCCGTGATACCTACCAGCTCTACAGCGTCCCCGATGGTGCGGCCCGTCCGGACATCCAGCTCGAAGTCGATCTGAAGCACGCCGTCGAACGGTCCGAGATGACCGTCCTCTATCAACCGGTGGTCGACATGCGCAGCTCCGAAGTTGTCGGCGTCGAGGCGTTGACCCGGTGGCAACACCCGGTGCGCGGCATTCTCAACCCCGAGGTCTTTCTCGGCATCCCCGGTGATCCAGAGGTGATGGCGGGGATCGACGCATGGGTTGTTCACGAGGCGTGCAGGCAGATGGCCGCTTGGAGAAGCAAGGGTCTCGGCGGTATGCCGGTGTCTGTGAACGTGACAGCCAGGAGCCTCGCTTCTACGACATTCCTCGAGTCCGTTGAATCTGCGATCCAGACTTGGAAGATCAAGTCCGGGACCCTCGAGCTCGAACTGTCCAATCTCGCTTCCCTGGAAACGGATAGCCCGTCGCGACGTGGGATCAACCGCCTTGCCGCTCACGGACTCCGCTTTGCAGTCGACGATGTCGGCACCGCGAGCGCAGCGTCGTCCGGCATCGATGCGATACCGGTGTCGACGTTGAAGCTGGAGAGCTCTTTCGTGCAGACGGTCAGCGAGGACGAAGAGACCGCGGCGCTCGTGTCGGCGATCGTCGCCCTCACCTCTCGCCACGGGATCGCCTGTGTGGCTGAAGGAGTCGAAACCCAGGCGCAGGCGCGCTCGCTTTTGAACCAGGGCTGCTACCTGGCGCAGGGCTTCCTGTTCAGCCCACCGCTCCTGCCAAGCGACGTGGAGCAGGTGCTCGGGGTCGGTCAGGATGCCTCGTCCCGGGATCGGCCGGCCTGACCCTGATCGGCCCAAAAGCCGAGCATCCGCGAGCGGGCCAGGCACGGGCACTACCTTCGATCGAGCCCCTGGAGGAGGCGCCGCCTGGGATCCAGGCGGAACGAAGGAGGAGACGGTCGTGGCAAACTACGAGGGATATTGCGTGAAATGCCGTGAAAAGCGTCAGTTCGACGGACAAGAGGTCGAGCTGGCGAACGGTCGAAAGGCAGCCCAGGGCCAGTGCCCTGAGTGCGGAACGAAGATGAACAGGATCCTCGGTAAGCAGAAGGCCTAGCAGGACATCACTTTCTTCCGAGGGCGTCGAGGATCGCGCCCTCGCGAAGACCCCATTCACTCACCACATATCTCTCGACGTCCAAGGCTGCGGCAGTCGCCGCAAGGATCGTCGCCCCGACCGGGAGAACGGCGGCACGACGGCGGTTCATTCCGGGCATCGCCAGTCGCTCCTCGAGCGACATCGGCGTGAGAGCGATGGCGAGCTCGTTCAGTTGCTTAGCCGGCAGCTCGACTTGATTCACGTTCATATTGGCGCCCGACAGTGCCGGTCGTCCCCGCGATGCGGCGAGGCGTCCGAGCGCTCTCGAGGTGCCACCACTCAAAAGGGACCGGCGAGCTATCCCTGGAAATGCCGCGATGTCCGACGCCACCTGGCTCACGACCTCGATGGTCATGTCCCATACCTTCCTACGGTCGGACTCGGTCATCGGATCGGGCGAACCGACCGCGGCACGCAATCGTGCCGCTCCTACCGGGAGGCTGGTCGCAAGATCCAGACCGTTGCCGTGGCGCATGATGACCTCGAGGCTCCCCCCTCCGAGGTCGAACCCGACCACGGGCGAGTTTCCCGTCCACAGGCTCGCGGTCTGCCCGATGAAACAGAGCCGGGCTTCCTCTTTCCCGTCGAGGACCCGGATCTTTCGGCCGATGGCGCGTTCCAGCCTGCGCACGACGGAAGGGCCGTTTGACGCCTCGCGTAGCGCTGCTGTACCCAGGGCCACGACAACGTCGCAGCCCTCGGCCTCGAGGGCCCGTCGAAGTCGTCTCGCCGCTGCCACTGCGGCTGAAGCACGTTCAGAAGTGATGGTCCCACCTGTGCCGAGGGCCGCTCCCAATTGAAGCACCGCTCTGCGCCGGAGAACTGGTTGGAGAGTCTTTCCCCCGTCAGAGGTCTCACAGATGAACAGGTGAAACGAGCTGCTGCCGAGATCGAAAACAGCTGCTCTCGTCACCACGGGGGGTGACCGTACCGCGGGCACCCGGTGATGAGGCGAATAAGAGGGTGAAGCGGGTTCAGCTCTGCACAAAAAGGTCGCCGTCAGATCCCAGAGTGAGCGGGATCTGGGGCAACGGCTCTACAGCCGGGCCTTGGACCACCTGACCGGTCGTGGCATTGAAGATCGATTCGTGGCAAGGACAGTGGAACTCGAGGGGCGACCCGGTGGGCGGGTTCACCGTGCAGCCCGCATGAGTGCATATCGCGCTGAACGCTACGTACTTCCCCTTCGTAGGTTGAACAACGTAGGCGGGCTGTTGATTATCCGGGTCGGTGAAGCTCGCTGCGCCTCCGACGGGAACCTTGGATGCCAGGCCGATCCGGGTTCCACTCTGGCTTCCAGACGGGCTGGTTCCGCTCGTCGTACCGGTCGATCCGCCGGTCGTCGTGGCGGTCGATCCCCCGCTTGTCGTGGCTGTCGATCCTCCCGACAATGAAGGCGCGCCCCCGGTGCCACTCGCTTGCTGGGATCCGGATGCTGCCCGACCGATTGCGGCTGTCGCCCCAGCCAAAAAGCATCCAACGGCTGCCACGGCTCCGGCCACGCCGAGCTTTCTGACAAAGGCCCGACGGTCGAGATCGGCATCATTTTGAACGCCGTCCGGCTTGCGCAAAGAGTTGCGAACGAAGGTATCCACAGACAGAGGGGTCGTGCCTGCGAGCACGAGAGGGGTCCAGGCGAACACGAACACAATGTCCGACCCGAAGTAATAGGGCCACGTATCGAAGCTGACTGTGAGGAAAAAGATCAAAGAAAGGAGCATCCCGCCGGCTGCAGCAAGGCGACTGAAGAGACCGAGCGCCACCCCGAGACCCACCGCGATCTCGGCGAGTGCAATGGCAAGGCCGAAGGCAACGGGAGCGTGAAGCGCCATGCGGACGAGGAAGTGGACAGGACTCGTCTGCAATGAGGCCTGGAGCTGTTGCTGGATCGATCCCGGAGCCCCGGCGGTGAAGAACTGGCGATTGGAGATCTTCTGCAGCCCCGCGAAGACAAAAGTGAACCCGAGGAACGCACGAAGTGGAAGCAGCACCCACAGCGGGAGGGTTTCCGACTTAGCGGTGTCGACGAGAGAACCGATCCTGTTCTGGTGTCCGGATATGGGTCGCGGCGAGGTCACCTCCCCCGTCGAATCGGTGGCTTCACCAGGATGAACATCAGTACTCATG
>JBAPRR010000107.1:0-20445 GCA_049281195.1 Acidimicrobiales bacterium
GTCACGGTCGGATTACCGTATATGAGTGCTCCGACTCCACGACACAGCCACAGGAACGGTTCGCCCGCTCGAGCTCCGCGACGAGTCCGAGGTGACGATGTACGTGTGTGGTCCGACGGTCTACGGAGTGCCCCACCTCGGCCACGGTCGTATGTCGCTGGTCTTCGACGTGCTGCGCCGCTACCTGGAATTCATCGGGAAGCGGGTCACCTTCGTGTCGAACATCACCGATGTGGACGACAAGATCATCGCCAGGGCCAACGCAGAGACCCGAAGTGAAGAAGACGTCGCAACCGAATTCGAAAAGGCATGGTGGGACGCCATGGACCAGCTCGGAGTCAAGCGACCTGACGAGATCCCACACGCCACGGCCTGGATCGAAGCCATGGTGGGCGTGATATCGGAGCTCATCGAACGCGGGGCCGCGTACGAGACCGACGACGGTGTCTACCTGTCGGTGGAGAAGGTTCCCGGTTACGGGCTGCTCGCGCATCAGAGCCTCGAGTCGTTGCGCAGTGGAGCCCGGGTGGAGGTGGACGAGAAGAAGCGTTCGCCTGTCGACTTCGCTCTTTGGAAACGGGCCAAGCCAGGCGAACCCACTTGGGCATCGCCTTTTGGAGACGGTCGTCCGGGATGGCATACCGAGTGCGTCGCCATGTCGCTCGGACTGCTCGGGGAGGGTTTTGACATTCACGGTGGCGGCCTCGACCTCGCTTTTCCGCACCACGAGAACGAACGGGCCCAGGCCGTGGCGCTCGGACGCGACTTCGCCAGGCACTGGGTCCACAACGGCTTCGTCGAGATGGACGACGAGAAGATGTCGAAGTCGCTCGGGAACTTCGTTTCGTTGCCCGACATGTTCGAAGAGTCCGACTGGCGCGCCTACCGGCTCCTGGTGTTGCGCGCCCACTACAGGTCCCCGATCGACGTGACCCGAGCAACCGTGGCCGACGCAGAGGCCGCGCTCGTCCGCCTGGACAACCTCGCCAGGCGTTTCGATCTCGACGCTTCACTGGGTTCCCTCAACGAGCGCGATGCACTGGAGGCGGGGGTGGATGTGGACGCCCTGGCTTTTTTCAACGCGCGCATGCAGGACGACCTCGATACCCCGAACGCTCTGGGACACATCTTCGAGCTGAGCAAACGAGCCAATGGCAGCGCAGACGGCGGAGATCACGACACCGCCCAAAGGCTTTCCCGCACCGTGGCGATCCTGGCGGGGGCACTCGGTCTCGAGTTGCACAGCCGCTCAGGAGACGGCCCCGACGAGGCGGTTCTCCGGATGGCTTCCGAGCGCGTTGCAGCCAGAGCCGGGGGCGACTTCAAAAAGGCTGACGAATTGCGCGACGAGATCTTGGCCGCTGGCTGGATTATCGAGGATGGTTCAGGCGGACCCCGCTTCCGCCCCGCGTGACGAAATAAGTATCGGGTCTCGCGCGAAAGTCCGCTCTGACAAACAGCGGGACGATTAGGAATTCGGGTTTCACAACTCGCCCTACACGGATATATCCGCGCGATGTAGCTTTTTGTCCGGGGGGCACCCGTGGTTCCGTTGTCAGCCGTCTCGGTACCTCAGAGTGGACGAAGCTTGGCTGCGGTCTCGCAGCTCTGTTTGAGGGGAGTACCAGCAGTGCCGTCTGGGACAGTTAAGTGGTTCAACTCCGAAAAAGGCTATGGGTTCATCGCACAGCCTGACGGCGGGGAAGACGTGTTCGTTCATCACACGGCAATTCAGATGAATGGTTATCGGACGCTCGATGAAGGTCAAGCAGTTGAGTTCGACTTGCGTGATGGGCCCAAAGGACTTCAGGCGGTAGATGTTCGGCCTGCCGGCGGCTGACCAGTCAGTAACAAAGTCCCGAATTCGTCCGCTGATGATTACCGCGTGAAGGCGCGGACGGTTGTACGCGCTCCAATTCTGCCGATTGTGATCAGAATCGGAAACCTGTTGCTTCCAGGTCAGGCTTAAAAGAGCGCGCGATCTTTAAAAACTTCTGAATTCGATCGAAATTGATTCGACTAACCGAATGCCGAGCAGCTATTTGATCGCGTTCGCTGTGCGAACAATCAAGCAATGCATTTTGGTCGCTCGATATTGAGAGAGCCGAAGCGCAAAGGCCGAGCGTCAATCGAGCCGGACTTCAATCGAGCTGTGCCGGTCGATCAGAGAGGGCAACCCTCCGGCGGCATCGCGACGGCGCCCGGCTAAGGCCCGTCCGGGCCGGAACCCCATTCCGTGACGCCCACCCACCCCTGAACCGGTTGCAACCGGTTTCCCCTTAAGTTACTGTTGAGTAACAAGCCTCGCGCTGCTTGGTACCGGCACCCGCCGGCAGGACCACGGTGGCAGGGCTTCGCTCGGCGGCGGTCCCAGCCGGGATCCGATCCCCGACGAAAGTCCTGAATATTCGTAAGTCCGCATCAGGTGGTCGCCGATGAGTCGGATGAGGGTCCGACGTAGGGACGATTGCGAAGGGACGGATGATGCCTGAGTTTTCGCTGGAGCTGAACGAAGACCAACAGACTCTTCAGAAGTGGGTTCACGATTTTGCCGAAGGCGTCATGCGCCCCGCCGCCCACGATTGGGACGAGCGTGAAGAGACGCCTTGGCCCATCATCGAGGAGGCCGCCCAGATCGGCCTGTACTCCTTCGACTTCCTAGTCAACGGCTTCACGGACCCCACCGGGCTGTCACTACCGCTGATCTACGAGGAGCTGAGTTGGGGGGATGCCGGCATTGCGCTCGCGCTCATGGGCAGTTCCCTTGCCGTCGCCGGATTGGCTGCCAACGGAACGCCCGAGCAACTCATGGAGTGGGCACCGCAGTGCTTCGGCACCCCGGGCGATCTGAAGCTCGGGGCGTTTTGCGTCTCCGAGGCTGATGCCGGGTCAGACGTGAGCTCGCTCAAAACACGAGCCGTATACGACGAGGCCAAAGACGAGTGGGTGATCAACGGCACGAAGACATGGATCACCAATGGCGGGATCGCACACACCAACGTCGTCGTGGCATCGGTCGTACCGGAGCTCGGCAGCCGGGGGCAGGCGAGCTTCGTCGTGCCGGAGGGAACTCCGGGCGTCTCCGCCGGTCACAAGTTCCAGAAAATGGGAATCCGCGCATCGCACACCGGTGAGGTCATCTTCGACGATTGCCGCATCCCCGGTCGCTGCCTTCTCGGTGGCAAGGAGAAGCTCGACGAGCGCATCGCCCGCGCCCGTGAAGGAAAGCGGAGCAGTTCGCAGGCCGCCATGGCCACCTTCGAATCGACCCGCCCATCTGTCGGGGCGCAGGCCGTCGGCATCGCCCGTGCCGCTTACGAGTACTCGCTCGAGTACGCGAAGGAGCGCCGGGCCTTCGGCCGGTTGATAATCGACAACCAGGGCATCGCTTTCAAGATCGCCGACATGAGGATGCGCATCGACGCCTCACGGCTTTTGGTGTGGCGGGCGAGTTGGATGGGGGCGACCCATCAGCCGTTCAGCGCAGGCGAGGGCTCGATGTCAAAGCTCTTCGCCGGAGAGACCGCAGTTTGGGTAACCGAGCAGGCGATCCAGATCATGGGCGGTCAGGGATACGTGCGTGAGCACCCGGTCGAGCGCTGGCATCGTGACTCGAAGATCTACACGATCTTCGAAGGAACCTCGGAGATCCAGCGCCTGGTGATCGCAAGAGCGGTCTCGGGCATCCACATTCCCTGAGCTGCACCGGGCCTGAGCTGGGCATCAGTCCGTTCTGAGTACCGGTCTGACAATGGGTATAGAGATCACCGAAGCCACCGGGTAGGGCTCAGAAGGGCTGCTGGTACCGCCGGCGGTGGTGCCGGTCGTTCAGCGTTCCCTAAGCTTGCCGTCAGGTGCGACGGGAGTGACCTGGCAGAGAACGGATCGGCGTGCATACTGGACGGCCTCGTCGTCCGGCATCGGCGACATCCGAAAACATCTAGGTGATCCACGAATGAGCTGCATACCAGCGAGCAAGGTCGTATGAGCACTTACCGTTCACGGACCAAGGCGAGGACCGCGCTGACAGTTTCGCTCGCCCTGGTGGCGGTCCTGCTGGTAGCCGGGATCGCCGCGATCGCGCTTGTCCATCACCAGGACACCACGAACGCCGGATCGCACGGCAATACCGACACCACTACTCACACGACCCAGCAGCAAACCGCGGAAGCTGTGGCCTGGACGTCTCCGAAGGCGGGACAGACCGGGGTTTCGCCGGCTGGACCGATCGTGGTTCACCTGACCCAGGCGCTGGCACCGGGAAGCCCCATGCCGACCATCACGCCGAACGTGTCGGGAACTTGGGCTCTGACCGCCCCGACGACTCTGACCTTCGAGCCGTCCGCTTCGCTGGTGCCTTTCCAGACCTACACGGTCACGGTTCCCGGCGGGTCGGATGGTCTGCGTGGGAAATCGGGCGATCACCTGGCGGCGAACGTACAGATCGGGTTCAAGATCGAGGCCGCGCCGTTCCTACGGCTGCAGCAGGTGCTCGCACAGCTCAACTATCTGCCGGTCTCGTTCACGCCACAGACCACCACCGCATTGCCGGCGGACCAGGAGGCGATGACACAGCTCGGGACCTTCAACTGGCGCTGGCCCAACATGCCTTCAACACTGACGTCGTTGTTCGTGCAAGGAGACGATGACGTTCTCACCCAGGGCGCCGTCATGATGTTCGAGAGCCTGCACGGTCTTGCGACAGACGGGATCGCCGGGCCCGACGTCTGGAGTGACCTTCTTCAAGCTGTGGCCAACAACCAGCTCGACCCGAACCCGTGGGACTGGATCTACGTGCAGAAGACCCCTGTGCCCGAGCAGCTTTACGCGTGGAGCAACGGCAAGGTGGTGTTTCAGACTGCGGCCAACACCGGTGCTCAGGGCGTGCAGACTCCTGACGGCTCCTGGCCCGTCTACCTGCACTGGGCGACGACGACCATGCAGGGAACCAACCCCAACGGCACCAAGTACGACGACAAGAACGTCCTGTGGGTGAGTTACTTCTACAAAGGCGATGCCCTGCACGCCTTCCTTCGCGGCTCGTACGGCACGCCGCAAAGTCTCGGATGCGTCGAGATGCCGACAGCGTCTGCAGCGAAGGTATTCCCGTTGACGCCGATCGGCACCGTCGTCACGGTGCAATGACAGGCCTACTTGACCGAAACTGAACCGGCAGGATCGAACGTGGTGTTTCTCTGCACCGGCAATGCCGCACGATCGGTGATGGCAGGACGGTTCATGGAGGAATCGGGTGTCGCTGCCACCGTTGTCACAGCCGGAACTCACGTGGTCGAGAACCAGCCCATGAGCCGTCGTACACGCGCTGCAATGTTGGCGGTGGGCGTGGATCCGGGATCGCATAGAAGCCATCAGTTGACCGATGCAGATGTGCAGTCCGCGGATCTGATCGTGACGATGGAACCCGAGCACGTGAGCTTTGTACGGCGTCGCTATCCCGAAGCCGCTTCGCGAACTGCGACCATCCGTTACCTCGAAGAGCACCTCCAGGCCGGAGCGGAGCCGTTGGGCGACAGGGTGGCGCAGCTACATCTGCAAGACGTCGCCCCGGAGGCACAAGGGGAGATCGATGATCCGGCCGGAAAAGAAGAGCCCGAGTACATCGAGTGTGCCGCGGCTCTCCATGAGGTCATCCAGAAGCTGGCTCCGAGCCTCAAAGGCTGAGCCGAAACCGGACTCAGTCTCTGTGAACTGATCGGAGGCCGGCCCAGGCCAGATCGCTCACCCTGCGCGCAAGACGATCCGCCTCGCTCTTCGCCGCGTCGATCTCGTCTGTCTGGTCGCTCTTTGCCCGACCGCCGGTGCTCTCGAGCCAGTGCCTGCTGGCCCCGGTGGCCATTCCGACGACGGCATAAGCCAGCAGTCGGCGGTGCTCCGAGTCCAACCCCGCGTCGATCAGAGCATCGACAGCTTCGGCGACCACGTCCTCGACGCGACGAAGCGCACGGGAGAGCTCTGGGTCGTCCGGCATGTCGCTTCCGAACAGGAGCCTGAAGGCGTCCTCGTAGCGGACGACGAGATTGAAGTAGGCCGCGAAACCGGCTTCGACCTGCTGACGGGGGCCTTCTGCGGCCGCGGCGGCGGTGCTTATGGCCACGAGCATGTCGCGTCCGACCGAGTCGACCAGTTCCAGGTACAGCGCCCGCTTCGAGGTGAAGTGCTGGTAGAGCAGGGGCTTTGTGACGCCGGCTCCGGCGGCGATGTCGTCCATCGTCGTGGCGGCGAAGCCACGCACGGCGAACAGGCTCAGTGCTACTTCCAGTAGCTGTTCACGCCTCTGATCCGCGGGAAGTCGCCGCGGAGTGGATTCGTACTCGGGATCGGCGGTGTTGTTGCCGATGCGCTGGACGGACACGGAGATCGAGCGTACTGGCAAGTAACCATCACGATGAGTGAGCTAACGGACATTTTCCGAGCCGTTTTGTGCCTGCCGATGCCCTGTTGCGCCTCACCAGCGGATCCAACCAGCTCGGGCGAAGAGCGCACCGATGCGGTCGGGCAGGTCAGTCAGCGCAAAATGGCGCCGAGCCACCTCTGAATTGCGGTCCAACAGACCCCGGTCCCCGGTCTCGAGCCACTCAGCCAGAAAGCGCCACTGGTCGAGGCTGAACCACTCGAAACCGAACTGGAGAAGCTCGAGAGCCACCGGATACGGCTCGAACGCCAGGGGCCGTCGATGCGTGGCGGACTCTACGGTCGGATTGCCGAATCCCTCCCAGAAAGAGGGCATCGCTACGACGTCACACGCGGCGTATGCGTCGTTCATCTCAACTGCAGGGCCCTCAGGCGATCCCCGGATGACCCTTACCGGAGCAGCGGACAAGATCCGGTCGAGCTCCGGGCCGAAACCGTCTTCGGCCTGACCGAGGAGCCAGTACGTGGCACCGACGCTTGCGGCCAGTGCGATTCCTCCGGGCACGTTCTTTCTCGGGATTGCTCGGGTCGGTTGCAGTACCAGCAGCTCTTCGGGGTCAACCCCGATCCGCTCCCGGGTGGCGTCCCTGTCGCCGGGGGGTGGATCGGTGTCGAAGCAATTGCGAAGGACCGACGCCTCGATGCCGCGCGCCGAGAGCTCGCGGCGGCTGAGCTCGTTGATGGTGACGTGCATCCAATACGGATCGTCCGGTGGGGGAGGCATCAAAGCCGTTTGCGGGCGCTGCCAGGGAAGGTCGTGGTGGTGCATCACCGCTGGCCGCGAGCGGAGCACATCGGCAACAGCCTCACCCGCCCGAGGGTTGAGGGGGAGAGAGCACATGTTCTCGACCACGACGAGATCCGCCCCGCTCAGGGCGTCTTCGAGGTGGGACCGCTCCGGTGGTTCAGAGGCGTCCATTGCCAGGCCCGCGATGACGTGGTCGACAGGACCGTCGCCGGCGACTGTCGACACCCGAAAGCCCATCTGCTCCAGGGCCCAATGCCATTTGGCGGCCTCGATGGCCACACCGTCAGTTCCCCCCAACCGGAAGGAGATGATGGCTGCGGTTGGTGCCGGCACTGTGCGGCCGACGATAACCGGCACTACCTTCGTCAGCCGATGTCAGTAGACGGAGCCACCCACAGCGCAACAAGCGATCTCCTCGTCGACAGGTCAGGCGGGGTCCTGCGTCTGACCATCAACCGGCCGGAGCGGCGTAATGCCATGACCTGGGACGTCATACGTGGCATGCAGGCCGCGCTTGCCGATGCAACCGACGATCCCGAAGTGAGTGTGGTGGTGCTGGCCGGGACGGGGGACGAGGCGTTCTGCTCGGGAGCCGACCTGGGCTCGATGGGCCACGGTGTCGCGACCGGGGCCGGCAGCCAGGGCGCACCCGCTACCTTCCTCGACCAGCACAACTCCCGGGGAGAGCTAAGGGTCCTGTTCGACCAGCTGTGGGGTCTGGGCAAACCCACCATTGCCAAGGTCCAAGGGTGGGCGATGGCCGGAGGTTTCGGTCTGGCACTGGCCTGCGACATGGTGGTCGCTTCTGAAAGAGCTAGATTCGGGGCTCCGGAGATCAACGTGGGGCTGTGGCCGTTCATGATCACCGTGCCCATGGTCAGGTCGATGCCTCCGAAGAAGGCTCTCGAGCTCATGCTCACAGGCCGCCAGGTGGACGCCGCGGAAGCCGAAAGGATCGGCTTCGTGACGAGGGTGGTATCCCCCGAGGACCTCGAGTCGGCGGTGGACGAGCTGGCCACGACCCTGGCCGCCAAGTCGCCGGTAGCGCTCAAGCTGGGCCGCGACTCGTTCTACCGTGTATGGGACATGTCGAGCGGCGAGGCTCTCGCCCATCTTCATGCGATGCTGACTCTCATAAACCAGACGGAGGACGCCAAAGAAGGAATGGCCGCATTCCTGGAGAAGCGACCTCCCAGATGGCAAGGCTCGTGATGAACGACCTGTGCGACAAGTACGTTCTCGAGACTCTTAACGATCGGGAGGAAGACAACTGATGCGGTCCAAGCGGGCGCTGATTACCGGTATCACCGGCCAGGACGGGTCATACCTCGCGGAGCTCCTGTTGGACGAGGGCTACGAGGTCTTCGGAATGGTGAGGCGCTCGTCAACGGTGAACTTCGAACGGATCACCGGCATCCAGGACCGGATAACTCTGGTGCCCGGGGACCTGCTCGACGAGGTCTCCCTCATAGGGATCTTGCGCGAGTACAACCCGGCCGAGGTCTACAACCTGGCTGCGCAGTCGTTCGTACCCACTTCGTGGAGCCAGCCGGTATTGACTGGCGAGACCACCGCCCTCGGTGTGACGAGGATTCTGGACGCCATCCGCATCGTCGACCCCGAGATCCGCTTTTACCAGGCGTCGTCCTCCGAGATGTTCGGGAAGGTCCAAGAGGTCCCCCAGACCGAGAAGACGCCCTTCTATCCACGGAGCCCCTACGGGGTGGCCAAGGTCTACGGCCACTGGATCACCATCAACTACCGCGAGAGCTACGGCCTGCACGCTACGTCGGGGATCCTCTTCAACCACGGGAGTCCTCGAAGGGGACTCGAGTTCGTGGAGCGCAAGGTGACCCACGGGGTTGCCCGCATCAAGCACGGACTAGACGAAAAGCTGCCCATGGGCAACCTGGACGCCCAGCGCGACTGGGGTTACGCCGGCGACTATGTGCGGGCCATGTGGCTGATGCTCCAGCAGGACACCCCCGACGACTACGTGGTCTCGTCGGGGAACACCCACTCGGTGCGTGAGCTGTTGGAGATCGCTTTCGGTCACGCCGGCCTCAAGTGGGAGGACTACGTCGTCATCGACAATCGATTCCTGCGTCCGGCGGAAGTCGACCTGTTGATCGGAGACCCGGGCAAGGCGAAGAAGTCCCTCGGGTGGGAGCGCACTCACTCGTTCGAGGACCTCGTCACGATGATGGTCGACGCCGACATGGAGCTGGTCCGCCGTCAAATCGCCTGACACCAGACGGAGACACAAGTAAGACGGAGAGAGAGCAGTGCCCATAGGAGCAGTACCGGTGATCGCATCGATCTCCGCCGACCCGCTCGGCCTGCTCGTGGCGTTCGGCGCGGGGATGCTCTCGTTCCTGTCGCCGTGCGTTCTCCCGCTTGTCCCCGGCTACGTGTCGATGGTCTCGGGGCTGTCGGCGTCGGAGCTCTCCGATGCGAGCAAACGGGACCTCAAGCCGGTCATAAAGGGCATGGCGGCCTTCGTCATCGGCTTTACGATCGTCTTCGTCGCGCTCGGTGCCAGCGTTTCGGCGCTCGGCAAGCTTCTGGCGCACCACGAGCGGACATTCGAGATCGCATCGGGTCTCGTCATCGTGCTCCTGGGCTTGTGGCTGGCGGGGATCGGGACCCCGGCGCTGTTCAACCGGGAACGCCGCTTCCACCCCCTGCCGTCCAAGCTGGGACCCTGGGCACCGCTTTTGATGGGCATGGCCTTCGCCTTCGGCTGGACCCCTTGCATCGGTCCCGTCCTCGGTGGAGTCCTGACCCTGACCGCGGCCAGGGCCACCCTCGCTTCAGGCGTGGTGCTCCTCGTCTTTTACTCACTCGGTCTCGGTGTGCCCTTCATCGCCACCGGGCTCGCCTTCGGTCGCCTGACAGCGGTCATGGCCCGGGTGCGCCGCCGCCTGTGGCTGGTGAACCTGGTGGCCGGCGTGGGCCTGATCGTGTTCGGGGCCCTACTGGTCACCGACCAGCTCCACTGGGTCTCCTCTGTGGTCGCTGACGTGCTGCGCGACATCGGTCTGAGCCGCCTGACGGTCAGCTGAGGGGCCTCCACAGGAAACGCCCCAGCTCCCCGCTTGGTAACCAGGCACGACGCGCCCGTAGCATGGTCGGCGGCCATGGCCCCCGCAGTGCTTCTCCGTGCCGCCGTCGCGATGACCGGACGGTTCCCGGCCCTCGCCGGCGCCGACCTGAGCGTCGACGAGGGAGAGTCCGTCGTACTCACTGGGCCGAACGGCGCCGGCAAGACATCCCTGCTCCGGGTTTGTGCCGGACTCCTACGTGTCGCCGAAGGAGAAGCCACCGTCCTCGGTTACGACCTGGTGGACGACTGCACCGCGGTCAGGCGCGACGTCTGCCTCCTCGGCCATGCCGCAGCTCTGTACGACGACCTGTCGGTCACCGAAAATGTGCGGTTCGCAGTACGTGCCTCCGGGGGGAACACAAAGTCCGTCGGTCCCGCTCTCGAAAGACTGGGTCTGGTCGGACGCCTGCCGGGCACACAGGTCAGCAAGCTGTCGGCAGGACAGAAGAAGAGGGTGGCTCTCGCCGTTCTGGTCGCACGCGCACCGAGGTTGTGGCTCCTCGATGAGCCCCACGCGTCGCTCGATGCCAACGCACGCGCCGAGCTCGATCAGATCGTGATCGAAGCGGTGGCTGGAGGCGCCACGGTTCTGACCGCGTCACACGAGATCGAAGCAACCATGGCGATAGCTAACCGTGTCGTGGCCATGGCGGGCGGGCGCGTCATTTCAGACGAAGCCGTCATGCGGCCCGACGAATCCTCTGCGGCTCCCACAGCCGAGGCTGAACCCGAACCCGTCATCATCGCCATCAGAGGGAGCGCCCATGTGGCGTGACGCCGTCTTGGTGTGCGGGAAGGATCTCCGTATCGAGATCCGGTCCAGGGTGCTCGTCAACCAGGTCGCGCCCTTCGCAGTCCTGGTCCTTGTTCTCTTCGCGTTCGCACTCGGTCCCGACGCGCAGGACCTTTTGCGTGCCGCCCCGGGAGTGTTCTGGGTGGCGGTGCTCTTCAGTGGCCTTCTCGCCGTCCAGCGGGCGTTCATCATCGAAGGAACTGACGGGGCACGCGACGGGCTGCGTCTGGCGGGCCTCGATCCTGCCGGAGTCTTCCTGGGCAAGGCCGCAGCCGTGTGCGTTCAGTTGGTGCTCCTCGAGATCGTTCTCGGTGCCGGAGCGATCCTGCTGTTCGGAGCGCACATCCACGACCCCTGGAACCTCGTCGCGGCGTGCGCGGCGGGAACGGCGGGCCTGGCCGGTTCCGGTGTTCTCTACGGAGCCCTCGCCGCAGGCATGCGAGTACGTGAGACGCTGCTTCCGTTGTTGGTGCTCCCGGTGGTGGCGCCCGTCCTCGTGGCCGGAACCAAGGTGTGGCAGCAGGCGCTTCACACCGAACCGGGGACGCCGGCGTGGTCAGGCGGTTGGATGCCTCTTCTGCTCGTGTTCGCCGTCGTCTATCTGGTTCTCGGAGTTCTGCTCTATGGCGTGCTTCAAGAGGAGGCCGAATGACCGCTTTACTCGAGGCGCAGCCTGAAACGAACGTGGATGAGGTGCGCGTGCCGGGGCAGTGGAGCAGGCGCACTACGTGGACAGTGAGATCGATAGGTATCGCCGCGGTGGTGGGAATTGCCGCGACCGTATGGCTCGGCCTGTGGTTCACACCGCCCGACAAGGTCCAGGGCAACCTGGTACGCCTCGTCTACGTGCATCCGCCGATCGCATGGGTGGCCCTGTACCTGTCGTTCGGGACGGCGTTCGTGGCCAGCCTTCTGTGGCTGTGGAAGAGGACACGGAGCCCATTCTGGGATCGCCTCGCCGGTGCCGCCATGGAGGTGAGCGTCGTCTTCACCGCTCTCACGCTCCTAACCGGAGCGATCTGGGGCCGCCCGACGTGGGGGGTGTGGTGGGCCTGGGATGCCCGTCTCACCTCTACCGCCATGCTGCTCGTGATGGAGCTCGGCTACCTGGCGATCCGCCGGGTGCCCGGAACGCTCGATGCGCGGGCGCGCCGCTGTGTGGTCGCGGTCCTGATCACTGCGGTCGATGTCCCGATCGTGCACTTTTCGGTCGACTGGTGGCACACGCTTCACCAGGGAGCGACCGTGTTGAACGCGAACCTGTCTCCGACCATTCACGGATCGATGGCATGGACGCTTCTGCTCGGCTTCGTGGCGTTCACCCTGGCGTTCATCTGGATGCTGTGCGTTCGCTTACGCATCGAAACGCTTTCCGACGCCCTCGAAGGGGCATCGCTTGCTCTGGCGCTCGACGAGCGCTGGTCCGAAGGAACAGAACCTCAGCCCGCGGGAGTCGCCTCGTCGACCGCAGGTGACTCAACCACGGGAGGGGCATCGTGAGGTATATCGACGCCGGCTACATCGCAGCGCTCGGGACACTGTTCGCTTACAGCGTCACGTTGATCGCCCGCCGACGCAGGCTGACCCGGCTGGCGGTCCGGGTGAACGAACGCCGGATACGGCGGGAGCCATGACATCGACGTCGACCACGACGTCAAGCGGGACGCCTAAGGCGTCCGGAACCACCTCAGTCGATGGTGCGAACCACGCGGCTGCGACGAACGCGGAATCGAACCCGCCGAAGGTCCAACCGAAGCGCAGGTCGAAACTCCGCAAGCGCAAGCTTCGTCTGGCGATAGCGGGCCTGATACTGATCGGCGCATTCGTCTTCTTGCTGATCGAGGGGATAACCAACTCGCTCAACTACTTCCTTACGGTCAACCAGGCGGTGGCGCAGCGCCAGCAACTGGGCGACACGACGTTCCGCCTCGAGGGCCTGGTAGTTCCGGGCACGGTCCACCCCACCACCGAAGGCGTGAATTTCACGGTCGAGTCAAGCGGTGTACGTGAAGCGGTGGTCGAGACGGGGCAGCCGCCCCAGCTTTTCCAGCCCGACATTCCTGTCGTTCTGGTGGGGCATTTTTCCGGGGCGTTCTTCTCGTCGGATCAGATACTGGTCGATCACACTTCTCAGTACATCGCCAAGTATCCGAATCGGGTCAAGGCGCCGAACGGCACGACCAGGTAAGTCGGCACCGAACCTGTGAACGCGATCCTCGGCCATATTGGAGTACTGCTGTCACTCGCCGCGGCGGGGGTGGGGATCGTTGTGTGCGTCGCAGGCCTGGCAACCAAGCGTGGCGATCTCCTCAAGTCGTCACGCGTATATGCCGCGCTCTTACTGGGCGGTGCTGTGCTTGCCACCTTCGCCATGCAGCGGGCGCTTCTCACCCACGACTTTTCGGTCGCCTTTGTAGCGGAGAACTCGAGCCGCCAGACGCCGCTTCTCTACACGATCACCGGCATGTGGTCCGCTCTCGCCGGTTCGATCCTTCTGTGGGGGTTGATCCTCGCCGGGTACATCGTGGCGGTGACGATCCGCTTTCGCAGAAAGGCCGACGATCCGCTGGTCGGTTGGGCGATGCTCGTCCTGTTCTCCGTGGCGGCGTTCTTCTTCGCGTTGATGGCCGGGCCATCCGATCCGTTCAACACGATCTCGGGCACCATCCCGTCCGACGGCCTCGGACCAAACGTCTTGCTGCAGGACAACCCGCTAGTAGCGATCCATCCACCGCTTCTGTACCTCGGATTCGTCGGGTTCACGGTCCCGTTCGCGTTCGCAATTGCGTCGCTCGCGACCGGGCGCGTGCAAGAGACGTGGCAGGCCATGACCCGGAGATGGACCCTTTTGGCTTGGGCGTTTTTGACCGCGGGGATCCTCCTCGGTGCATGGTGGTCGTACCAGGTCCTCGGCTGGGGAGGCTTCTGGGCGTGGGACCCCGTCGAGAACGCCTCACTGCTCCCGTGGCTGTGCGCCACGGCCTATCTGCACTCGTCGATCGTCCAGGAAAGACGCGGCTTGATGCGCGTGTGGAACCTTTCGCTCGTCGTTTCGACCTTCTGTTTGACCATTCTCGGTACATTCCTCACCCGGTCAGGGGTCGTGCAATCGGTCCACGCATTTTCGGATTCGGACATCGGCCCGCTTCTGCTCGGGTTCTTCGGCGTGGTCTTCGCGGTCGGTCTCGGCCTTATCGCATGGAGGGGCGACAAGCTGCGCTCACCGGGCGGGATCGACTCGCCACTCAGCCGTGAGGGTGCGTTCATCCTCAACAACCTGTTGTTCGCCACGTTCGCGTTCATCGTTTTATTGGGCACGGTTTTCCCGCTTCTGTACGAAGCGTTCCGCGGAACGCAGGTGACGGTCGGGGCCCCGTACTTCAACACGATGACGATCCCTCTCGCGCTCCTACTGCTCACATTGATGGCGATCGGCCCGGTACTTCCTTGGCGCAAGACCAACGTGTCGACCCTCCGGGACCGCTTGACGATCCCCGCAATCGGAGCGGTCGCCGTCGTCGTGATCTGCGTCGCCCTCGGCGTCCGCGGGCTGGCGCCTCTGGCAGCGTTCGGGCTCGGGTCGTGGGCGGCCTTCTCGAACATGCAGCAGCTGTTCATTTCGGCACGCGCTTCGCACCGTCATGGGGACGGCGCCTGGAGGGGGCTGGTCGGTCGGGCGAACGGAGGGATGATCGTCCACCTGGGCATCGTGATGGTCGCTGTGGCAATCGCAGCGGCAACCTCGTTCGGTCACCGTTACGAGACAAACCTTGCAGTCGGTCAGACTTCGATCGTCGACGGTCACAGCTTCGAGTATCTGGGAACGACGATCGTGAGGACGCCGGCTGAAACGTCCACCGAGGCGATCATCCGCGTCGACGGCGGCGGGCTCTTCCACCCCGCGGTGAGCTCGTTCGGAGCCAATACCGAAGCGGTCGGCACGCCCGCCATCGACTCGAGCCTCAAAGACGACGTGTACCTGACCATCGACACACTGCCCCTGCAGGTCGGCGGGCCGATCACCATCGGGGTGACCATTGAACCCCTGGTCATGTGGTTGTGGGTGGGCGGGGGAGTGGTGGTGCTCGGTGCAGCACTCGCGGTGATCCCGGTACGCCGTAGAAAGGGAAGGACACCGACCGCTTTGCACACCGTTGGCGAGGAACCGACGGCCGGTGGTGCGAACGGTCACTCCGCGGACCTGGTTTCAGTGAACGGCTCTAACGACAGCTCTAAGGACAATGACAAACAACCGGTAGGGATCCCGGTTCCGTGACGTCTGTCAACACCACCGACGCGGCGACCACGACCGGCGACGGCGACGGTGCCGCCGCGTCCGCAGCCCCGATGTCATCGGGCAAGCGTCGCCACACGGCCAGGTGGGTAGCGGTAAGCGTTCTCGTTGTCGCTGCGGGCCTGATAGCGGTCCTTGCTACCCGTCCGGTTGCCGTAGGTCAGGCCAGCTCCGCTCTTTTGGGCAAGCCCGCTCCGGGTATCGATGCAGCTCCGGCATCAACTGTGAGCACTGTTTCCGGGGGGAGCTTCAGGCTCGGAAGCCTGATGGGCAGATGGGTAGTCATCAACTTCTTCGCCAGCTGGTGCCCGCCATGTCAGCAAGAAGAGTCGCAGCTGGCAGTGTTCTCCAATTCCCACAAGGGGGCCGGCCAGCCGGTGGTCCTCGGAATCGTCTACGACGACTCGGCCTCGAATGCGGTGTCTTTCCTCCGCTCGGCTCATGCCGACTACACCGCGGTCGTCGATCCCGGGGACCTCAAGGTCGCATACGGCGTGACCGGCCCCCCCGAGACGTTTGTGGTGGCCCCGACCGGAGTCGTCGTCGCCCACTACATCGGACCGATCTCCGTCTCGGATCTGAACCAGGTCATCGCGCAGGGCACTGCGGCGGGTTACTGAAATGAGCCAACCGAAGAAGAACCGCTGGCGTTCGTGGATCTGGGCCGTTCTGGGCGTCGTGCTCATCATCGCCCTCGTGATCGGGGCGGGAGCAGGTGGACATGCGCCGTCAACTCCATCTGAGCGTGCTGCGGCGCTCGATGCAGACCTGCGCTGCCCGAGCTGTGACGACCTGTCGGTGACCAATTCGTCGGCCCCGACCGCGGTCGCGATCCGCCAGCTCGTGCTCGTCGACACCGAGCACGGGATATCCGACGCTGCGATCGTCTCCTATCTGCAGAGCCGTTACCCGGGGATCCTGCTCCGGCCCCCGGCGAGCGGAGTGGAGAGCATCGTGTGGTTCGCGCCGCTGGCGGGGTTCGTGCTTGCCGCGGTCGTGGTGGGGGTGCTCTTCTGGCGCAAGCGATCGGTTACCGCCGACGCTCCGGCCGGGGAGGACGATCGCAGGATCGTCTCGGAGGCTCTCGGAGCCCGAAGCACCTCCGTCGCCACCGAAGTGGTCCGATGAGAGTGAAGCGCTCATGAGCAAGGTGGGTGTGAAGGATCAGCGACTGGACGACCTGGAGAGCGAGCGCGACTTTCTCCTCCGGTCGATTCAGGATCTTGAAGACGAGCGCGAGGCAGGCGACGTATCGGATGAGGACTTCTCGCGGCTGTACGACCGTTACGCCACGCGGGCTGCAGAGGTCCTTCGCGCCATCGAGTCGATCGACGCTGGTCAGACGGCGACGCTGACCACAGAAAGCCCAGCCGAAATTGAAGATGCTGAGCCGGCGTCAGAAGACGCCGACGGAGCCAAGATTGCAGTGGCCGGTCCGCGCCGGCGCCGCAAAACGCTGCTAGTGGGCGGCATAATTTGTCTTCTCGCCGCCGTGATCGTCGGGTTGATCGTGCTCAACACCGGAGACCAGCTCCCGGGGAACCCCGTCACCGGGTCGGGTCCCGCGTTACCCACCGGCCAGCAGGTGCAGCGTCTGATGGAACAGGGGGCGGTCCTCGAGCAGGAGGGTCAGCTCTCAGAAGCCCTCACCGTTTACGAAGAGGTTCTCGAGAAGGATCCGTCCAACGCGCTGGCGATGTCAGAGGCCGGTTGGATCGAGTTCGAGGCCGGCGTTCTGGACAAAAGCAACAAGACCGTCCAGCAGGGGGCGACCTACGAAGAAGGGGCCGTCGCTCTCGATCCGGAGCTACCGTCTGCGCGGGCTTACCTCGGATCGATGCTTCTCATCGAAGGACAGCCCAAGGATGCGGTGGTCCAGTACGGGCAATTCATCAACGACAAGCCGGGCGCCAGCGCGATAGCCCCGTTCCTCCCTGACATTCGCCTCGCCTATACGAGGGCCAAGGAGCCTTTGCCACCCATTCCGGGCGTTGCCGGTCACAGCTCTACGACAACCACGAAACCGTCCACGGCAACTACCACTGCGAAGAGCTGACTGGGTCAGTTGGACCGATAACGGCTGGCCAGTTCGGGGCTCTGGGCGCCGAATGCACTCAGGTCCGCCTGGAACACTGCGTCCAGCACAGAGGCGTCCTCGACACCGGGAGCGCAGACCACCTCGCCCAGCTCCAAGCCGCGCAGGCTGGCGGTGACGACATCTTCGGCTGACATGCGTGGCACAGAACTGAGGTCCAATCCCTGACGCTCGTGGAACTCGGTGGCCACAACTCCGGGGCACACCACCTGGATCTTCAAGCCGACGGACTTGAGCTCCTCATGTAGAACCTGGGTCATGGCCACGAGGTGGGCCAATGTCCCGGCGTACACGGCGCGTCGCGGGAGCAGCGCTTGTGTAGCGGGACCACTGAACGCGATCATCCCGGCCACGTTGATGATGGTTCCTTCGCCGCGCGCGATCATTCCCGGCACCGCGGCGCGCACCAGCATCGTGGGGGCGACAACCTTGACGTGAACCAGCTCGGTGGCCTTCTCCGCCGGAAGTTCCGCCATCGGCATGTAGTGCGCGACTGTCTCGGTTCAGTTGGCGAGAGACCGCGGTGGCTACCTGTCCGGCCTCACCCTCCTCGAGAGGCGCGGGATCCTCACTCCGCTCTCAGGTCCGACCGGCAAGCGTGGTCGCGCAGAGCACTGGTGGAAGGCTCAAGACATGTTCGAACTGCTTGGCGGTTGAATGGTAAATCCGTGTGCGTCGTTCAGCTTCTGAGCGCGCGCAGTGCAACGACTGCTCGCGGGAACACCTCACAGAATGCGTCGACGTCGGCATCGGTGCTCGACCAACCGACCGACACGCGAAGTGAATGATCTGCATCTGCTCCCATGGCTTCGAGAACGGGCGACGGCGCAAGCGACTCGGACGAACACGAGGATCCGGAGTGCACCGCGATGCCGGCACGGTCCAATGCCAGCAGCACCGGCTCGGCCTCGACACCTTCCACCGACAACGCCACGATGTGCGGAAGTCCCTCCTTCCCGGCGCCCGCTCCCAACACAGACACGCCCGGAACGTCGATGGCCGCCTGGGTGATCCGAGCGATCAATCGGCGGGATTCAACGCTCTCCTTCTCGATTCTCGTCGGCTCTGAGAGCACCTCGGCTGCGGCTCCGAACCCGATGGCGGCCGGGAGGTTCTCGAGACCGGCACGCCGCGCTCGTTCCTGATCGCCGCCGACGATGAAAGGGGGGAGTCGCAAGCCCCGTCGCAATACCAGCGCGCCGATCCCCGGAGGTCCGCCCAACTTGTGGGCGCTCACAGAGACAAGGTCCGCGCCCAGGGCGTCGAGGTTCATCTCCACATGACCGGCCGCCGCTGCCGCGTCGACATGAACAAGCACGCCGTTTCGGTGACAGAGCTCGACGATCTGCGCCACCGGCTGAAGTGTCCCCACCTCGTGGTTGCCCATCTGGCAGTGCACGAGCGCCGGCGAATCTTCTTCGATTCCCCTGGCGGCTTCTTCGAGCAGGATCCTCCCGGCGTTATCGACTGTGAGAAGGAGCACCGGGGCGAGGCGCTCGGAGGCCTGCCGCACACTCGAGTGCTCCACGCCGGCCAGGGCCACCGCTTGTCCCGGATGTGCCCGAGTGACCGACCACACTGCAGCATTGATCGATTCGGTGGCGCCGGAAGTGAAGATGACCTGACGGGGCCGGGTTCCGAGCATTGCGGCCACCCGGTCTCGGGCATCTTCCAAAAGTTGACGGGCGATCCGGCCCTCGGTGTGAACCCGCCCGGGATCCGCGGCGACAGATTCATTCCCCGTAAACCACGACACCATCGCTTCTACGACTTGAGGTCGGGGCGGCGATGTTGACGCGTGATCGAGGTAGTGCCGCACCTAGACGACAGAGGCTCTGTTGGTCAGTGTCAGACCAGTGCCGCGCATGCGTCGTCGCCACGGGCCCTGCTCGAAAGGACCACAGGGGTCGAACCCTGCACGACCTCACCGCACAGCCCCGCTAAAAGTCCTCTGACCATGCCGCGGTCGACCGCGCACAACACCGGGTGCTGCGATGCCGCATCGCCGAACGGGCACTGTTCCGCCACGACGGCTGTCGCCGTCCCGCGGTCTTCGGCATGAGCGGCGAAGCCTTGCGCGGTCAGGGCGTCAGCGATCGTGTGCATCGCAGCGCGCAGACTCCTCTGTCCTTCCCCCGGTTCCATTCGCTCAGCCAGTGCGCGCCCGTATTGCTCGCCCACGCGCTCTGCCATCCGCTCGGCGTCGTCCGGTCCGAGCAGGGTCAGGGCTTCACCCAAGAGCGACACCAGAAGATCGTCGCGGCGCCCGAAGAGATCGACCGTCGGATCTGCCGTGGCATCGTCGACAGCCCGGTAACGCTTGGAGGGCCGGCCCGCTCCCGAGGCTTGCGAACGGTTGAGCGTCACTGCCAGGTAGCCGCCCGCGGCCAGACGGTCGAGATGGTGTCGGGCCACGTTCGGATGTAACGAAAACGACGTCGCCACCTCTGAAGCGGTCGCTCCCGGATTGGACCGGACGTGTAGATAGATCTCGCGTCGGGTCGGATCCCCGAAGGCTGCCGTTACCGCCGCGACCGCGGCAGAAAAGCGCCGATCCGATGGCGCGTCGGTCTGGGCCACCTGTAATTCGGCGACATCACCGCCTACGACATCCGCGCCGGCCAGCCCATCCACACCATTAGTCTACCGGCGGGGCTTATGGATGCCCTGGTCGTTGGGCATATCCCGCCCGGAGACCTATTTAGTTCGGGGGAGGCCTTGGACCTGTCCGAAGCCGACATCCGGCTGTCGATCGGCGCTGTGCAGGAGCCCGACCTTCGTCGCGGGCTCGACGAGCTGGGCATGGTGGGGCCGGTGAGGGCCCGGCGCCGGGGCGTCGAGATCGAGCTCATCATCCCGTCCGAGCACTGGCTGGCCACCGATCAACTCGTTGAAAGGGTCAGGCAAGCTGTGGTCCCGGCGGACCCCCGGATCGAGGTCCGGGTTATGAACCCCGAGGAGCGGACCGCCCTGCTCC
>JBAPRR010000108.1:0-8143 GCA_049281195.1 Acidimicrobiales bacterium
GAGCTGTTCGATGGCGTTCTCGTGTCCGGCAGCGATCTCGTCGACGATCTCACCTGACAGGGCGATACCGGCTGGAACCTGCAAACCGGAGCGCGCGGCGGCTCCCAACCCGGTTGCCTTTGCTCCGAACCGCGATTCATCGAGCGCGTCGACGAGCGGCACGACTTCTGTCATGTGTAAACAGTCACTTCACCCGCGTCGCCGTCTACGCGCACGCGCGTGCCGTCAGCAATTCGGTTGGTCGCATCACGAGTCCCGACTACGCCGGGGATACCGTACTCACGCGCAACGATCGCGGAGTGAGAAAGCAGTCCCCCCGCATCGGTCACGATCGCACCAAGCAATGGAAGAAGGATATTGAACGCCTCGCTCGTCGATTCGGTCACGAGCACGTCACCCTGCACAATTCGATCGAATTCGGACGGACGCGATACGAGTCGAGCCGGCCCCTCGTAGGCACCGCCACTTGCAGCGAGACCGCGGAGGAGATTTTCCCCGTGCGGTGCTTCGGAGCTACCGAACATTCCGGCCATAGCGATGCCCATGGCCTGCATGACCCTGGCCACACCGGGCGGAAGGCCGGACGGATCAGGTGGTGGTGGTGAGGGCGGTCCAAGTGACATCGGAGCTTCCTTGGCCGTGCGCGAGCTGCGGTCCGCGAAGCGCTGTGCCAGTTCGTCGGCAGATGGCCCGTCTTCTCCGACCACCAATGAGCACATCTCGCCGAAGCAGGCATCGATGAAATGCTCGGCGTTGTGAACACGGCCCTTGCTTTCAAGGCGACGACCGGCCGCCAGCACAGCGCGCCGCATGATGCCTGAAGCCCATATATCGCTGAAGACGCCGCGTTCGTCGCGCAGGCGATACATGAGCCGCGCTTCGGCGACGAGGTCGTCGAATTCCGCACGGTTTTGCTCAGGTACCTGAACCCGGATGTCCGATGTCAGCGCGTCTACGTCCGCCCCATCGTTTGTGGAACCGCCCACAGACGATCGGATCGAGCGCAGAAGAGCGTCGGGCATCTCAAGTGCGTAGCGCCCAGAAATATCGAAGCCGTCAAGTAGCCGACAACCCACGAGGTCGAGGTATTCAGACATGGCCGTACCCACGGCACCCCCGAACGTACGCAGCTCCGTGAGCACCTTTGCGGGGTCGCCGTCCGAGTCGAGCAGAGCTCGAGCGGCGGTGTCCTGACTGATCGCGACTATGAGCCGGTCGAGCTCACCCGAGGCACCGGCAGAAACCGGAGTTGCGCCGCGCATCATCGCGAGTGCCTCTGCCGGCGCGACGCCGGTCCAGGTACCGAGATGCGCTAGCAGGTCGCCGACCGGAAGCATCGCCGAGCCGGTAAAACGCATGTGCTGAAAGGTCATCTGGGAGTGGTGCTCTCGGCAGCGCGTCAGGTATGCAACAAGGCCTTCGTCAGAGAGTCCGTCCGCGTCGACAGACTGCAATTCGCGGTGAGTCCTGATAGCGGTGGGCTTCGCCGTCTCGTCCCACTCGCGCAACTGCTCGCGCCATAACTTTTGCTCCCAAACCATCTCGGCGCGAGCGAAGCGTTCGGGGATCTCGTTCTCCGGGGCCGGTCGCATCGTGTTGTAAGCGAAGCCGTTTACGTATTGTGTCTCCAACGCTCCGAGCACCGTCCCGAAGTACGCCATGAATTCGCTCGTTCCACGACGGAAAGGCTCGGGTTGCATCTCGGACCAGTACAGCGTTACGGGGCGCGGGAAATGGACTGGATCCAAGTTCCACGAGCCCGGACCGGGAGCCTCGAAATGAAGCGTCGTCGCACCCTGTTCGGACACTGGTCCCACCTCCCGAAGTTCCTGCAAAGAGCAGTCTGCCTCCGCCTCGGAGGAGTCTCACTGGCCGCGGTTGATCCGTCAAGCGCTTACCCGGCGAAACGAACTCAGCATCGCGACCGATGAGATCGGTCGTTTTGCATTCTGCTGTGAAGCCCGATGACGCAATGACCTCTGATTCGGTCATTTGTCTTTCCGGAAGGCAATAGATCAGAACTGCGAACCGGGCGAGGATCTGGAGACGATCGGGAACGGACGTCGGATCGTTGCACTGGCGAACCCATCAGGCTGTCTCCAGCTGGGGCGGTTTGTCGTGTCGCTGACGAGCGAGCGCGAGGTCGGAAAGCGACGGTCAACCCGTCAACGCTGCTCAGCGGCGCCGTTTGCCCGACGAACCAGCCTGTCCGATAACAGCTAGCCAAGTCGACCCGGCCGATTGTGCCGAACTCGTCAGGTAACCAGATGGGCGAAACTCCCGAATGGGAGGGGCGGGCGGACTCTAAGGTCCATTGTCATGCGCGTGCTCCTACTTAGGCGCTTCCAATACTTAGGCGCTTCCAGCACGACCACGTCAAACTTGTCGCGGTTTCGACGTTGACGAGCTCCCTGGCACCTACGGACCTGCTCTTCGTCCGCGAGTGGTTGGAGCAGACGACGAGCTGATCGCTGAGTGTCTCGAGGTCTATGCCGCAGTCTCCACCTCGGCCTGAAATCGGATCTCGCAAGTCCGAAAATGCTCAACGAGCGTCGGTCCGAGCCTCTACGGGATGAGCCCGGTCCTGCATTGCTTGCTGATGATAACTCCACGACAATTCCATCGAAGTTTGGATCCCGAAACTCAGTACTCGGTACTGGCAGCTTGGTTCCTTCGTGTTCGTAGATGGAGGGGAGAAATTTCTCGGGACCGATTATTGCCTGCGAATGATAGTGGCGATCCGTCTGGAGCAGAACGACGATATCTCGTGTTGAATAGAAATCTGCGCTGTTTGGCAATCGCGAAAGGAGCGAACACTCCGACGGTCTGAAACCCCGGGGTCTGTGGCCTCTTTCTCGACAGCTCGGTCTTGCAGGACCTCGTAGAGCGGATCAGGTTGCGGAGTTGACGGTATTCGTGTCGCTCGTTCGTTCGATCTGTGTCTTATGTCGTTCACGCGTCGCACAATGCCGTCCAGGCTCGAAGATCTTCCATGTGTCGCGCGCGATCGTCCACCAGTTGACGCGCGACTGTTTTGCAATCTCTGTTGCACCTGGTGGGACCTGGCCTTGGACTGCTGCTTCTCGTTGTACTCGCGGCGGCCAGGCGCAGCGGCGCGCCGGTTGTGGGCACGGACCGGCGGAGAGTATTGCGGCGAGTGGCCGAAGAACACGGAAGCAAAATGGTCGGTTAGTTCTGCTCCAGAGGAACTGTCGCCCGAGGGCTGTGAGTACTGTGGTGCCCAGTAGCCTTCTAAGCGGACGACAGTTCCTGGAAGCTCCGCTGGCAACGACGGAGCTGGTTGATTCCTAGGATGGATCAATGGGCGACATCAACGACGATGATGCCGAGGGCTGGTACCTCGACCCCTACGGCATCCACGAACAGCGGTGGATGTCCTGTGGGCGACCAACGAATCTCGTACGGGACCGGGGTACTGAGGGTAAAGATGAACCGCCTGACAAACCGTTGCCTGGCCCGCTTATCCCCGCTCCGGTTGCTTCAACTCGGTTCGGCCGGGACCTCGCGCGAGCTGATGACGTAGACAATAGTGAAACATCTCAGGACCCCCGGTATTTCGTCCAGGTGGCGATGGACGCGAATGCGATACTCAATAACCCATTGACCGCCGGTGTTCTTCAATCGGGTGAACCTCTTGTCGCGACGCCCCTACAACGGAAGCTGAGGCAACGGGCCAGGCGGGAACGATGGTCTCGAAGGTGGCACCACCTCCTTGGTGGCTCACCACCTTCCGAGCCGATGCCTTGAAGATTAAGAAAGACGGTCACCCTTTGACCAAACTTTCCCGCGGGGGCTGGACGAACGTACTTGGTATCTCAGATCCAGAGTCTCAGGGTTCTGCCCAAAGTATCAGCTCAACAGGCTTCGCATGTCCGAGATCGATTTAGTGGCAAGTCTGGGCGATGTTCTGGGTGTTTGGCGGCATGCGGACCGGAGGGCGACCAAAAGCCACAACTTCGACGGGCACCCGACGTACGCGTTAGCGGGGTTGGTCGGATAGGGACTTCAACTTTCCAGGTTGTCCTACGATTGCATCATGACTCGCCGCATCGCGAGCGTGACCATCGGTGCCGTAGAACCCTTTGCTGTTGCTGAGTTCTGGAAGGCGGCGCTCGGATGGGAAGTGGTTTTCCAGGACGACACTGGAATGGACCTGAGGGCACCGGGGACGAGCATGCCGACTCTCGAAATCGGCAAGGTGTCCGAGATGAAGACGGTGAAGAACCGGCTGCACTTCGACTTGCGAGCCGACGGGAGTAGTACCGAAGCCGAACTCGACCGTTTGCTCCGCCTGGGTGCCACCCGCGTCGATATCGGTCAGGGTACGGATGTGTCGTGGGTTGTGCTGGCTGACCCAGGTGGCAATGAGTTCTGTTTGCTGGAGCGAACCGTGCAAGAAGTCGAAATGGCGAAAGGGGACGGCTGAGACGGGCCACGAGTCGATGACGATCTGCGGGGGCATCCGCGTATGGAACATGTTCAACGAGAATGCAGCCGCCTCGCCGTCGTGCCATGACCGCCTGAATTCTGAACTCTCACTTACATCTTGCAACCTGCAGCATTCCGCCTTGAGCCCAAACAAGGTGGATCGCGTTACAAACCGATACTTCGCGTTCGATGCTCATTGACCAAACATCGGGCCTCTTTAGAAAGACGACGCTCTGGGTGAAGGATGGTCCATCTGGGCTGGTCGAGCAAACCATCTGACAGTGCAACCATACGGGTCTAACCAATGCTCACCTTGCCCGGTGGGGGTTGGGGGACGAGAAAGGTGGCCAAAGTGCCCGACGACATTGTTCGTTCCAACGGCTCGCAGGATGACAATGACACGGCTGACCAACCAACTCACCGAGTAGGACGACGCAAGATGCTTCTCGGGGTGGCAGCGGCGGGAGTTGGCGCGAGCGTCGTAGCCGGGGTTGAACCGGCGGGTGCCACAGATGGCAATCCGGTGTTATTGGGCGAGTCGAACAAAGCCAGCGCGGCCACCATAATCACCAACAAAAAGGGTGTCGCGCTTGCAGGTTTCACCTCTGATTCTGGCCAGGCAGGTGTTCTCGGGGGTGACACAAGTACCGACGGCGCTTACGGATTATACGGCCTGTCAGATAACGGCACCGGGGTCTACGGCTCCATCACAGGTGACACCAGTGGTCAGAGTGCGATTGAAGGCGTTGACGGCAGTTCAGGTGGCGGCTACGGCGTTCAGGGGACCTCTGAAAATGGTGTCGGAGTCGTTGGTTACACGAGTGCGACCGGCCAATACGGCGTCCAGGGCGTCGACAACAGTCAGTACGGCGGCTACGGCGTCTACGGGACTTCTATCAGCGGGACCTCCATTTATGGGAGTCGCGGCGGCCAGTTTGAGTTCGGTAATGCGGTCCAAGGCGACGCGGCGAACGAGTCTGGGATCGGCGTCCGAGGGGATGCCACTGGCTCGAGTGGCGTTGGCGTTTACGGCTCCGCGACCGGCAGTGGAGAGAACAGCATCGGCGTTTACGCCTACTCCGAAAACTCCGTTGCCCTATACGCGGATGGAAACGCCGGTGTGCTTGGCAATCTGACGAAAGGGGGCGGGTCGTTCAAGATTGACCACCCCGTCGACCCGGCGAACAAATATCTGTACCACTCCTTCGTGGAGTCGCCCGACATGAAGAACGTCTACGACGGCACCGTCACCCTCGACGGCGACGGACGCGCGACGGTTGAGTTGCCGGGCTGGTTTGAAGCGCTCAACCGCGACTACCGCTACCAGCTCACCGCCGTCGGTTCCCCTGCACCGGAACTGCACATCTCACGGGTGGTCAATGACGGAAAATTCTCGATTGCGGGAGGGACGGCGGAGCAGAAGGTGTCCTGGCAGGTAACCGGCATTCGACAGGACGTCTGGGCCAACGCCAACCGGATCCCAGTCGAGGTCGACAAGATGGATGAGGATCGCGGCCGTTTTCTGCATCCCGACCTATTCGGCGGTGAGGCGATCTTGGCGCTCGCCAAGGCTCGAGACAGCGGCCGTCGTCACTTGAACAACCCGACCATCTAGAACACGGCCTTTCGCTAACAGCGCGAGAGTCCCGGATCTCGTCTCATTCCATGTTCGTATCGACTAGGGCCAAGCTTTTTCCTATGAGTCCCCAACGGGTTTCTGAAGAAGCGCGGGTAGACGTGAGTGCGCAAACAACACCTAGCGTCGCTGCGCACTCTTCAGGTGCTTGGCACTACGACGTGAAGTCGACTTTTCCCTTCAGAGATCCCGAGTTATCGCCGTAATACCCACACGGACCAGTACCGGCATTAGCGTCAGCAAATCCGAGATATAGGGAGGTGGCGCCCTTCGGAACCTTGAAGTGTTGGGTTGTTCCGGTTCCCGTCCCTGTCAGGCCATCCCCGATAAAAAAGACCTGTCCTAGTTCAGGTGACAGAGATTTGAACGAGTGGTCGTTCGTAAAGTTCAGAGTCGCAGGGGCGCTCGCGGGTTGGTCGTGGTCGAGAAAGACGCCAACAAGGTAGAGGTAGACGTCTGTATCCATGAGTCCGGAAATGCCACCGTTAGAGGAAATATTCATATCGAATCCGGCATTTTGATCACCGTCGGGTCCGTTCGACTCTCCTGACTCATAGGACACCGCGTGCTTCACGTCAGAAAATGTCACCGCACTTGTGTCAGCGGGAAGTGCAACCTTGACGGGAAGCGTGCCCCCGCCACCGCCGCCGGGGTCGGGTGCGGTGCTTAGTCCTGCACCCCAGATGTTGTCTGTTGCCGAAACCTTGAACGCCTTAGGCGTATTCGGCGACGAACTGGCGGACGCGGAAGGCGAGCCGAAAGATGCCCAGGTGGCGCTACCCAATAGGGCTATTGCGCTAAGGAAGAACAAGATTCGTAGTCGCTTCGTCGCCCGCCGTGGCTCCATGTCCGCTCCCCTGACTGGATTTGTGCGCCTGACGTTAGTGTCGAACCTTCGGTCATGACAAGGGATTCCTTGAGGATTTGAGGACGATTCGGCGGAAGGCCCTGAGACCGTCGCCAACGAACTCCGGGAGAGTCTCTCCTCCCTTGACAACTCTTCGGGGTCTCCATTCCTCGCAGTGGGGGCGAGCGATCACACCGCGCCCAGGACCACGGAGGATGGCGAACACTTGGGCAAGCCAACGACTAGAGCGTCTGTGCCCATGATTCAAATGTGTCGATGCCAGCAGTGGAGAGTTCGACTCGAGCGGGTAAAAGACAAACGTGAGCGGCGTGCGAACTTATCTCACCATTTCGATCGACGACTAAAGTAGTTGCTATGCCGATATCGATACAGGAGGTCCCAGGAGGTTATTTAGCGATCGTTACTCCTTCAAAGTATAAGGACACGACCTGGTCGAGCGATGCACCAACTCCGTCCCAGCGGCTTGTCGAGCAACTGATCGAACTCGGTTACCATATACAAGATATCGCCGATGCTTTTGACAAAGCGGACCCTGGCTGGAAATCAGAAAGCGAGTCTTGAGTAGAGTGGTGTGTGTTGCGCGCCCTTAAGGCACGAAGATGTCTGTTTGTTGAAGTCAATGACCTTTCGAGTTTGAAGCCGCTTACACGATCGTCTTTTTTTGGAAAGAGATTTCCTGCATATATTGCCCGGTCTATCGGACTTCACCTTGCTTACGGATCTCCGTCTTTTGGATTGCCTGACGCGCGTGTGATTAATCTTCAGCGTCACAAAACCCTAATCACTCAAGAGAAGGCCATGGCTCGGGTAATGATCCAGAGTGAGTCCACTCGAAGGCGACAACGCGATCAGAGTCAACGAAGGTGACGTATGAACTGCCGCACCCCGAAAATAGGAGTATCGGGTCGGTGCCAGTGACTCATTGGATAGTCCGTCTACCGTTGTCCTCAGCTGTCAGAGCACCGGCACTAGAGTCGCTGGATATCTCGTGCCACTCCCGAAGGACTGAGCGACTGGTTATCGGATCGGCTCCCATCAAGTCAGCGCTTTGGCGTTGAGGATGCCCAGGGCCGATTCGAGGCATGCGGCGTATCGGATCCTCTTATCTCCTTTCCCCGCAACGATTTCGTTCTCGCTCTCCGGCAGTGAACCTGCCGCGGCCTGGCCGCGGCCTGAGAGGTGTTTTTGAG
>JBAPRR010000109.1:0-3422 GCA_049281195.1 Acidimicrobiales bacterium
CGCAGCTGAAGACTGGTCAGCATCCCCTTGTAGACGAGTGTCCTCGCCGACAACGACGGGATGTACACGCCGTTGAGCTCGTGCTCGATCCTCTTCCTCAGACAGAAGCTGAGGCGGTCGAGGAAGAGGGCCGGATCGGTGGTGGTGGTGGCGGTGGCGGTTTGGGCGGTGGCGGTTTGGGCGGTGGTGACGGTCTGGTCGGTGGTTTGGTTGGTGGCGACGAAGAGTTGCCAGATCGCCGGCATTGAGTGGACAGCGGCGTCACCGAGTTGATCCGGGACAGTCGGGATCTCGCGCCAGCCCAGAACCGTTAGTGACTCTTGCAACGCGATCTCCGCAATCGAGCTTCGCGCCTTGGTTGCGTCGTCGGGATCCTGAGGAAGGAACACCGTTCCCGTCGCATAGTGGCCCACTTCGGGAAGCTCGAAGTCGACGACGCCCCTGAGAAACTCGTCCGGAATCTGGGTCAGGATCCCTGCTCCGTCTCCGGTGTTCTCGTCCGCACCCTTCGCCCCGCGATGGTCGAGGCGCTCGAGTGCCGTCAGCGCCTGATCGACAAGACGGTGACTGGGACTGGCGGTCAAGTCCGCGACAAGGGCGATTCCGCACGCGTCGTGTTCGAACTGGGGGTCGTAGAGCGTGCGGTCGGGCGAGCGGGTGCCGGGCCGTGCGCGCGGCATCGGCATCGGGGCTGGCATCGGGATGCCATCAACCTCCAGCCCGGAGGTACGGGCGGGGTCGGCTTCGGCGGCAGACCCAAATGCAGGGTCGGCAGTGTGGCCAAAAGACGTCGACTCGTGGAGACGGCGCATCGGGGTCGGTTTCCTGTTCTCGTCGCGGGTTCGTGTGTCTCTCACACGATCCTCTTGTGGTCACCCCGGGACGGCTCTGGCCCGAATGCAGCTCCGTAGGATACATCGGGTGCAGGGCTATTCAGGCGTAGTTCCCGATGTCGTCATCGCCGGTGCAGGCGTAATCGGCCTTTCCATCGCCTGGAAGGCGGCTGAGCAGGGGATGCGCGTAGCTCTGTGCGACCCCACCCCGGGGCAGGGGGCTACCTGGGCCGCAGCGGGAATGCTCGCCCCAGTCACCGAGGCCCACATCGGCGAAGAAGACATCGTCCGGATGAATTTGGCTGCAGCCGCTCGCTGGCCTTCGTTCACCGGGGAGCTCCAACGCGCAGCGGGAACCGAGATCGGCTACGTGCAGTCCGGAACGATTGTCGTCGCCGTCGACGCATCCGACATGGCGGTGGTCGATCGCATGCTTGCTTTCCACGCCACGCTCAGGCTCGTCTCGTCGCGGATCACCGCGTCTGAATGTCGGCGGCTCGTTCCCGTCCTCACGCCCGGCATCCGCGGTGGTGCATCTGCCCCGCAGGACCACCAGGTCGACAATCGCCGACTCGCCTTGGCGCTCGAACAAGCGGCTGTCGCTGCCGGAGTGGAGATGATTCCTGCGGCGGTTGCCGACATCTTGGTTTCGGGCGGTGCCGGGCGCAGCGGCGGTGGGATGAGGGCGACAGGAGTCAGGCTGTCGGACGGTCAGGAGATCCCGGCGGGCAACGTCGTCATCGCTGCCGGATGCTGGACGCCCAATATCGGCGGCGACTTCCCCGCGGAGGTCCTTCCCCCGATCCGACCGGTCAAGGGTCACATTCTCCGGGTGAAGGGAGACCCGGCACATCCCCTGATCGATCGCAACGTCAGGTGCATGGTGCACGGCTCGTACGTCTACATCGTCCCGCGTGCCGACGGCACCATCGTCATCGGAGCAACCGTCGAAGAGATGGGCTACGACCGCCGCGTTCAAGCCGGCGCGGTGTACGACTTGCTCCGTGATGCTCGGACCGCCATTCCCGGCATCGCCGACCTCGAGCTGTCCGAATGCTTCACGGGACTCCGCCCGGGCTCCCCCGACAACGGTCCCTTCATCGGATGGACTTCCCTCGAAGGATTGGCCGTGGCCACCGGTCACTACAGAAACGGCATCCTCCTCGCCCCCATCACCGCTGACGCGATCACCGCTGCGCTACTGGGCGAAGAGGTTCCCGAGTTTGTCGGTCCGTTCAGAGCCGACAGGGAAACCCGGATGTCGGCTGTGGCTCGAACAGGCGTGGTGCGAACCGGAGTTGGTAACTGATGCGCAAAGCCGAAGCCGAAGCCGTGTTCGCCACGATCAACGGCGAGTCCGCCGAGTTGGCCCCGGACGACACCATCGCGGACCTCGTCGTCACGCGGGTCGGATCGGTTCGCGGCGTTGCCGTCGCCCGTAACGGCGAGGTCGTCCCACGATCCCAGTGGGGGCGAGAGCACATCTGTGCCGGGGACCAGATCGAGATCCTGACGGCGGCTGCCGGGGGTTGACTTTCCGGCCCCGGGTACCCTGAGGGTGTGAGTCAGGACGCCGACAGACCCTCCGAACTGCCCGAACTGCCCGAACTGCCCGACCTGCCCGACCTGCCCGACCTGGAGATAGCGGGCGTACATCTGCGTTCCCGCCTGATCATGGGAACCGGTGGGATGTCAAGCCTCGACTCGCTCGCCCGCTCACTTCAGGCCGCCGGTGCGGAGATCGCCACCGTCGCCTTGCGGAGGGTTGATCCGACGGCTCGGTTATCTCTCGTCGACATCTTTGCCTCGTGCGGGGTACGTGTCCTTCCGAACACCGCCGGGTGCTTTACAGCCGCAGAAGCCGTACTCACCGCGAAGCTCGCGAGTGAAGCCTTCGAGACTGACTGGATAAAGCTGGAAGTGATCGGCGACGAACGCACGTTGCTTCCGGATGCGGTGGAGCTCGTCGCGGCTGCGGAGCAGCTGTGCGATGCCGGGTTCACCGTCCTTCCCTACACGACGGACGATCCGGTCCTGGCGAGACGTCTCGAGCAGGCCGGCTGTGCGGCGGTGATGCCGCTCGGTTCACCGATCGGGTCAGGACTCGGAATCCGCAACCCACACAACATCGCTCTGCTGGTCGAGTCGGTCGAAGTTCCGGTGATCCTCGATGCCGGCGTCGGCACGGCTTCTGATGCGGCTTTGGCAATGGAGCTCGGCTGCGACGCCGTATTGGCCGCGACGTCGATCAATCGCGCGGAGGATCCGACCGCCATGGCGACCGCCATCCGTCTTGCCGTGGAAGCCGGGTACCGGGCGCGACATGCCGGGCGGATACCCCTGCGGTGGCACGCTCTCGCGTCGAGCCCCATGGAAGGGATGCTCGACTTCGCCGGCACGGGCGAGGCGTCCGACTAACTGGTCTGCAAAAAACGATGGCCCCCGTTGCGGGGGCCATCGCGGTGTTCGAGCGCGCCGGCTCCGCCGGGCACTTTCAGTTGAATGCGGAACCTCGGTGGTTCGAAGGCGCGGGGATGGGGATTTGCGCCGGTGGTCGATGTGGGGGGTTGGGAGACCGGATCTTCGGTG
>JBAPRR010000110.1:0-4050 GCA_049281195.1 Acidimicrobiales bacterium
GGACAGGCGCGGACCCCTCGCGGCGCGCCTTCGGCCGCGAACCCTCGATGAGGTCGTCGGACAGCAACATCTGGTAGGTCCAGGCGCACCGTTGCGGTCACTGGTTGAAGCCGACCGGGTGACTTCCGCCATCCTGTGGGGACCCCCGGGGTCGGGCAAGACGACGCTCGCCCTCGCCGTGGCCGGGCACTCCTCGAAGGAGTTCGTGACTCTTCAGGCGGTGACCGCCGGCGTGGCCGACGTACGCGCTGAGATCGCCGCGGCACGCGAACGCCTCGGTCAACAGGGACGCGGGACGATCCTGTTCATCGACGAGGTGCACCGGTTCAACCGCGGTCAACAGGACGCGCTCCTACCCGCGGTTGAAGCCGGACTGGTCGTGCTCATCGGCGCGACCACGGAAAACCCTTATTTCAGCGTGAACTCTCCGCTCCTCAGCCGGTCGACCCTGTGGCGGCTCTACCCGTTGAGCGAGGACGAGATCCGCACCGTCATGCTCCGCGGGCTCGAAGAGGAGAACCAGACCGCTTCCGACGTTGCTCTCGACGAGCTGGTGGTACTGGCAGACGGCGACGCGCGCTCTGCGCTCGGCACGCTCGAGATCGCAATAGCTCTGGCCAAAGGTGGACAGATCGAGGTGTCACACGTCGAACGCGCCCGGGCCGGAAAGCTCATCCATCACGGACGCGACGATCACTACGACCTGGTGAGCGCTCTCATCAAGTCTGTGCGGGGATCGGATCCCGACGCCGGCCTCTACTGGCTGGCACGCATGCTCGAGGCCGGATCCGATCCGCGGTTCATCGCCCGGCGCCTGGCGATTCTCGCCAGCGAGGACGTGGGCCTGGCCGATCCCATGGCACTGGTGGTCGCCGACGCTGCCGCCAGAGCGGTGGATTTCGTGGGGCTCCCCGAGGCCCAGCTGAACCTGGCGGAGGCGGTCGTCTACCTCGCGTGCGCGCCCAAGTCGAACAGTGTCACCACGGCCCTCGGAAGAGCGCTCGAAGACGTGCGCAGAGGAGCGCGGGCCGAGGTTCCCACACATCTGCGCGACGCCCACTACCCCGGTGCCACCAAATTGGGTCACGGGGAAGGCTACAAATACCCCCACGACGACCCCGCGGGCTGGGTGCCCCAGGCGTACCGACCACCCGAAGTTTCCGATCACGTGTACTACGAGCCGAGTGGACACGGCCGCGAAGTTGATATCGCCAAGCGCCTTAAGTCCCGGGGAACGTCGACAGACCATGACCGACGCGCCGACACCTGACAGATCATCCCGAGGTCGACATAACTTCCGGAGCCCGACATTGATCGGGCGCGGCCTCATCTCTGTTGCCGTCGTGTGTGGGCTCGGACTCGCTCTTCACGTCCAGGCAGTTGCGGCCGGTGAGGCCACCTTGGTCCGCATCGGGTCCGGCCCGCTTGTTCCCCGTGACGCGGTATTGATCGGATCGGTCGACCCGGATATGAGCCTGTCGATCCAGATCGCGCTACGCCCGCAGGATCCCGCAGCGTTGGCGGGCTTTGTTGAAAGCGTCTCCGATCGCCACTCACCCATGTACGCGCACTATCTCACCCGCGGTCAGTTCGGTTCACGTTTCGGTGCCCGCGCACAGACGATCACAGCAGTGCTCGCGTGGCTCTCTGAACGCGGCCTTCATGCCACTGTCGAACCCGATCATCTGGGGGTCGATGTGCGCGCAGACTCATCTTTGATCCAGTCGGCGTTCGCAATAAAGCTTCAACGGTTCGAGAACTCCACGGGCGGCACCCGTTTCGCCCCGGATTCAGAACCTGTCGTCCCCGCCAACCTGTCAGACGTCATAGTGGGCGTGCTCGGTCTGAGCGATCTCGTTGTGCCGCAACCGCTGCTCGAACACTCCGCCGCCCACGCCCGCGGGGACGTGCAGCCCCAGATATCCGGACCTCAGCCGTGCGCGGCTGCATCTGCGGAAGCCTCTTCGAGCGGTGCGTACACCTCCAACCAGTTGGCCCAGGCGTATTCGATGCCTGCGGTCTACGCGCAGGGCCGGATCGGAGCAGGAGTGTCGGTCGCGCTCTATGAGCTGGAGCCGTTCTCATCCTCCGACATCGCGGGCTTCCAGTCTTGTTACGGCACCGACGCAACGGTAGGGGTCACCAACGTTGATGGCGGCCCGGGCACCGGTGCGGGAACGGGTGAGTCCGCGCTCGACATCGAGCAGGTGATCGGCATCGCGCCGGGAGCGTCCATCGATGTCTACGAGGGCCCGAGCTACGCGAACGCCACCGATGCCGAGGCTCTGGCGGTATACCAGGCGATCGCCGACAACGACACGTCGCAGGTCGTGTCGAGCAGCTGGGGGGTATGCGAGCCTTTGGCCGGTACCGGGTTCGCCCAGGCCGAGGAACCGGTATTCGAGCAGATGGCCGCTCAGGGCCAATCCATGTTCGCGGCGTCCGGCGACTCGGGGTCCGAGGACTGTTTCGGCCCTGACTATCCGAGTACCGCGCTCCAGGTCGACGACCCCGGGAGCCAGCCCTATGTGACGAGCGTCGGTGGGACCAGCATGACCTCGGTGGGGCCCGCACCGACCGAAGCCGTGTGGAACTCCTGTCAAGGCCAAGCCGAGTCTCACTGCGCCGCTCTCGGGGATCCGCGGGGCGCGAGCGGCGGGGGGATTTCGGACGACTGGTCCATGCCTACCTGGCAGACAGGGCCGGGCGTCGTGAACACCTATTCGTCAGGAACCCCGTGCCACGCATCGAGCGGAGATTGTCGTGAGGTGCCGGATGTTTCCGCATCTGCGGATCCCGCCCACGGTGTGATCATCTACTTCGACGGCGCGTGGCAACCGGCGGGCGGAACTTCTGCGTCCGCACCGCTGTGGGCCGCGGTCACCGCGCTGATGGATCAGGGATGTTCCAGCCACCTCCTCGGTTTTTTGAATCCGGAGCTGTACGCACTCGGCGCGTCGGTAACTCCGCCGTTCAACGACGTGACGTCGGGCAACGACGACTTCACCGATTCGAACGCCGGCCGCTATCCGGCCACTTCGCATTACGACATGGCCACGGGGTGGGGAAGCCCGGTCGTGTCCGAGTTGCTCGCCGATTCACAGCCCGCATCGGGCTGCGCGGCAATAACCGCTGTGAGCCCGTCGAGCGGGATAACAGCGGGAGGGACTGTCGTCAGCATCAGCGGCACTGCGTTGTCGGGTGTCACGGCGGTCCATTTCGGAACCGCCGCGGCGACGAACGTCAGCTACAACGCGATCACCGGACAGGTCACCGCCACTGCACCCCCGTATCCGGCCGACGGGGCGGTGAACGTCACCGTCACCACGCAAAACGGCACCTCGGGGAGCACTGCTGAGGATCTCTTCACCTACGACGGACCGTCGGTCGACCAGGTCGCTCCGCCGGCGGGGAACCCCGACGGGGGGACCACCGTCGAGATCGAGGGCGGCGGTTTCGCACAGGCCACCGCAGTCGACTTCGGGAGCACTCCCGCGGCGTCCTACACCGTCAATTCGTCCGACGAGATCACAGCACTGTCGCCTCAGGGAACCAACGCCACCGTGGTGGACGTGACGGTCACCACGCCGCTCGGAACAAGCCCCCCGTTCAGACAGGACCACTTCACCTACACCCTCGATCCGGTCACCTCGGGGATCGATCCCTCATCGGGAACGGTGCGCGGGGGAACCGACGTGACGATCATCGGCGCCAACTTCACCGGGGCCACCGGCGCGAACTTCGGGAACAACCCGTCCGAGTTCACGGTCATCGATCCACAGACCATCGTCGCGGTCGCGCCCCCTTCCACTGCCGGAACCGTGAACGTCACGATCGTGACTGGCGTCGGCTCCTCGGCGCAATGGGGGGCGGTCGATTTCACCTACGCCGTTCCCCCATCGGGCTACTGGCTGGTCGCCTCCGACGGCGGGGTGTTCACCTACGGGTCGGCAGGCTTCTACGGCTCAGAGGGCGGCCGGCACCTGAACGCACCGGTGGTCGGGATCGCCGCCACGCATGACGACGGTGGCTACTGGCTGGTCGCCTCCG
>JBAPRR010000111.1:0-5573 GCA_049281195.1 Acidimicrobiales bacterium
GCTCGTTGGTCGAGCCCTACAGGGACGTCGGGACGAGGTCGTATTGGCCACAAAGTTCGGGCTCGTCTCACACGCGGGCGGCAGGCCTTGGGCCCTCGACAGTAGCCCGGCCAATATTCGCACCGCCGTTGAAGGGTCCTTGCGGCGACTGGGCACGGACCACATCGATCTCTACTACCAACACCGTGTCGATCCGAATGTCGCCATTGAAGACACCGTCGGTGCCCTCGCGGAACTCGTGGTCGAGGGCAAGGTCCGCCACATCGGTCTCTCCGAAGCTGGTCCCGACACAATCCGCCGAGCCCATGCGGTCCATCCCGTCAGCGCCCTGCAGTCGGAGTACTCCTTGTGGACGCGGGATCCGGAGGCAAAGGTCCTGCCGGTGCTGCGCGAGCTCGGGATCGGCCTGGTTGCCTACTCTCCGCTCGGTCGAGGGTTTCTCACCGGAGAGATCCGTTCCACGGACGACTTTGCGGATGACGATTCACGTAAGACCAATCCTCGCTTCATGGGCGAGAACTTCCAGCGCAACCTACGCACTGTTGATGAAGTCAGAGCCATCGCAGCCGAACTCGGCGTCACTGCAGGTCAAGTTGCGTTGGCGTGGGTTTTGGTCAAGGGAGATGACATCGCCGCGATTCCCGGCACCAAGCGAGTTTCCCGGGTCGAGGAGAACTGCGCTTCAGACGAGGTCCGCCTTACGCCCGAACAAATCGACACGCTCGACAACCTCACTCCGGCGTCCGGCGACCATCACAGCGAAGCTCAGATGAAGATGATCGAACGCTGAGCTGGTGCACGGGTTCCCCAGCGCGGACGTCTTCATCCACGCCGGTAACGCATCACCGCCACAGGTGTGAACACCACCAGGAGAGCCACCGACCAGATCAACGCCAGGAGCACATCTGTATGGCCGCCGATCGTCAGTGAACGGACCGCGTCGACCATGGGAGTGACCGGCTGGTACCTGGCGAATGGCTGCATCCATCCCGGCATCGTTGCTACCGGGACATAGGTGCTCGAAAAGAAAGCCAGGACGAACGCGATCATCGACATGCCTTGGGCGGCCTGCGCATTGGGCGCTATCAGACCGATGACGATGAACACCTCGGTGAATACGACGCTATAAGCCAGACACATCCCGAACGCGGCCAGGCCGTAGACCACAGTGCCGGTCAGCCTGAAACCGAACGCAAAGCCGAGTGCCGCTGTGAACAGGATCGACCACGAATTCGTCGTGAAGTCCGCCGCCGATCGCCCGAGCACGATCGAAGCGCGCGGAATCGGCAACGACAGCAGTCGATCCGTAAATCCTTGTGCTCTGTCCTCTGCCACCGCGACGGCTACTCCCCCGCCGGTGAACAACACGATGGAGGCCACGTAACCGGGGATCAGGTAGTCCACGTAGCTCACCCCGATGTGCACTGCGCCCCCGAACACATAGCGGAAGCTGAACAGGAACAACCCCGACTGCACGATTCCCATCCCCACCAGGCCCGGTGTCCTGAAGTACTTGATGAGGGCCCTCTTCGACACCTCGGCGGCGGCTCTCAACGTGTTAGGCGGCCGTGATGGCCTGAGAAGCATGGCCGTGCTCACCTGTCGCTCCCGATGCTCTCGAATACTTGAGTCGCTTCGTCTGACGCCGCCGGGTCTGGTTGCTCCGACACGCGACCGGTGAGAGTGAAGAAGACCTCATCGAGCGTGGGCTGGCGTAGGCCGATCTCGTCGACCGCTGCATCTGCCTCACCGAGGAGTCCGATCAGAGCCGCAAGGTCTCCTGCGCCTCTTTTCGTGGGTGAAATGATCCGTCTCGCGTTTGCGTCGAGGTGCGCGTGTGCGGCTGTGACCTTCTCGATCAACGCACCTATCGCGCTCAGACGTTCGGGGTCTCTCACCACCACGTCGATGACGTCGGACCCCACTGCGGCTTTCAGTTCGCTCACGGACCCAGATGCGATTGAACGCCCGTGGTCGATGACGACGATCTGATCGGCAAGCTCGTTCGCCTCTTCCAGATAATGGGTGGTCAGGACAACCTCGGTCCCTCCGGCGACCAGAGCGCGCACGGCTTCCCACACTTCTCTCCTGCCTGTCGGATCGAGACCGGTCGTCGGCTCGTCGAGCAATAGCAGGCGAGGCGCTCCCACCAGACTCGCGCCAAGATCGAGGCGTCTTCGTTGGCCGCCGGAGTAGTGAACGGCCCGACGTTCGGCCACCTCGCCCAGATCCAGCTGTTCGATCACAACCGAAGCGGCACTACGGGCGGACCGCTTGGAGTGGCCGAACAGCCGCGCGGTCATCTCGAGGTTCTCTCTTCCGGTCATCGTCGGTTCGACCGCCGCGAATTGTCCGGCCAGCCCGATGTCGCGCCGGACCGCGGTCTGGTCGCGCGACACGTCGTTTCCCCTCACCTGCAGCTGTCCCCCGCTCGGTTTCACCAGGGTGGCCACCGCCTTGACGAAAGTCGTCTTTCCGGCACCGTTCGGACCGAGCACGGCCAGCACCTCATCCGGCGGCGCCACCAGGTCGAGCCCGTCCAGGGCCGTCACCGACCCGAATCTCACGGTGAGGCCCCGGGCCTCCAAAAGTTTGGGACGTGATTCCATGTCCCGCATAGTAACCACCAAACTAGTTCTTTCGCAACTAGTGCTGTACAGATTAGTCTCTTGCTAGAATTCGGATCGTGGAACCAGAGCCGCGCCGATCACCGCTTTCTCTCGCTGTTCTGGGCCTTCTGGCCGGAGGACCCCTTCACCCCTACCGCATCCAACAGCTACTGAAGGAGTGGGGAAAGGACGCGGTTATCAACGTCGGACAACGTTCCAACCTGTACAAGGCGATCAAGCGCCTGAACGATGCCGGCTTCATCGCCGTCAAACAGACCGAGCGCGATCAGCAGTATCCCGAGCGCACGGTGTACGAGATCACCAAGTCCGGATGGTCGACCACGGTCGATTGGCTGAACGAGATGATCGACAGCCCGAAGAACGAGTTCCCGGAATTTCCGGCGGCGCTCTCATTCTTGATGCTGCTCGGGCCTAAAGCTGCAAAGGCTGCCCTGGAGCGCCGCAAGGAGAAGCTGAAGGCGAAGCTCGACGAGCTCGACCGCGAACTGAACCAGTACCTCGACTCACTGCCACGCGTCGTACTCATGGAGACCGAGTATCTACGCGCCGTGGTTGCGGCCGAGATCACCTGGCTCCAGTCCGTCATCTCGGATCTCAAGAGCGGCTCGTTGACGTGGAGCAAGGACGACATGGTCTCCGCGGTCGACGCTTACAAGCTCGACTGAGGCGAGCGTCGGCGGACAGTTAGCGCGGGTACTCGCGTGACTCGGATTACGCAAAGTCGGCCGGTCTCTTCTCCAAGAAGGCGAGCACCGCTTCGCGCATGTCCCCGGTCATCGATGACAACGTCTGAGTCCGGTTCTCCAGATCGATCCCCGCCTGAAGCGAGCTCACTTCGAGCTGGGACCACATCACCTCTTTGGTCATTCGGATACCCCAGGGACTGTTCCCGGCGATCAGAGAAGCGGTCTCGAGCGCGGCGTCCACAACCTCGCCATCGGCTACGACCTTCAGTACCAGACCGATGCGATCGGCTTCGTCCGCGTCGATGATCCGTCCGGTGAGCATCATCTCCCATGCGCGTGAAGCGCCGATCAGCCTGGGCAGGAGCCAGCTGACACCGATATCGCAGCCGGAAAGGCCGAGCTTCACGAACGCAACATTGAAACGTGCCGATCGAGCCGCGATTCGTACGTCGGAGGCCAGAGCGAGGGCCAGTCCACCTCCGGCAGCCGGGCCGTTGACAGCGGCGATCACAGGTTGTGGAAGCGACCTGAACCGTGGAACGAGGCGCGCGATCTGCGTCTGTATCGCAAAACCGGCTTCCACCTGGCGGAGATCCTCAGAGCCAGGTGGTGTCCCGTAACCACCCAGATCGAGACCGGCGCAAAAACCCCGGCCGGCGCCGGTCAGAACGACGACCCGGCAGGTCCGGTCCGTGGCGATCGATCCCAGCGCTTCGTGCAATTCGTCCACCAGCTCGGACGTCATCGCATTCAACTTGTGGGGACGGTTGAGCGTGAGAAGCGTTACGCCCGGCTGGATCTGTTCGGTGAGGACTGTGGCCATCCAACGAGCATGTCAGCCGACTAACGAGCATGTCAGCCGGTACGCCGGCGACGAAGTCCTCCCTGTTCACAGGCACCACAGGCTCTCACCAGGCCCGCTCGGGCCGCTGCGATGAGTCCTGACTCCGAGAAACGTCTGTTATGTGATGGCCGACACCGCTCTCAGGAGCCGACGCGTAGCATTGCCCGCAATGGCGATTGACACCGCCTCGCTTCTGCGGGGTGATCTGGAGCAGTACCGCAGGGAGCTCACCGGTTACTGCTACCGGATGCTCGGGTCGGGCTTCGAGGCTGAAGACGCCACCCAGGAGACCTTGGTCCGGGCATGGCGCAACGCCGACAAATTCGAAGGACGTTCCAGCGTTCGTTCGTGGCTTTACCGCATCGCCACGAACATCTGCATCGACATGCAGCGCAACGTGCAACGAAGGGCCAGACCTGTAGAGATGGGCCCCGCTTCGCCGCCCGACGAATCACATCTCGGTCCGATCCTCCCCGAGAACGTGTGGATCTCACCGATTCCCGATGCCTCGGTAGAGCCGACGAGTGGTGATCCCGCGGAGATCGCCGAGCATCGCGAGACGATCCGTTTGGCGTTCGTCACCGCGCTTCAGCACCTGCCTGCGCGTCAGCGCGCCGCGCTCATCTTGTGCGAAGTACTGCGCTGGCAGGCCAGCGAGGTGGCCGAGCTGCTCGACACGAGCGTGGCCGCAGTCAATAGCGCTCTACAGAGGGCAAGAGCCACTCTTGCCTCGCTTCCGTCCGATCCACATCCAGAGCCGTTGGACCAAGCAGACGCCGAGCTGCTCGACCGATACGTCGAGGCGTTCGAGCGTTACGACATCGAAAAGCTCGTAAAGCTGCTCCACGAAGACGCCATCCAGACGATGCCGCCGTTCGCCATGTGGCTTCGCGGCGCACAGAACATCGCCACTTGGATGGTGCAGCCGGGTCCGAGCGCCTGCAGTGACTCGAGGGTCATACGGACGTCCGCCAACGGCTGTCCGGCTTTCGGGCAGTACAAGCCGGATCCGGTAAACGGCGGCCGCGCGCCTTGGGCTCTTCAGGTCATCGAGACCCACGACGGCAGGATCACAGGGATGAACTTCTTCCTCGACACTCCGGGGATCTTCCCGCTGTTCGGCCTGCCATCACGTCTCGACGGCTAGTCCTGCGAGCTCGACCAGCTCGCGAAGCTCAGGCGATATCTCGTCGAAGACGACACGCCCACTGAGCTTGGCGGCAAGCAACTGCAGACGCGCCACCTGATCAACGGAAGCAAAATCGGGACAGCAGGACCTTTCGATCACCCAGGCTCCGAGTGCAGATCCGTCATCTGCAACGATCCTCAGCCTTCCCCACACTTCGGGTGGACCCATCTCCGAATGGACGGACACCGGAACCGGAAATCATCGATGACGCCTGGCCCCCAGTC
>JBAPRR010000112.1:0-2609 GCA_049281195.1 Acidimicrobiales bacterium
GAACGGAACGGACATCGGTGATGCTCCCACCGGCTTCTGCGATCCCTGCGTTGAGTGCATTCCATGCGTCGTCGGTGTTCCACCCGGCGTCGACGATGGCGATACCGCCCCCGTCGAGCTCGAACGCATAAACGAGCACGTAGCGAAGCGGGTTGTCGGGGATGGGGACGGGGATCGACCAAATGCCCGGTCTCACCTGCTCGACAGGAGGCATGACGTGCCTGTCCCACGCGTCCTTCTGGAGGACCCCCGTTACTACGACCATGGACGGTCACCGTATTTCGGCTGGACGCCTGCCACCAACATGGGACTCGAAGAGCCCACTTCAGGCACGGCAGACGGGACCTTGTAGCTCAGTTGGAGGTGTAAGCCGTCCAGGCGTAGCCGTCCCACCACCGAACGCGAGATAGGCGCCACGGATCGGGGTACCAACCGGGCGCCATGTTTGCTGCAGGCTGGGCTTGTCCCTGCGCCGGCTGGGCTTGTCCCTGCGCCGGCTGGGGCGCACCTTGCGTTCCGTATGCGGGATAGGCCGCCGTGGGCTGGCCGACTGCCGGGATCTCGCCCGTATGAACCTCGGGGATCTCTCCCGTCGGCACCTCGTCTTCTTTCGCCGGACCGGTTGAAGCTGCCGGGCTTGTCTCCGGTGCTGGGCTTGTCTCCGGTGCTGGGCTTGTTTCCGGAAACGGCGACGCGGCGGGCGCCGGAGTGGTCGGATCGGCCGCCGGCTCAGATGTGGAGGCGGTGTTGACGGGTTCTGAGAGAGGTGGCATGGCGGCAGGAGGCGTCGGCATCGGGGTAGGAATCGGCGTCGTAGCGGGAGCCGGCGTCGGAAGCGATGTCGAGGCGGGTTGCTGCCACGCACCGACGGCGGCCGGGGTGGCGGCGGGAGGATACGCATCAGGGGGTTGCGATGACGGCGGTGGTTGCTGCCAGCCAGTCGCGGCTGCGGCTGGTTGGGCCGCCTGGGCGTGCTGGTGATCCATCTCATCGAGCTGCGCCTGCAGGTCGGCGAACAACAGATCAGTCTTCTTGTGATTCCTCGAGACCCCGAGCGCTATGGCGAAACGGATCTCCTCGGCCTGGCTTTCGTCGTAACGGATTCCGGCTACGCGGTCTTCGGTCGACAGTGCGAGAGCGGTCCAACTCGGGTTGTCCACGTGATCGAACCCGACCAGATCGGAGTACTCCCATTGCCGTGTTCCCCGGGCCCCGGAAAAACTCAGGCGCTGATCGGTGAAGGTGACATCCCCGGTGTCGACGGGTTGCGGCCCCGGATCCGCGGCAGATCCGGGCACCGGCGCGGCGTGAATGCCGGGGCTCTTCTTGACTCCGAACCCGATCCCGCTTCGGGTGCCTGTCCAATAGCCGTAAACCCGCGGTGGCTCGACCAGGAACACCCCCGTGGCGACGAGAAGCGCCCGCTCACCGTCTCGGAGCGAGATCTTCAGGGTCGGGTCCTCCGGACCGGTGCCGTTGAAGGTTCGGGCCCGGTAGAGAAACGATGCAATTCGTGCCCGGTCCGCCTCCCACTCGGGGTTGGTCGTGTCGTCCAGTTGATCCTTGCGCTTGTCGAACAAGCCCATTTCGGGCGCCTCCCTCCGGAACTCCGCGCTCAAGTTGTCGGCTCCGGTTCGGCCGTCTGATCACGTGCGCCAGAACGGTAGTGGATTGGAGCGCCATGACGGTGCAGGCACATGATGAGCGCATGGACCGCCAAAGCCGGCGAGAACGCGACGCTCACGGTGTTCGTCTGGCGGTGCAGGCGGACGTCCCAGAAATGCGAGATGCCCTGGTGCAGGCTTTTCTCGAGGACCCCGTGGTGGCCTGGGTCTACCCCGACGTAGTCAACAGATCCGAATGCCTGCCCGAGTGGTACGACATCATGCTCACGGCCGGACTTCGTAGCGGGCACACCTACACCGTCACCTCCAAGCAAGCGGTCGCGGTGTGGTCACCGCCGGCGGTTCCCCACATGGTGGAGTGGGAACGCGACGGGGCGGCGATGGCCGACATGATGTCGCGGCATCTTGGGGGGCGCACCAAGTACGTGCTCGACGGCCTGATGAGGATCGAAACCGCACATCCTCACGACGTTCCGCACTTCTACCTGGCGATGCTCGGCACGTTGCCGGCGGCACAGGGCAAGGGGCTGGCCGGAGCTTTGCTGGACGATGTTCTCGAAAGGTGCGATCGCGAGGGTTGGCCGTCGTACCTGGAGACCAGCCGCGAACGGAACGTGCACTTCTACGAGCGGAGGGGATTTCGGGTCACATCGACGATGGAGCTGCCAGACGACGGCCCGACGATCTGGTTCATGTGGCGGAACTGCCAGCCTCCTGAAGTGTGAGGCCGGTCTACTGCTGGTAGTCCTCGACCACGTCGGTGGGGCGAACCTTGGCCTCGTCGGGGTTCAGACCGTATTGGAGCCTGGCACGCCTCTGACGCAGCAGGTCCCAACACTGGTCGAGCGCCGTCTCGACCTTTCTCAGCCGCTCGGCTTCTTCTGACGAAAGACCCTCGCCCACGTGCGCCTGCTCGAGCTTGTGTTCCTCGTCTGTAAGCCGCCCGATCTCAGCGACAAGATCCATGTCGTCCACGTTGAACCC
>JBAPRR010000113.1:0-3523 GCA_049281195.1 Acidimicrobiales bacterium
TGACACCACCAGCTCAGTCAGGCTCGAAGTGGAGTTGACACAAAGCACCACAGACGCCTCGGGGCCCCTGATCAACGCCGACACGCTGCACGGGGAGACGACGAAACGTTGGAAGAGGTCGAGCGCCACACCGCCGGCGGATGCGACCGCAGCCTTTATCGGATCTGCGTGAGACACGCATACGAACGTCTTTCCGGGGTGGGCTTCGGCCAGCAGGTCGATCGTCGATACCATGCGGTTCTGCATCTCGGGGAAAGACTCACCACCCGGAAATCGAAAGCTGCTCGGCAGCGACTGAACTGTCTTCCATTCGTGCTTTTTTCTCAAATCCTTCAACTCGGCGCCCGTCCATTCTCCGAAATCGCACTCGATCAGACCAGGCTCCGTTTGGATCGGCAAGCCGAGCAGGTCCGAAATGGGTTGAGCCGTCTCCTGTGCCCGTTCGAGGGGCGATGCGTATATGGCGACAGGGAGGTGCTTGATGGCCGCGATCCGCTCGGCGGTCGCCTTCGCTTGAGCCCGTCCCTGGTCCGACAGGTGGAGCCCCGGCGCCCTTCCTGGCAGGACCTTTCCGGTCGTCGGTGTGCTCCCGTGGCGCACCAGGAGCGCGACGGCCGTAGCCGGTTGTCTGCGGGGAGGCACGATTGGCATCGTACGCTGTCGAGATGGCCGATCGTTCGGGTGCAGATCCGAATTCGGCCTCCCTCCGGGCGCTGACCTCGGAAATTGTCGAGTGCAGACGCTGCCCACGCCTTGTTGCCTGGAGAGAGCAAGTCGCCGCGGAGAAGCGTTCTTCGTTCGCAGGCGAGACCTACTGGGGCCGCCCGGTGCCCGGCTTCGGGGACTCGGCGGCTTGGCTGTGCGTGGTGGGGCTCGCTCCGGCCGCGCACGGCGGAAACCGGACCGGAAGGGTCTTCACCGGAGACCGGTCCGGCGATTGGCTCTACGCGGCAATGTGGCGTGCTGGTCTCGCCAACCAGCCGCAGAGCGTCAGTCTCGACGACGGGTTGCAACTCTCCGGCGCTTATGTATCTGCAGCGGTCAGGTGCGCGCCGCCTCAGAATCGCCCCACTCCCGAGGAGTTCAGTAACTGCCTCGGTTTTCTCAAACGAGAGCTCGCGCTGCTTGGTGAGCTGAAGGTGGTGCTGGTTCTCGGTGAGCTCGCGTACCGGACGGTTTGCGGGATCTATGAAGTCAAGCCTCGGCCCAAGTTCGCCCACGGGGTCAGGGTGCGCGCTCCGGAGGGGGTGTGGATCATCGCCTCGTATCATCCGAGCCAGCAGAACACCTTCACCGGCAAGCTGACTGAGCCGATGCTCGACAGCGTCTTCGAAGCCGCCCGCACCCTTGCGGCATCTCTTACCACCCCCTAGGAGAAGGTCGCCGTGCTACCAGTTTGTCGAAGCGTGCTCAACACCTCAACCAACACAGTCGTGAAAACCATCCGAGTGGGAAGCACGCCTACGGGGGTGGCAATCACGCCCAACGGTAAATATGTCTACGTGACCAACGGAGGCTCCAATACCGTAAGCATGATCAACGCGTCCACCAACACCGTTCTCAGGACGATCAGCGTTGGGCGCAGCCCTGTTGGGGTTGCCATCACGCCAAATGGCCGGTACGTCTATGTGAACAATGAGATCTCCAAGAAAATCAGCGTGATCGACACCTCAACTAATACGGTCGTAAAAACCATCGTTGTTGGGAGCTCACCCGTGGGAGAAGAACTTGCGTCACTCCTGACGGCCACTACGTGTTCGTGGCCAGATACTCCGCCAGCGTGCGTGTGATCAATACCTCCACCAATGCCGTCGTAAAAACCATCAGTGTGGGAAGCTCACCCGGAGGCGTGGCAATCACCTGACGGCGGGCGCAAGCGCTCAGAAAGAGTGCGTCTACTTTGTGGCCGGGACCATCATCCGGGGTGCTTCGACTGCCGTTTCCGGCCAGCGCCTGCGACTCACCCGCGCAAGCTTTCTCATCAGCTCGAGCGCTCCCGGGTCGTCGTCGCCAGGACGGGTCTCGATGACACCGTCGGCGATCATCCCGTCGATCACCTCACGGCCCTTGTCTGTCCGGATGACGGTCAGGGTCCAGTCGTTGAACGCACCGATTCCTCCGGTCGAGATGTCGGCGTGCTCCGCGGCAAAGTCGGGACACGACTTGCAACCCTCACGGGTCCAATGGTGTCCCTCTTTCAGTGAGACCTCGTGATAGCTGCCGTCGCGCAACCAGATCTGGAACACGCCTTTGATATTGATCTTGACGATGTCCTCGCGCTTCAATCCGTATCTGGCGTCGAAGAGCTCGGCGAAGATCGCGTCGTCGAACGTCTTAGAGCAGAGGAGACCGATGGAAAGCGAAAGCCGTCGTGCGACCTTGCCCGCTTTCCGCGCTTGCATGACAGCGGGCACCGACGCCTGACAGCTCATGCCGACAAGCGCTATCCGTTCGGCGCCTGACTCGATCGCCTCGGGATAAGCGAGCGTGTTCGCGGAATAGGTGTAGCGGCTCCCCGCCGTCGCCAGCACGCCGGCGCGGTCCGTGACGACCGCGGGGATCGCCTTCCACGTCGCGCCGTCGGCCAAAGCCGACACCAGGGCGGCGTCGATGACGTCGTGTTCGAGCGCCCAGATCAAGATGGCGGAGACGAGCCCGCCATCCTGCCCGGTCTGGAGCAGCTCCGGATCTGAGGCCCGGGCGAGGATGATGTCCTTGGAGACTCCGGCCACCTCTTCGACGGTCCGCTCGCGGCCGAACATATAGGTGTCGATCTCGGTCTCCCACATCCTGAAGCGGGGGCAGGCCCTGGTGCACATGGTGCAGCCCTTGACGCCGTGGGTGCAATCTTCGGGCCCACCGTCGGCCTCGACCTTCCACGGCCTGAAGGCGCCCTCGTGGTCGTACTTGAGAACGTCATGCGGGCAGGCGATCACACAGCCGGCGCAGCCGGTGCAGAGGCCTGAGGTGACAACTTCCTTGAAAAGGTGAGCCCAATGCGGCTTTTCGGGGGGCACATGCCCACAGTAGTGCAGGGCCACGGTTTGCCGGATGAGCCTCCACGGCAAGCCGCGGCGTCCCATGAAGTTGGCATGACCGCCGCCCAGCACCCACTGTCCCGCACAGACGGTTTCGGCTCTTTCAGGATCTCACCGTTGAGCCGCCTCAGGTTTTAGTAGTGGACGGCTCTCCGGGCTTTGACGGTTGAGGCGCCGTATTGGTCGCCACCCCGGTGTTCGTGCGGGTCGCGTCAGTCGGTACTTGGTGCAACGCCGCGGCCTTTGCTGCGCGCCTTCGTTTTATCCACGCCCAAATCAACATTTGCAGGACCTCCGGTCCGGTAGGCGCATTTGCTTGCGTAGCCGGGGTCCCGGGGAAGATGCCAGGATGACCAGCATGATCCGGGGGCTCATTTGCGTAACTTGTCCGTGACAGTACACGCAACGAGGACATTGGTGTTAACCGACCAGCTCTGTGGTACGCAAAAAGTCGAGTGGTTGAACGTTTTAGCGGTGCGGAAAAG
>JBAPRR010000114.1:0-2849 GCA_049281195.1 Acidimicrobiales bacterium
GGTCAGGAGATGAGCGACGTCGCGTCCGGCAAGCGAGGTAGCCTCGTCTACGACCTCCCACGAAGGGTGGTCGACCCAGCTGAGTCCCATTCCGGCGCGCTGGGATCCCTGTCCGGGGAAGGTGAACGCGAGCATCGGATCTCCTCAGCTCTTGGGTTCGCCGTCCACGCCCGGATGATAACGGGCTTGTCCCCAGACGACCTCTGTTGTGCCCGGGGCGGGAGTTGAACCCGCACGCCCTTGCGGGCAAAGGATTTTGAGTCCTCCGCGTCTGCCATTCCGCCACCCGGGCCTGCGTGCGGCGAGCCTATCGGCGCCGCGACTGTCCCACGGGATTCGACGAGGACATCGCACGGCTCGTCGTAGTGTCGGCACGGATGCAACCGGCGCCGTTAGTGGAGCAGATCCACCTCCGCGGAATCGAGCTGCGTTGGCTCGACCTTCATCTGAGGGTGCCACACTCGACCGCTTCGGGCACCGCCACGGTCCGTCCCGTGGTGCTCGCCAGGCTGATCACAGACCAGTCAGAGGGGTGGGGAGAATGCGCCGCTCTGGCCGCCCCCGACTACACGGAGGAGTACGCGGCCGGCGCTTGGGCGCTTCTGTGCGACTTTCTGGTTCCCGCTCTCATCTCGGCCGCACGAGCCCATGGAAACCGCTTTCAACCAGAAGGAGTGGAGGCGATCCTTTCGGACGTTCGTGGCAATCCGATGGCCAAGGCTTGCCTCGAGATGGCTGCGCTCGACTCCATGCTCAGGGCGCAGCACAGGTCGCTGGCCGACTTTTTGGGCGTCGAGCGCGATCACGTCGAGGCGGGGACCGTCGTCGGTCTTTTGGAGCCTGCTCAGGTGACCGACGCGGTGGAACGCGCGATCGAGGCGGGCTACTCCCGCGTGAAGCTGAAAATCGCTCCGGGGTCCGATCTCGGTGTTCTGGTGACCCTTCGCGAGCGGTATCCCGATCTCGGGCTGCAGGCGGATGCGAACGGCTCTTTCGACATGCGCGACCCAGGTCACGTCCGCTCCCTCGAAAATCTCGATCACCTGGGTCTTCTATGTCTGGAGCAACCTCTCGACCCGGACGATCTGCTGGGTCACGCCGAATTGGCTAAACGGATCGCCACACCGGTGTGCCTGGACGAATCCATCAGCTCTTTGGGCCGGCTCGACGAGGCGTTGGCCCTGGGCGCCTGCGACGTGGTGTGCATCAAACCGGCCCGCCTCGGGGGACTCCTGAAGGCCGTCACAGCCCACGAACGCTGCGCGGCACGTGACGTTCCCGTGTGGTGCGGGGGGATGCTCGAGACCGCCTTGGCCAGATCCGCGAACGCGGCCATCGCCGGTCTGCGCGGATTCGTGATGCCGGGTGACATAGGAGGGGGAGAGCGGTTCAATGAGGCCGATCCGTTCGCGACGACACTCAATGGCGAAACCGGCGGACCCCGGGTGCCCATCCACAAGGGACCCGGCGTCGGACCGGCTCCCGATGTGCGCCTTCTGGACAGGGTGACCGGCCGTTCGCACTTTGTCCCCTGTTAGGCCCTTCCTTCCCGGGGTCTTCCCTGGCCAGGCACGATTGCGCGCAGAGAGTACGCTTAACGCCACCATGCGGCGCTCAATCGTCGAGCGGTCACTGACCGACGTGCACGGCCGCCTGACCAAGGCTCGTCAGGAACTGGCGGTGTTGGACGAGCAACTCGTGGTCATTCACGACATCGCAGACGACCTGAGACTCCGCTCACTGGTATCCGAGACTCCCCTCGCCGCCCACGAGCACAGCGATGCCCAACGGCACGTCGAAGCGGCGATGCGGGCAAGGGCGGCTCTGGTGGAGACGGTCGCCGAGTTGGAGCGTCGTCAGGACGAGCTGATCGACAGGCTGACGTTCTAGTTGTCTGGCTTTTCAACTATCTGGCCTTCTAACTCTCCGGACCCAGGGGATCGGTCTTCACGATCAGGACGTCACACGGGGTGTGATGCGCGATCCGGTTGGGGACGCTGCCGAGCACGAAGCGCTTGGCGCCGGTCATTCCCTTGCTCCCCACGACGAGCAGGTCCGCGGAGACCTTCTCCGCTACGTCGAGAAGGGCCTCGGAAGCTCCTGACGCGACCGCTTCAGTGCTCACCTTCTTCACGCCCCTGGATTCGGCCAGCTTCTTCGCCGCTGCAAGGAGGTTGTCCACCTCTTCGCGGGAGTTGACCAGGTAGGCCACTTCCTCAGGAACCGAGCTCCGCTCGTTACGAAGCCGCTCCTCTGGGACCGGGCGGTACGCAGAGACGATGACCAAGGTGGCGGATGCCAGTGCGGCAAGATCCGCGGCCTTGTCAACAGCTTTGCTGGCCGTGGCAGAACCGTCGGTGCCAACCACGATGTTCTCGTACATCCAACCTCCAGATAGCGACGCCGCAGCTCACAATCAGTGCAGCGGGGGAAACGTCACTGCCGTGTCTTACCCTCGGAGGGTGATTTCCATTAATCGCATGCGTCCAGGTGGCGGACGAGATACTAGGCTCCGCGACCCGATGGCCCGCGTTGGACGGGGATGTTCCCGTGCCATGATCGCCGATCGTCACCCCGGGTACCTGAGCGGTTCTGACTTCGAATCTTCCATCTACCGACTTCGACGGACCGTCTGAGAGAGGAAAAGGACTGGCGCATGCCGAGACGAGTCGTGATCGCAGAGGACGAGGCAATCATCCGCCTCGACCTGAAGGAGATCCTCGAGCAGGAGGGCTACGAAGTCGTGGGCGAGGCCGCCCGCGGAGACGATGCACTCGAGCTCGTACAACAGACCCAACCGGACCTCGCCATTCTCGATATCAAGATGCCCGGGATGGACGGCATCGAGG
>JBAPRR010000115.1:0-11324 GCA_049281195.1 Acidimicrobiales bacterium
TTTCGGGACCAATGAGTGAATCGACGTAGATCAGATCCGGGTAGTTCGGGTTTTTGGTCGAAGTCGACGCCCACAACAGGCGTTGTGGGCGGGCACCTGCCGCAGCCAGTCGCCCCCAACGTTCTCCGGTGAAGTATCCGGTGAACAAGCGGTAAGCCTCACGCGCCTGGGCCACCGCCGTCGTGCCGAGCCGTGAGCGCAGCTTCGCCGCAAGCTCCCGGTCGCCGAGCCCAGCTCCGGAGAGCTCACGGTCGGCATGCTCTGCTTCAGTTGCCATGGTCTCCAACCGTCTGTCCACTTCAGTGTCGACCCGGCTGACGAAGAACGACGCCACGCTTGCGACTCCCGACAGATCGGATTTGCCAGAAGCGAGCAGGTCTTCGAGACCGCCCATATAGGCCTCGATCACTTCTACGTATCGCTCCAGGGAGAACAAGAGCGTGACGTTGATGCTGCGACCCTCTGAGATCATGGTTCTGATCGCTTCTACACCTTCTGCCGTGCCTGGGACCTTCACGAACAGATTCGGCCGGTTGATACGTTCGTGCAGACCGCGAGCCGCCGAAATCGTTCCCGGGGTGTCGTGAGCAAGTGACGGAGCCACTTCGAGCGATACGAATCCGTCGACTCCGCCCGAGGAGACGAACAGCGGTTCGAACATCTTCAGAGCGGCCTCAATGTCGTTGATCGCCATTTCCCAGTACGCGTCCTCGACCGAGTGAGACGCCAACAGCTCGCCGAATTGCTCGTCGTAATCCGCCGGGCCTTCGATGGCTTTGGCGAAGGTCGTCGGATTCGACGTGATGCCACGGATGCCGTTTCGCAACATCTCTTCGAGAATTCCGTTAGTCAGGTAGTCGCGTCGAAGGTTGTCGAGCCAAGGACTCTGACCCTGCTTTTCGTAGAGATCGTGGAGCTTGGTCATGTGGTCTCTCTCCTGCTCGCCGTGTGCTTGTCAGATTCGCTGCCCGAGGGGCCGGTCAATTTTCACCGTACCGTCGTTGAGGCTGACCGAAACAGTGCCATTGACGCTGTGAAGCCATGAAGGAAATTCCGCCCGCCGACAGGGCCGATCTCTCCGGCGGCGAAGAATCCTGACGTAGGGATGGGTCCGAGGTGGTCGACAATTGCTCCGGCGTCGTGGTCTGGGCTCCCGAAGAGGCCCGCACCTCGTCCGTTGCATGTGAACAACAGCGCTGCCTCTGCGTCACGCCCCGCAAGATGTATGTCGAGGTCTTCGTCAGCCGCTACCGCATCTCGCAGGTGGAACTGCACGGTCACACCGACGGGGACGACATCGCCGACGGCGATCGCGCCGCTTTTGGGATCTGTGCCAATCACATTTCGGATCAAGAAGTCTCCCGTCGCGAACTCTTCGAGGTGCTCGTCCATGACGCGTCCGATCTGGAGTCCACCGCTCGCAAGCAGTTCCACATCGTCTTCTGACAGATCGGCGCTTGCCTGTGCCACCAGCCGCTCGAGTGCGGGCTTGCCAGCGAGCTCGTAGATCACATTGCGGTCGGATCTGGTCACTACGAACGGACGGCCGAACGGTTTCGATCCTTGCGAGACCACAGCTGTGATCTCGACTCCGGGCCCGACCAGTGCCCCCACCGCTCCGGAGCGATGGATCTTCGTGCCCAGAACAATGCTGTTGGCACCCGCAACCCGCGCTGCGGACGCCATGCCTCCGACGACGGACATCCGAGGATGGTTTTCGTCGATCCAAAGGAGAAAGTCCTCGGCCGGGAAAGAGAAAGGGTCGCCGATGAGAATCAGCGTTTCGGGTTCGAACGGCAATTCGGGCCAGCCGCTCAGTCCATCGTCGGCCACACTGAGATGGACGGGTGAATAGACGCCTTCAGAAGTGGCCCAAAGAGATATTGCGGGTCCCTTCTCGACCTCGCGTCCAGGACCGACGACGGAAGACGCGACGGCACCGATCAAAACGTCCGGATGGAGGATGTCGTTTATGGCTTTGGTCACGTCCTCGAAGGCGCCGGCGTGGCCGGGGGTGACGAAACAGACCGCCAGTCCAGGACTCTCACCGACAGTTTCGAGGACCGCGCCCACCACCTCGCCTGTGGCGATGGCACTCACGGGGTGTTCGCTGATCGCGGAGCCGAAACCTGACATTTACGCGGACCTTATCGTCGGGCGGTGCACTGTCGTCGATGGTCTCTGACTGAGGTCGTTGTTCTCACTTCGCAAGGACACGGTGGCCCGTGATCCAGACCGCGACGACTGCTAGGTCTGCGTTGCGGTCGAGCGCCACCAGATCCGCACGCATTCCCGGCGCGATCGCACCCCTGTCTTTCAATCCCAGCAGTTTCGCCGGCGTGGCGCTGGCGGCCGAAACGGCACGGGCGATTCCGACCCCGGAAAACGAGACGGCGTTACTCACCGCTCGGTCCATCCGAAGTGACGAGCCGGCAAGCGTTCCGTCTCTCAAGCGCGCGGCCCGAACGGCTCCGTCCGGTTCCATCGGTTGGGCAAGCTCTACGGGACCGACGTGGCCGTATCCGGTGGCGACGGCGTCTGTCACCAGGACCACTCGATCCTCGGGTTTCGCCGCGAACGCGAGCCGGATCACATCTGCATGAACGTGCTCCAGGTCGCCGATGACGCTCACCGCCAGTCGATCGTCGGTGAGTGCCGCCCCCATCAGCCCGGGGTTCCTGTGATGGAAAGGTCCCATGGCATTTCCAAGATGTGTCACGAGCCTGGCCCCGAGTCCGGCCGCCTGATGAGCCTGCTCTGCGGTGCACGCCGAGTGACCGATGGAGACGAGCACGCCCCGCACCGACAGGGCGGAGATGGAGTCCATAGCGCCAGGGATCTCAGGAGCGAGGGTGACTATCCGGACCGCCGGATCGAGATTTTCGGCGAATGAAGGGTCGACCTGATCTCTGACGAATTCCCGCCTGTGTGCCCCCGGCACCGAGATGAACGGGCCCTCCAAATGGATCCCGGCAATCTCCGGACGCCCTGCGCCCGGACGCAGCATGGCGAGCTTCACCCGTTGGCAGGATTGTTCAGTATCCCTTGGTGGGGCGGTAACCAGCGTCGGGCACCAGGTCGTGACGCCCTGTGCGAGCAGGAGCTGATCGAGAACGTCCCAGTCCGTGCCGTCGGCAGTGGCCACATCGACCTTTTCGATCCCGTTGACCTGCAGGTCTACAAAACCCGGAGCGAGGATATCGAGGTCCACCGGTCTCGCCCCGGGCGCCATTTCGGACCCGGCAGCAACCGACGCAATGGTGCCGTCGTCTGCGATCTCGACCACGCCGGGCTCGAGCGGCCCGTCGATGCCCACCACCAGGTTGGCGCGTAATACCTGCACGACCGGCTCACGGTACTTCGAAGAACCTTGATCCACGCGTTACGTTTCCCTCGTGCCGTCGCCACGGATCCAGGTCCCACCCAACTGCGACCTGACTTTGGGCATGGTGTGCACCGAAAAGTCCGTCCCCGGAGTCACGATCTGGACCGCCGCCGCCGACGAGCGCTTCTGCAACCCCGCAGGCATCATCCAGGGCGGATTCCTTTCTGCGATCTGCGACTCGGCCATGGGAGCGTCGGCTCTTACCAACGCCCGGGACAGAAAGGTCTTCGTCCGAAATGCCGAGATCAAGGTCAGCTTTCTGGGAGCGGTAATGCCCGGCCGTCTGCTCGAGTGCACTGCCACCGTCATCTCGGGAGGGCGAAGCGTGGCGTTCGTGGAGGCCGAACTGTTCGACATTGGACCGATCCAAGCCGCAGGATCATCGGGTCCGGGATCACCGGGAGCTGTATCGCCGGGCCTCGGCGGGCGAGATGGCCATGCTGACCAGGACAAACGCATGGTCGTGAAGGCCAGTTCTACATATCTGTATACAGACAGGAGCTAGACGAGGGCGGCTAAGGACCTGGGAGCGGCCGTCCGATCCTGGTAAGGGGCTCCGGTTGGAGTTTGGGGACCCGGGTAGGAGGCTCATCGGCCCTGAGCAGGGGCCATGCTTGCTACAGGCGATTGCCGCGGGAGAATATTGCCGTTCCTCGGCTACGGACGGCTTGCTAAGGAGGACCGTGCCGGATCGACGTCAAGACTCAGACCGCGACCGCAGCGCGCGCTCAGCGCAGGCGCGGGACGTGATCCAGCTGATCCTCGACTACGCGAAGCAGGAAACCCTGGGCCCTCTCAAGGGCGTCGGGCGCTTTCTCGCGTTCGGGATGATCGGCGTGATCGCAATCTCGATCGGGACCAGCCTGCTCCTGCTGGCCCTGCTACGGGCGCTTCAGACCGAGACCGGGACGATGTTCACCGGCGACTGGTCCTGGGCCCCGTACCTGCTCACCGCGGTCGCAGCGGTCGTCGTGCTGGTGTTGGGTGTGCTCGGAATCACGAGGGGACCCGCCAAAAGACGTGCGGCGGCCACGAAAGAGGGTGCGTGATGGCAGTAGCTCAGAAGAAGATCACGCGTGACGACATCGAGGCCAAGCTCCGCGAGGTAGCGGGCGATGTCGACACGCAGGTGGAGGCTGCCAAGCCGAAGATCATCGGTGGGGCGGTGGCGGTTGGCCTGATCACGATCCTCGTGGTGTACCTGCTCGGTCGAAGGAGCGGAAAGAAGCGCTCCGCGGTCGTCGAGATACGCAGACTATGAGCCTCGCTTCACCGCTCGTCGACAAGGCGCTGAAAACCCTCGTCACCCGGAGCTTCCGGCGCGGGTGGGCCGGTGAGCCCATTTGGATCGCAGTTGGTGTTGCGGCGTGGCTCGTTACGAGGTCCCGCCGCAAGGACAGCCCGGTTGTCTGGTCAGGACCGCTTCAAGTCGGTGACCGTCTCGTGATCACCAGCCGAGGTCCCGGACAGATCGACTCAGAGGTATTGCAGGCCGATTGAATCCGAGGCCAGATCCCAAAGGCCCCCTCGATGCAGGGGAGCAGGTCCTTTTAATTGATCCGAAGGCCCGTCGTTATCTGATAACTCTGCGAACCGGCGGCAGCTTTCACACCCATTCGGGCATCGTCGATCACGATTCGATGATCGGCCGCGAAGACGGATGCACGGTCGTCGCCTCTACGGGCCGAAGCTTCATCGTCGTCCGTCCGACCCTTGCCGACGCAGTGGTGAAGATGCCTCGCGGAGCTCAGGTGATCTATCCGAAGGACCTGGGAGCGATCCTTCTTGCCGCCGACGCTGCTCCTGGAGTGACCGTCCTCGAAGCCGGGGTCGGCTCGGGGGCCCTCTCCATGGCGCTGATCCGTGCCGGATGCACGGTTGTCGGTTACGACCTGCGCGAGGACTTCGCGAACCGGGCCATCACGAACGTCAGTGGCTGGGCCGGTAAGGAGGCATGCGAGGCGCGGTATCGCGTTGAGATTCGTGACGTGTACGAGGGAATCTCCGAGCACGCGCTTGACAGGATCTGTCTGGACGTTCCCGAGCCTTGGAAGGTCATCACGCATGCCGAGTCATCGATGAGATCGGGCGGCATCATCTGCTGTTACCTTCCGACCATCAATCAGACCGCCCAGCTTCGGGCGCGGTTGGAACAGAGCTCCTTCGGGCTGGAGCAGACCTTTGAAGTGCTCCATCGGTCTTGGCACATCGAAGACCGCTCCGTGCGTCCGGACCACCGGATGGTCGCGCACACGGGGTTCATAACCACCGCCCGACTTCTCTCCGGTTGATTCAGCTGGCGAAGTTCGACGTTGACTTCAGCATGTTCAATATCGTCGGCTGGATCGAGGCGTAATCGGAGCTGTTGTCTGCAAACGCCAGGAATTCGGCGCCGATGTCGAGGGTCGGATTGAAGAAGACGATGATCTGTCCGTACATCTGGCTCGTTCCCTGTTGGGTCGTCACCGTGCCGGAGAAGTCCTCTATGTAGTCCTGAGTGAATGTCTGCCAGTTGAGCGAACCCGTACCCGACTGTTGGGACGTGAAGGTGATCTGCAAACTCGACAGGTAGTTCTGAACCAGTGAGTTCAGGGTCACCGATGAGTTCGTGTTGACCATCTGAACCGACAGTGCGCCCGAACCGCCGTTGGTGAAAACTGCCGGCGGCCCCTTCGAGTACTCACTCCACCCGCTGTAATACGACATGCCGATCGTGTGGCCACTGGAGAATGTGAAGGTCTCCGTTCCCGCAACCGCTTGCGGAGCGGGTGGGGTCGTGGTCGTGGTGGAGGGCACCGACGGCGGTGTAGTCGAGGTAGGCGTCGGAGGCGCCGTCGTGGTCGAAGACGCAGGCACAGTCGAACTGGTCGACTGAGGCACCGTCGTGGAGGTCGGAGTCGGAGCTGTCGACGGAGGAGTAGTAGGCGTCACCTGACCGGGCCCGCACACAGACGAGCTCAGAGACGGCTGGCACGTCGTTGCCGTCGGGGTGGACCCGGCAAATGCGAAGTAGCTGACGATTCCTCCGACTGCCACGACGACGGCGATGACCGCCGCGATCATTCCCGAGCTCAGATGCGTCTTCGGCCGGCCCGGCCCGCCGGGACCTGACGGCGGTCCTGGATAGGGAGTTCGTCCGGGAGGAGGCGCGGGAGGGGCACCGTACGGCGGCTGCCCGTACGAAGGTGGCGGCTGAGACGCCGACTGACCGGGGAATCTCTGGCCTGGCGGTTGCTGTGGCGGAGGCGAAAGTGGGGGAGGCCCCTGCGGTGGCGGCCCCACAGGAGGCGGCCCCACAGGAGGCGGCCCCTGAGGTGGCGGCCCCTGAGGTGGCTGGTTCGGGTTCCAGGTCATCGCTCGGCAGTTCCCCCGGAGGCGCCGGCAGTTTCCACGCCGTCGTCAGGTTTCTTTTCCTGTTCTCCCGGTGGGATATGAGCCTGCTTGGGGAAGGTGGCGGTGGCCGTTCCGCACGCAACGCAGAAAGCAGCATCTTCTAGAACCAGAAGTCCACAGTGAGCGCAGAGAGTCCCTTCCGCCACCTGGCGTTTGAGCGTCCCAGCTCCGAGGACGGTGGCGGTGGCTTCTTCGAGAAGGGCGCTGTGGAGGGAGTCGCGCAGTGAGAGGACAGCGATCGCGGCGAGCAGGACTGCGATGAGGAAGGTGAATACGATTCCGTGAGCACCCTGTGAGGCAAGGAGTGTCGACGCCAGGTGGAACACCAGCACGAGTACGAGACCGTGGAAGATCGCGACCGTCACCTTTTTGTGCCACCCATGGCGCTGCTTCGCCAGCCAGGGCAAGGCAGCAGCTCCTGCATAGATAACCGGTTTGGCGAAGCCGAGGGTCAAAGCGATGAAGGCTGCGCTCCCAGGGTCGCTGGAGCGCAGAGTCAAGCTGGTGAACGCGCCGTGCTCGACCGTCAGGCTCTCGCCCAAGGCAAGCGCGGCGGCGACGCCGGCTCCGAAGTTGATCGTGTCAACGGCATGGGAGAAAGACGGCCTCGAGACGAGCATCCCTGTCGCGGCCACTAGGAAGACGTAGACCACGACCGGGACAAGCACACCCGAGCCGAGGATCGACCCGGCTGTGGGCAACTTGTCGGCAGCAAACTCGATGAGTGCTCCACTCTTGGTGAATTCGTTCGAGATGAGGCCGGCGACGATTCCGAGGCCGATCGAGACGACGACGCCTAGGGCGAGGGCGAGCACCGGCTCTCCCTGCCAGACATCGTGATCGTGCTGGTAGAGGACCAACAGAACAGGCAGGGCGATTGACGCGCAGAAAAGGGCCACCCCGAGCGCCCCGCACGCGGCGGCGGCGATTGTGGCGATGAATGCGAGAGCCAGTGCCTGTCTGTACGCGTTCCTGTGGTTTCCCGACAGGTGCGGCATCAGGGTGCTTACGAGGGCAAGAGCACGAACCGGTTCGTCGGGATGAGCGGCGTAGTGGTGCGAACGCTTCAGGGCAGCGTCGAGCGCGTTTCCGCACCTGTGACAGAAGCGGGCGGACTCAGGGGTAGCAGAACCACAGTGCGTGCAGGTCATCGGTGGTTACCTCCCAATGGACGTGAGCTGCCAGGCGCTTCAAACGTCGCTCGATCCCGAACGTCCAACGCCCGATTTCTCACGTCCGCCGCCAATCGTGATTGCACCGCCAACATCCGGAGCCTTTCCCTCGGCTCGGTCCGGCTGACCGAAAAGGTACACCGGGCACGACTGTTTTGACAGGGAAAGGGCAGCTGAGACGGTGATACCGGCGTAATCTGAGAATGCTGGGAGCGAAGCGGGAACGCTCTGGGAGTAAAGCGAAGATTTACCGACAGCTAAAACGGTCGGCGGGGAGGATCACCCGGCTTCGATGAAGATGCATTCTCCCGGGCACTCTTCTGACGCTTCCTGAACGGCTTCTTCGAGGTCCTCGGGAACCGACGCCATTCCGGCTGAACCGCCCGGGTCGTTCTTGATCTCGCTACCTTCCTTGACGTAGGCGAGGCCGTCGTCGAGCAGCGTGAACACAGCGGGCGCGATCTCCTCGCATAGCCCGTCGCCGGTGCACAGATCCTGGTCGATCCACACCTTCATCTCTGAGTGCCCCTGTACCTCTCCAGTCGCCTACGCACGATCTTTGCCAATCTCAAGAACGTTGTCCATATACGAACAAGGCTCCTGGTCAGCATCCGCCAAGGTGGTTGCCGACGTGAGCTAATTGCCCGGAACTCCAGGCCCTCATGAGCCTACTGGAGGGTACGAGCAGCTGCGCGCAGCCTCTGCGCTCCTTTTAACGGCCATGTCGGCCCTGTACATAACCACCAAACCGCCCGCTAGAACCCCATCTATAGGTTCAGAAGCGCTAGCTCGGTGCCGAATCCTCGGTGAGAGCTTGCGGTGCTTTCCGTCAGCGGCACCGGTGTAGGGTCGCCACGACGGCAAGCCGAGCCCGTGGGAGGTGGTTCCGACGGCCGGAACAGACGAAGAAAGCGAGCGGTCCGACTCGAGCGAGCTCGAGCAGCTGACCGAGCGTGCACGGCGCTCGGAAGAAGAAGTTGCCGCACTGAGACGGCGGCTATCCGAGGGGCCGGGACGGGTCCAGACACTCGAGGAACGCCTGCTCGAGACGAAGGGCCAACTTTCCCAGGCCATCTCGCAGAACGAAAAGCTGACCTTCACTCTTCAGCAAGCCAAAGAGCACATTGCCGCCCTGCGCGAAGAGGTGGACAAGCTCACGCAACCCCCTTGTGCCTACGGAACCTTCCTGTCTGCCAACGACGACAGGACGGTCGACGTGTTCTCGGGTGGGCGCAAGGTGCGAGTCGCGGTTCACCCCGAGATCGATGTAGAGGAGATGCGTCGTGGAGAGGAGGTTGTGCTCAACGAATCGCTGAGCGTCATCCTCCACCGCCCCGGCGAGGACTCAGGCGAGATCGTCACCCTCAAAGAGGTGCTCGACGACGGGCGCAGAGCGATCGTCTACGGACGGGCGGACGAAGAGCGTGTCGTGGAGCTCGCTGACTCGCTAATGGGCGTCAAGGTCCGAGCCGGTGACGCTCTCTTGATGGAGTCGCGTGCCCAACTCCTGGTCGAGAAGCTCCCGCGCCCTGAGGTCGAAGAACTCGTCTTGGAAGAAGTTCCGGACATCACCTACAAAGACGTCGGTGGACTGGATGAGCAGATCGAAGCGATTACCGATGCCGTGGAGCTGCCTTACCTTCACAGGCGCCTCTTCGCCGAGTACAAGCTTCCAGCGCCGAAGGGGATCCTTCTTTACGGTCCTCCCGGCTGTGGCAAAACACTTATCGCCAAGGCAGTTGCCAATTCGCTGGCGACGAAGGTTGCGGAGATCACCGGAAACGACAAGATCCGCAGCTACTTCCTCAACATCAAGGGTCCCGAGCTTCTCAACAAGTACGTAGGCGAGACCGAACGGCAGATCCGCCTGGTCTTCCAGCGGGCTCGTGAGAAGGCGGACGAAGGCGTGCCCGTCATTGTGTTCTTCGACGAGATGGACTCTCTGTTCAGAACACGCGGCACCGGTATCAGCTCGGACATGGAGTCCACCATCGTTCCGCAGCTGCTCGCCGAGATCGACGGGGTCGAAGCCTTGCGTGACGTGATCGTTATCGGAGCTTCCAACCGCGAGGACCTGATCGACCCGGCGATTCTCCGCCCCGGTCGCCTCGACGTGAAGATCAAGATCGAACGTCCCGACGAGCAGGCAGCGGCACAGATATTCGCTCAATACCTGACTGCCGATCTGCCGATCGATGCCGGCGAGCTGCAAAAGCTCGGCGGAGGAGACCCGGAAAAGGCCGTCAGGGCGATGATCGAGGTAACCGTCGAGGAGATGTACCGCGCTGACGATGAGAACCGCTTCCTCGAGGTCACATACCAAAACGGTGACAAAGAGATCCTCTTCTACCGTGACTTCTCGTCTGGGGCGATGATCGAGAACATCGTCAGACGCGCGAAGAAGGGCGCCATCAAGCGGGCTATCGCTGAGCAGGGGGATGGCATCAGAACGAGCGACCTCCTCGAGTCGATTCGCCGTGAATACAAGGAGAACGAGGACCTCCCGAACACAACCAACCCCGACGACTGGGCACGGATCTCAGGCAAGAAGGGGGAAAGGATCGTTTACGTCCGAACCCTCCTAGCCGATACCAAAGACGTAGATGGCCGTGGTGGCCGATCCATCGAACGGGTAGGAACAGGTCAGTACCTCTAAACCGGGAGAACCCTCGAACCCCAGGGGGATCAAATGGCTGACCGAACGAGTCCTCGATGACCCCACCGAAACGCCGGTCTCCTGGCCTGAAGTCCCGGCCGAAAGGCGAGCAGCGAGGAGCCGACTTGACGGCATACCCGGTGCACCAAGTAGGTCGACGTGTGGAAACCACCCAAGGCGATAGGTTGGGTTCGTGGCCGTAACCAAGGTCTGTGGAATCGAGACTGAATACGGGGTCCACCACGTCGGTGGAGATCAGAACCCCGTTGCGTCCTCGTCGATCTTGGTGAACTCCTACGCCTCGGAAATCGCTCAGGCCGGTTGGGATTTCGAAGACGAGGCTCCCGGCAACGACGCGCGTGGATTCGCTCGCGAGGGCTCGATGCCTCCCGAGATCGAGACGCACCTCGTCAACGCCGTCCTCACGAACGGCGCTCGCTACTACGTCGATCACGCGCATCCCGAGTATTCGACGCCCGAATGCGCCGATGCGTTGGAGGCGGTTCTCTTCGACAAAGCGGGCGAGATCGTCTTGAGGCGGTCCATGACCGCAGCAAAGAGGATCCTTCCAGAAGGCGAATCGATCGTCGTCTACAAGAACAACTCTGACCGTAAGGGCAACTCTTACGGCACTCACGAGAACTACTTGATGGACCGGTCGATTCCGTTCGCTCGGATAGCCCATCTCGTGATCCCTCACTTCGTGACGCGTCAGATC
>JBAPRR010000116.1:0-3116 GCA_049281195.1 Acidimicrobiales bacterium
CGCCCGCACCGTATGGGCACGACTCCGGGCCCATCGCCCGATTGGCCTCGCAGTCGTGGGCTTCGTCGCACTCCTTGCAGTGACCGGATCGGTTGCCACGACGACCAGGGCACCCGCGGGTGCGAACCCCGCCATCGAGATCCGGATCGAACTTGTTCGAACCCACGTGGTGGCCGGAACCTCGATCAAAGGGGAGGCCCTTCTGACCAACACCACCGCCAAGGTGATCACGGTCGCAACGTGCGCCGAGGACGGCTGGCTCGTGCTTGGGCTGACAAACGGGCAAGAAACCTCCATGCCTGGCTTTGGACTCGTCGGCTGCTCGTCCACGATTCGGCTGGCACCCGGTGTGAACCGATTCCCGATCACGGTCGACACGACCTACAGCGAATGTCTGCAACCGGGCGGTTCCTCTGTCTTCGGAAACGTGCCGATCTGCGTGGGTCCGGGACACGACGATCCGCCGGCGTTGCCTTCCGGGATCTACCTCACGAAGGTGGTTACCGTTGGTCTTCCCGATGGGACGCAGCCTCCGCCGCCGCTTTCTGTCACTCTGCTGCCCGCAGGATCGTGAGGGCCTTATCCCGCGACCGGTGCCCGTTCGGGCGCGGGGATTTCTCTGCCCGGGCCCACTCCATCGCCGTGGAAGGATGAAGCCGTGCAGATCGGTGTCGCCTACCCCCAGACCGAGCTTGGAGGAGATCCGATCGCGGTCCGGCGGTTTGGGAGCGCGGTCGAGGAGTTGGGCTTCGGTCATCTCCTGGCCTACGACCACGTGCTCGGCGCCGTTCACGCCGATCGAACGCCCCCGCTGACGGGCCCTTACACCGAGCTCGATCCGTTCCACGATCCGTTCGTGATGTTCGCCTATCTGGCCGCCATTACCGTGCGAATCGGGTTCGTGACCGGGGTACTGATCCTTCCGCAGCGCCAGACGGCTCTCGTCGCACGGCAGGCGGCCGATGTTGATCTTCTGGCCGGCGGCCGGCTGCGTCTCGGGGCGGGCGTCGGCTGGAATCCGGTGGAGTACGAGGCTCTCGGGGTGGACTTCCATACCCGCGGTGCCCGGCAAGAGGAGCAGATTCAGCTGCTGCGTCGGTTGTTCACAGAAACGGTCGTCGACTTCTCGGGCCGCTTCGACCGCGTCGACCGTGCCGCCCTGGTGCCGAGGCCCGCGAGGTCCATCCCGATCTGGCTGGGTGGATCGGGCGAAACGGCGTTCGACCGGGCTGCCCGGCTGGCGGACGGCTTCATCTTCATCGGCGGCGACGTCAACCACCGTGTTGACGCCTGGAATCGCATGCGTGAACAGGTGCGCGGCCTCGGCCGATCGGTCGAGGAGTTCGGCGGGGAGTACGTGGTGGTTCCTCGGGGCGGACTGGGCGACCTCACGGCGGAGATCGACAGCTGGCGCGAAGCGGGTGGTACCCATGCTTCGGTGGTCACGATGGGCCGCGGCCTTGACTCCGTTGACGCTCACATCGACTACATCGCTTCAGTCGCGGGCGCGCTCAGCTTGGCGTGACGGGCGAGACCGGGCGTTACGTAAAGGCCTAACGGGACGGGGTCGTTCCCGAAGGCATTTCGCGGCCCTGAACCGTTGCGTTCCGCTGCTCTCCGACGTAATGCTTGTCACGTGCGCCATGCCACTCAGGAAGACCTCGATCGGCTCGAGGCGTTGTTGGTGGCACTGCGCACGGCTCCGGAGTTGAGGGAACGCAAGCGCGGGTACTTCTCGCGGGGATCGCGGGCATTTCTTCATTTCCACGCGGATGATGCCGGCAACCTTTACGTCGACGTCCGGCTCGACGACGCGTTCCAACGCTTCAGAGTCACCAGCCCCGAGGAGCAGGCAGACTTCCAGGAACGCGTGCATCTATGGGCGTAGCGCACGACCTCATCGGTGCACACCCAGGTTGATGGCCGCGAACAAATCGGCGGTCCCGTTCCCTTGGAGTCAGTGGATCTTCGAGATGGCCGTCATGGCGATCTGCTGCACCTGGCTCGTGTCGGGGGTTCCGATCGCCTCGTAGGAGAGGGACATCACCGTGTCGCCCTTGCGGGCGGTGACCTCGTCGAGGCCGATGGTCACTCCTCGCAAGGTGAGGAGCAGCTGGTAGGCGGCGCTGCCGTCGCCAAGATGGGGAAAGGACATCGAGGTGACCGTGCCCGGCAGCTTCAGGCGCCGGTAGGTGATGGTGACGTTTTGGCAGGACCCGATCAGGTTGTCGTAATTGGTAAGGGCAGCGGCCCCGCCGCTTGGGAACCAGGCCAGGTCTTCGTGGACCACGGGAATCCGGTTCGTGCCGGCAGCAAAGCGGACCTGGGCGCTGAGGGACGCGCCGGGTTGGCTGGCAATCGGTTGCAGGCAGGCGGGTGCGCCTACCGCCGGCACGGCGCTGTCAACCGTCCAACCGGTGGGAAGGTCGGACACCGCCAGCACCTCCGCCGTCAGGTTGGGCGGGGAGGACGACTTCGAGCTGCAACCGGCACCCAGGAGCGCCATGAGTAGTAGCAGTATCACGGCTGTTGCTTTGCCCTGGGTCATTTGACCGGGAATCTAGCCGGGGGAGGGCGGGTCCACGGTCCGCGTGAACCGGGCACCCCTTCTTGGTTTGGTCGACTGAAAGTTGACCGATCGAGGACTGGTGTGAGCGGGCAAACTGTGCCGACTGTCAAGGATCGAGGTGCGGCCATGGATGACCAAGCAGCCGTCGGATCAGGTCCCGAAGCACCGCCGGAACCGATGCGGGCCGAGCCGATTGCGGGAGAGCTCATCACCGAGACATTCGAGTACGACGGTGGTCGGGAGGTCACGGTGTACGTTCCCCCGGATCCGCCCGAGGCGGTTGTGTTCGCCGGTGACGGTCAGCTGATCTCGGCGTGGGGCGGGTTTCTCGAGGCGGCCGACGTCCCGTCCACGATGATCGTCGGTGCGCACCGGCTGGACGATGAGGCGCTGCGGCTCCACGAATACTCACCGGTCTTCGACGCGGAGCGGTTCGCGGCGCACGAGGCGTTCTTCGTTGAGGACCTCCGGCGATGGGTGCGGGCACGATTCGGAGTCGCACTGCCCGCGGAACGCACCGCGGTGTTCGGTGTCTCGGCGGGTGGAG
>JBAPRR010000117.1:0-1716 GCA_049281195.1 Acidimicrobiales bacterium
CGATCAGGTCGCACAGCCCGGTAGTGCTCGTCTCTTGGATCTCCCAGACGTTCCTCCAGCTGGTGCTCCTTTCGGTGATCATCGTCGGACAGAACGTGCTGGCGGCCGCGGCGGACAAACGCTCCGAGAGCACCTACAACGACGCCGACGCGATCCTCCACGAGGCGGTAAAAATCCAGGAGCACCTGCTGGCGCAGGACAAGATCCTCCAACGCCTGATCGATCAGGCGCAGGCCATCTAACCTGGTCACGAGGCTCGGACGACCGAATGGGAGAGATGGCAGAAACTGACTCGGGCCTAAGAAGGTCTCTGCAGTTGGCTCTGGCCGGGGTGTGGCTGCTCGATGCCATTCTCCAGTTTCAGCCCGTCTTCTTCACGAAGGCGTTTGCCAACGGCATGCTCAGGCCGACCGCCGATGGCAATCCCTCCCCGGTCTCACATTCGATCAATTGGGCGAGCACGATCATCGCCAACCATTCGGTGTCGACCAACTCGGCTTTTGCCCTGATCCAGCTGGCCATCGCGCTCGGGATCGCATGCCGGGCCACGGTCAAGCCGGCGCTTGCACTGTCCGTCGCGTGGTCCCTCGTCGTGTGGTGGTTCGGCGAGGGTCTAGGCGGGATCCTTCACGGCGGTGCCTCTGCGCTCGCCGGCGGTCCGGGCGCGGTGCTCCTGTACGGGGTCCTGGCGGTCTTGTTGTGGCCGACCGCCTCCGAATCCAAAGCCGGATCGTTCGTGGCCGCAGGCCGGATCGGTGACGTAGCGGCCCGCGCGGTGTGGGCGGTGGTCTGGTGCGCCCTGGCCATCTTTTCGTTGGTCGGTTCCAACAGATCACCCGACGGTGCGTCGGACCTGATCCGTTCCACCACCGGTGGTGAGCCCGGTTGGCTCGTATCGATGGACGGTCACATCGCGAATCTGCTTTCCGGCGCCGGTCTGACGGTGGCGATAGTTCTGGCTCTGGTTCTGCTCACGATCGCGTTGCGATCGGTCGCCGTCGGCGGGTCGGCCCGGATCTTCGTAGTGGCAGCCGTCGTTGTTTCGATCGTCATCTGGGTCTTCTTCGAGGGATTCGGCGGGATCCTCGGTAGCGGGTCCACCGATCCGAACTCCGGGCCTCTGCTGATCATCCTCGCTCTCAGCTACTGGCCGCTTTCCACAAGGGCTGCTGAGGTTCCTTCCACCTACTCGGTCAGACCGCTTCTACCGGTGGCGGGTGTATAGACGTGACCAGTCCTCATTTCGTCCCTTATACCGCTGCGGCATTGATGATCGCAGTTTCGCTCTACTGCGTCGGACGGCTCGCTCTGGTCAGGCGATCGGCTTGTCGCGGTCACATCGACGTGAACATCTCCCACGCGTTCATGGGCGTCGGGATGGCGGGAATGCTCGTCCCCTCCCACAACCCGTTCTCCGACGATGTGGGCACGGTGATCTTCGGATTGATCGCGGCCTGGTTCTTTGTCAGCTCGGTCCGGTTCGTCGTGAAGAGCGGGGTCAAAGGCTTCTACGTGGATCACGAGCACGGCATCTCCCATCCGCTGATTCACATGGTGATGGCAGGAGCGATGATCTACATGTACGACGTGATCCCTTCTGTCGGCGTGGGGAGCCAGGCGCCGGCCATGGCCATGTCGGGGGGATCGGCGGATGGTCCAGCAGTGCTCACGTTGGGATTCGTACTCGTTCTCCTCGCGTCGGCTGTACTCCAGCTC
>JBAPRR010000118.1:0-4774 GCA_049281195.1 Acidimicrobiales bacterium
ACCTTCGCCATCTCGCAGGAGGCATCGAGATCCGTTGGTTGGATCGCGTATCCCGGCTCGAGCACTTCGAGCCCCTTCGCACGTGCGACGTCCAAAAGGACACCTCTTCCGACGAGCGTGCGTACGAGATGTATGCCACACCTTGCCGCGCCTGCTGCCGTTACTTCGCTCGCGGGATGCCCGTTGTACATGTATCCGCCGTAGCTCACGTGTGCGAGTCCGTCCCAATGGGTCGCGGCCTGCGTACCCATCACGACAACGTCCTCGCTCGAGCAGATCCAGTCCGGATCATCAGACAATGGCGTGTTCAGATGCGTCATCGTCCTGAGCGGATTGATACGCCCGGGAATGAAGCCCGATTGGATTCCGCCCCGCTCGGAGAGTTCGAGGCTGAGCGAGAACGCGCGCCCGGACCTGATACAGGCAGCAGCCTTGCGACGAACCTCGTCGTCGAGGAGATTCAAGGTCCCGAGCTGATCGTCGGTGCCCCACCGCCCCCAATTCCTGACCCTGGCGGCGACCTCGGCGAACCGGTCTGACGGCGTCATGCGATGCCGGGGCGCACCACTTGTCCGGGAAGGTTCCCAACCTGCACTTCGCCATCCTTCACGATCGGAACACCGTTGACGATGGTCCAGAAGATCCCGCTAGGACGCGAGGAGTACCGCGCCTCGTTCCCCGGAAAGTCGCGGACCTGCTTCTTCGATGCGAGGGACACCGAATCTGGATCGAAGATGAACATGTCGCCCCAGAATCCCGGAAGGATCATCCCCCTGTCCACGAAACCGAGAAGTGCCGCGGGCACCTGGGTCAGCTGACGGATTCCTTCTTCAAGGCTCCACAAATGCTTTTCACGAACCCAGAACGCGAGGAACTGCGTTGACCAGTCCGCGCCATCGTCACGATCAAGATGAGCCCCACCGTCGGACACACCGATGATCATCGCCGGATGTTGCTGTCCGCTGCCGACAACCTCCTCCCAGGTCCTGTTCTTGCTGATGTAGCGGAAGACGGTCCCCAACTTTTCGTCCACTGCCAGATCGAGCATCGCGTCAGCCGGAGAGACGCCGAGCTCCGAAGCAATGTCGGCGATGGAACGATTCACGAGCTTGTCGTGGACCGGGTCCGCCACCTCGTCGACGAAAACGACCTTCCAACCGGGGGGAGGAAGAGTGGAGCCTTTCGAAGCGTCCTTGTTGGGACTCTCTACCGCGGTGCGAGCCGCTTCACGGACGCTTGCGTCAGTCAGCAGAGCCAGCTTCTCCTCGATGGAGGGTCCGGCCTTTGCGAACTGGTGCCAGGAGGGAACTCCTTCATAGATGTTCGTGCCACGCACGAAGTCGAACTCCCGGTCGAAGGGATGATTCCTGAGAAGCGAATAGATGCCGACTCCCTGCTCGCCCGCATCCTCGATCCACTGACGGACCGAATCCCAGTCCGCTCCCGGAACGTCGACCTTCGACCGACCGCCGAGCCCCTGAAGAATGATCGGCAGTCGAGATGCCACGCCGAGCTTGAACAAGAGCTCCTTGTCCTCGCCATCCAGACCTCCGATCGAGCTCCGGTGTAGATAGCTGATCGAACCACCGCGGTGCTGCCCGGCTTCCCTGCAGAGCACCTCGAGCTCAGCGAGTGAAGAGAACCGGCTCGGCACCGGCAGGTCCTCTCCATCAAGTTGGGTCGGGCCATGGGACGAGCTGAACCCTGCTGCGCCTGCTTCCATGGCCTCGGAGACGACGAGGCGCATCTGCTCGATCTCTTCGTCGGTCGCCTCGCGCTTGGAACCTTCTTCGCCCATGACGGTTCGCCGGATTGCCGAATGGCCTACGTAGCACGCCATGTTCACGCCGAGCTTGCCTTCGCGACTCTCGAGGAACTCGGGGAAGGATTCGAATGCCCAGTCGACCGCGGAAAGTGCCACAGGGGACATGCCTTCGACCCTGGCGAACATCCGGGCGAGAAAGTCCCTTTGATCCGGACGGTTCGGTGCGACCGAAAAACCGCAATTGCCGGCCAGAACCGTGGTCACCCCGTGGTAACACGAAGAAGTCGCGTGTGGTTCGAATGTCAGTTGCGGGTCGTAGTGGGTGTGAGCGTCCACGATCCCGGGCGCTACATGGAGTCCGTCCGCGTCGATGACCTGCTCGGCATCGTCCGGATCCACGAAACCGATCTTCGCAATCCGACCATCTTTCACTGCGATATCGCCCCGGCGGCGAGCAAGTCCGCTGCCGTCGACGACGATGCCGCCCATCACTGCGAGGTCATAGGCGCTCATTGCGCTCCCTTCGTCCTGTTTTGAACCGTCTCAGCTCGACCAGATGATCGACTGGATCTCCGAGTACGCCTCGAGTCCGTAATCCCCTCCGTCACGTCCGACACCGGACAGTTTGAATCCTCCGAACGGAGCCTCGTGATTTCGCTGTGCGGTGTTGATGCCGACGTGACCGGCGCGAAGCCGCCGGGCGATCCGATACGCCCGCGACGTATCGCCCGAGAACACATAGTCGTAGAGACCGAAGTCGCTGTCGTTGGCGATAGCGATTCCTTCTTCTTCGTCGTCACACGGAATGACCACGACGACCGGACCGAAGATCTCTTCGCGGGCGACATTCATCCCATTGTCACCCACGAGCAGTGTCGGCTCGATGTAGAAGCCCCGCTCCAAGTGTGACGGACGGCCGCCACCGGCGATCAGCTCGGCTCCCTCTTCGCGTCCGTCGGTGATGTGTTTCTGCACCCGATCACGGTGAACGTCGGTGATCAGGGGTCCGACCACCGTGTCTTTCTCCGTCGGGGCTCCGACCTTTAGCGCACCGGCATATTTGGAGAGCCCTTCGACCACCTGATCGAGCTTGCTGCGGTGAACGACGGCCCGGGTCGGGGCGGTGCAGATCTGTCCGGAATGGAACGACCATGTTGACCCGATGCAGCCGATCGCACCCTTCACGTCAGCGTCATCGAGGACGAGACAAGCGCCTTTTCCTCCGAGCTCCATGAGCAGGCGCTTCATGGTCCGGGCACCCGTTTCCGCTATGCGGATGCCGATCTGCGTGGAACCCGTGAAGCTGACCATGTCGACATCCGGAGACTCGACCAGTCGCGAGGCTGGTTCCGGCCCTTTGCTCACAACGAGATTCACCACTCCCGGCGGGAAGCCGACCTCGTCGAGGATCCTCACGAACTCGACTATCGCCAGCGGGTCCTGTGGGGCCGGCTTCACGACGACGGTGTTCCCCATCGCCAGTGCCGGTGCCACCTTCCCTGCCATATTGACAAGCGGGAAGTTGAATGACGTGATGCACGTGACAACACCTACGGGTTGACGCACTACTTGAGCGTTGACAAGTCCGCCGGGTGCAAGAGCGGTGGCCTGTGCGATCTGTGGCGGGAGCGACCTTTCCGAGATGTGTTTGTGGTCCTGCGAGTACCGAGCGAACCGTGTCGCAGCGATGATCACCTGCATGCTCGAGCCGACGGCGAGAGTCGCTCCGGTCTCGGCAATAACGAGCGGGACCATGTCCCTCGCTCTTTTCTTGATCGCCTCCGATGCCTTGGCCATTAGCGCGAGCCGCTCGGACTCGGGCGTCGCCGCCCACTCCGGCAGGGCCTCGCGAGCTGCCGCAACGGCGGCTTCGGCGTCCGCGACGGTCGCGTCGGGGGCGTTTCCGACTACTTCCTCGGTGGCCGGATTGACGATCTGGTAGGTCCCTCCCGATGCGTCTACCCACTTGCCGCCGATCAGGAGCTGGCGCTCGTCTACGAGAGGTCGAGAGTTCTCCATCTGCACTCTTTCTCAGGCTTCGCGGCCGTTACGACGGCGGCTTTCCCCGGTTATCACGTTTCTGACGGACCGTCAGTTGTTGGACACGACCGTACTCCAATGGTGATCCACCAGGGTAGGGAGACCGCCGGATCCATCGTGCCGGATCCCGTGCCGGATCCCGTGCCGGAATGGCATCCCTTCCGGTCTTCGAGTCTGCTACTTCCAGCCCTACCGGACCGCTCGTTCCAGCCTTCCCCTCCGCTTTGCTCCTTTGCTCACGGGCCGACTGAGGTCCCTTCCATGGTGAGAGGATGCCGGCATGACGTCTGACCAATCGAATCTCGATACGGCCCCGGAAGCGATCGCCACAGAGCGGATCGAAGTTCAGAGGACGATCCCCGCTGACGCGGGGAAGATCTTCGGTGTTCTTTGCGACCCAGAAGGACACGTCACCATCGACAGCTCGGGGATGTTGATGTCTGCGACCGGAGAACCTGTCGCTGCTGTCGGCGACACCTTCGTGGTTCACATGGATCGCGAGGCTCTGAACGACTATCCCATGGGCCTTTACGACGTGACGGTCACGATCAAGACGTTTGTGCCCGATCGCGAGATCGCATGGACAATCCTCGGACAGATCCGTCCACAGATCGGACACGTCTACGGCTACAAGCTCGAACCCATTGAAGCCGGAACTCTCGTCACCTCTTACTACGACTGGTCGGAGATCGATCCGGTGTGGAAAGAAGCCAACATCTTCCCGGTGATCTCCGAAGGAGCGTTGCGCGCGACACTCGGCATCCTGGCCCGCACTGTTGCGCGTCAGTCCTGACCAACGGACTTCTCCTTTTACTTCCTCATGAACTGACACACCCTCCCAGTACCTTCTGGTCATGGCAATCGCCGACCAGGACTACCAAGATTCCTCCGACCTCCCCTACGGACCCGCGGATCAGATCCGTGAGGGTGTCGAGTTCCTCGGAGCCGCGGCCAAGTTCTTGGACGCCC
>JBAPRR010000119.1:0-1705 GCA_049281195.1 Acidimicrobiales bacterium
CTTCACCGCTGATGACCAGATTGCTCATGCATAGATCTTGCAGCGCCTCCTTGTGTGATTGCCTACGGTTGCCTGTGAGATCGCTTCGCGATTTTGGTTATCGACGCGTTCGGTACTTCGATCCACGCCACGTTGTCCAGATGTGCATCTGACAAACACGCGATCGCCATGCGCACCACTCCTCCGTGGGTGACGACAACGATCGGTCTGTCGGACTGCAGTGTTTGCTCGTCGCTGAAAAAGTCCGCAATTCTGGCGTAGAAATCTCTCAGTGACTCTCCTCCCGGAGCTTTGGCGTCGATATTGGTCACGGAGGTGCCGTCGATGCCGAGCGTGATGGACTCGATATGTTCGTTGGAAGAGCCTTCTAAGACACCGAAACCTCTCTCGCGAAGACGAGGGTCTGTCTTCAACGGCACGTTCAGCACGTTGGCAATTGGAAGTCCCGTTTCGACCGCTCGAGATAAGTCGCTCGAGATCACCAGTTGGCTGTCGATGCACCCCAGTGTTCTCGCCAAAGCCACAGCTTGCTTCTTGCCCACGGTCGTAAGACCCGGGGCATGCGGCGATTGACCTTGGACGAGATTCCGGGAGTTCCAGACACTTTCGCCGTGTCGCACGAGAAAGATGTCGACGTCGGATCTCATCCGGTCTCCGGTTGTGTGGAGGCGCTCACCAACCTGTCGGCCGGCACTGCCGACGGGTTCGGCAAATCCGCTGCAATTCCCGAGGCGTTTGACTCGAGGACCGCCGCATGGGAAGCAGCTAAGGCAGGCGATTTTCGATCGAACCACTTGGGACGCATTGTGCGCCAGCTGACCTGATGGCGTCCGGCGAGCGGGAGCGCGAGCGGTGTTCTGGCGAGAATCTCGCCGAGCAGGCACCCCAAGACGAAGACCGCGGCCACCGCCCCGGCCACCGCCAACGGCCACGGAACGACGTGCTCCAGCCGTCTCCAACCGAGAAAGACAAGAAATTGGAGTAGAAGGACCTGGCTCAAGTAGATGCAGTATGCGTTGTCCGAACCGATATGTGCACCACGCCTTACCGTCTGTGAGCGACGCGGCGACACCAGGGCGACACCGGCCACGTATATCAAACCAATCGCGGCCAGGTTGAACGGAATAAGAATCGGGTGAAAAGCGTCTGAAGACGAGCCGAGGAAACTGAAGGTTGGCGTCCGGGCCAGCCAGAACCAACCCTCGACCAGGATCGCGAAGCCCGTGGTCGCCAGCACCAGAAGACGGACATGAGTAATGAGCCAGCGATTTATGGCCTTGTAATGGATGGCAGTTAGGCAGCCGGCGACGAGGTACAGCTGGTAGGACACCACCACGCGGCCTTCGGAATGCCACCACGGGACCAGCTCCCAATGCAGCGCCGCGGTATAGAGACCTTGAAACATGAGGCTGCCGACGAACAGGGCGACATGGTGGCCCGTGGTTCGTTTGAGCAACCAGGCGACCAGAGGAAACAGGACGCAGAACTGCAGCAGAACGGCGAGGAAGTAGAGCTGGAAGTAGCCGGTGAGGACCAGGAACCCGAGATGTTTAAGCGCCGAAAGTGTGAAGGCTGCTGAGCCGGCCAGACCGATTGCCCAGTAAATGAGGGTCCAGCTCACATAGGGCAGACCGATGGCGACGAGCCTGCGACGCCAGAATCGCTTGATATCCAGTCGCTTGCTCACGTCGTAGTAGGCGTAGGT
>JBAPRR010000120.1:0-42449 GCA_049281195.1 Acidimicrobiales bacterium
GCGCTAGTGAAGGTGGCGTCAGCCGGATTTCCCCTCAGGAATGGCGCGAACGCCCCGGGAGCGTGGGGCGCCCCTGGCCCGGGGTGAGCGTGACGATTCATCGCGAGGACGGTGAGCTTCTCGGTACCGGTGAAACCGGCCTGGTGTTCATGACGAGCCCCGGAGGAAAGTTCAAGTACCACAAGGACAAGGACAAGACCGAAGCGGCCTGGCAAGGTGACAGCTACACACTCGGAGACGTGGGCCACCTCGACTCGGACGGCTACCTCTACCTGACGGACCGCTCGGCGGACGTGGTCATACGCGGCGGCGTCAACATCTATCCCGCCGAGATCGAGCAGGCCCTCGCGCTGCACCCGGCAGTCGTCGACTGTGCGGTCTTCGGTGTTCCCGACGAACGCTCGGGTGAAGCACTGCGCGCATTGGTGGAGTTGAGGACACCCACCGACGCGGCCGAACTGGCCGAACACTGCCGTACGCATTTGGCGGCATACAAGTGCCCGCAAGAGATCATCGAGGTGCCCGAACTTCCCCGCGACCCCAGTGGCAAGGTGCGCAAACGTCACCTCCGCGATCAGGCTTGGGAGGGACAGGCCAACCGCATCCGCATCGACTGATGCGCTGCTGACGCATCACCGGATCCGGCCGGGGGTCGCCTCGTAGCGGGCGATAACCTCGCCTCCGTGCCAGCTGCGGCCGATGTGGTGATCCTCGGCTCCGGAGCCGCCGGGTTGTCCGCCGCCCTATCCGCGTCTGAAGGCGGGGCGGAGGTGATCGTTTTGGAACGCTCCGCGTGGGCCGGCGGAACGACCGCCATCTCCGGGGGTGTCGTCTGGGCTCCGGGCAATCACCTGATGACCGAAGCCGGAATCCCCGATTCCGACGCCGACGCGATCACCTACCTGGACCGGATCGACCGGGGCGGCGATTCATTGCTGCGAACCGAGTTCGTCCACAACGCTTCGAGGGTCATGAAGCTCCTCGAGGAGCGGACGCCTCTTACGTGGGCCCTCCTTCCGACCTGGCCGGACTACCACTCAGAAGAACCGGGCGGGTCCGAGGGCGGAAGGTCGATGTGGCCCGCGCCGATTCATGTCCCTGCTGACATTGCCGCCCGGGTCCAACCGAGCCCTGAGACCGGCCAGACACTTTCCGACCCTGCCAACTCTGATCCTGCCAGCTCTGATCCTGCGAACTCCGATCCGGCAAACGACGGGGTGGTCTTCAAAGGACCGGTGAGAGGACGTGCGCTCGTAGGAGCGCTTCTGATGGAGCTCGGGTCACGTCACGTCGAGATTCGGCTGAACACGCGAGCCCGACACGTTGTCGTCGAGAACGGCAGGGTGACAGGAGTGACGGTGGACGGCGAGCACATGATAGGTCACGTCGTGTTGGCCACTGGCGGTTTCCAGCACGACCGTGAGCTTTCTGGCGCATTTCTGCGCGCGCCTGAGATCGTCGCCATGGGCCCTCCGGGGTGCTCGGGAGACGGCCTGCGGATGGCGATGACCGCGGGCGCCATGCTCTCCAACATGGCAGAAGGCTGGTGGATGCCGGCCATGCACGCAGACGGGGAGGACTTAGACGGTTCCCGCTTCTACCGTCCCCTGCACTCGGAAAGGGCGCAACCGGGTGCGCTCATGATCGACCGTAACGGCCGCCGCTTCGTGAACGAGGCCCAGAATTATGGTGACGTCGGGCGAGCGATGCAGAACTTCAGTCCCGATGACGACTGGTTCCCCGCTCTTCCGAGCTGGCTCGTGTTCGACTCCTCGCTTCGGAGGAGTGGCAGCTTCGGTCCGCTTCGTCCATCGGATCCGGACCCCGATTGGCTAATGAGTGCGGGCAGTCTTCCCGAGCTCGCTAAGAGAATGTCCGTAGCGAAAGATGCGCTCGTGTCCACAGTCGAGCGGTTCAACGCCAACGCGCTGAATGCGACCGACCCGGACTTCAGAAGGGGCGAGCGCCACTACGACAGATGGATCGCAGGCGGGTCCTCTCGACAACCGGTGCTCCGGCCACTCGACGAGGCACCTTTCTATGCTCTCAAGGTGCACTGCGGCTGCATGGGAACGAAGGGCGGACCGAAGACAGACTCATACGGTCGCGTGCAGGCCGCGTCGGGTGGAGTCATCGCCGGTCTCTACGCCGCGGGCAACGCGGCGGCCAACCCGTTCGGGATTGCAACGCCGGCAGGTGGCGCCACGATCGCGTCTGCTCTCGTGTTCGGCACGCGTGCCGGTCAAGCGGCGGCCACCGACCGGTGACGGCGACGGACCGATGACCGGAGACGTCCGACAGCAGGCGCATGACGGAGCCATACCAGATGGGGCGCGTTTTGTTCAGGGTCTTCTCGACGCAGAAAGCCGTCCCGTTCCTAGCGTGCTCCGCGCCACGTCGTTCGTGGATATGGGCGATAGCGACATCCCTCGCGAGCGCTACATCTCGCAGGAGATACACGACCTCGAGGTCGAAAAGGTGTGGGGCCGCGCATGGCAGGTGGCGTGCCGCGAAGAGGAGATCCCCGACGAAGGGGACATCTGGGTGCATGAGATCGCGGGCACTTCGTTGATCGTCTTGCGCACCGCCGGCGGGTTGAAGGCGTTCTACAACTCGTGTCTCCACCGGGGGACCCAACTTCGTACGAGTTCCGGGAATGCTTCCGAGCTCCGCTGTCCGTTCCACGGCTTCACCTGGAACCTCGACGGCACCTTCAGAGGGATGCCCTGCGAGTGGGATTTCCCGCATATAGACAGAGCTGATTTCGGCCTTCCCCAGATCCGGACCGCGTCGTGGGGCGGGTTCGTGTTCGTGAACCTCGACCCGGATGCGCAGCCGCTCGATACCTATCTCGAGGTACTCCCCGAGCACTTCAGTGCGTGGCCGCTCGAAGACAGGTACACGTCGGCACACGTGATGCGGGAGCTGCCGTGCAATTGGAAGGTCGCTCTGGAAGCGTTCATCGAGTCGTACCACACGGTCGCAGTGCATCCGCAGCTGTTGAAGACGAGCGGAGACGCGCAGACCGAGTACGACGTTTATCCGGGAATCGCCCACATCAATCGCATGATCACTCCCGTCGGGGTGGCGAGCACACACCGTCACGATGTGTCGGAACAGCAGATCGTCGATGCGATGTTCGTCACCCGGGACGATCCCGACGCGAAATTGGCTGAAGGCCAGAGCGCACGGGGGCTTCTCGCGGACCGCAAGAGGCGGGAGCTCGGGGAGAAAACAGGAGGGGATTTCTCGGAATTGACCGACTGTGAAGCGCTCGACGCTATCGAGTATTTCTGTTTCCCGAACTTCGTCCCGTGGGCCGGATATACCACCCCGCTCGCCTACCGTTTCCGCCCTTTCGGAAACGATGTGAGCCGCTCGATCATGGACGTGTGGATCCTCGATCCTCTCCCCTTTGACAAGCCGCGACCCAGGGCCACCGTGTGCAGGCGTCTGGGCGCGGAACAATCCTGGGCGGACGCACCAGAGCTCGGCTTTTTGGGGCCGATACTCGATCAGGACACTCAGACGCTCGTGATGATCGAGCGCGGACTCGAGACTTCGCGCAAACAGGGAGTGACGCTGGCGCGCTACCAGGAAAGCCGGATCCGGCACTTTCACCAGACCCTCGGCCACTACCTGAGCCGCTGAGCGGTCTAAACGACGGAGTGACTGAATGACGTTGCTTCGAACATCTCACTGGCTACCGGTCGACGATGAAGCCGTCCTACCGACCACCATCGCTTCGATTCTCCGCGACGCCGCTGCGCGTGCTCCGGACGCGGTGGCTCTTGTCGAAGGGATCGCCGACGCCTCCAAGCGTCGCCGTCTGACCTACGCGCAATTGCTCGACTGCGCGCAACGTAGCGCCGGCAAACTGGCCGGACGATTCGATGAGGATGAGCGGATCTGCTGCGTGTCGGCGAGCACTCCTGACGCCCTGGTGCTCAGCTATGCGGCGGCGTTCGCGGGGCTGGTCCTCGTCCCCGTGAATCCGTCGCTGCGCCCGGCCGAGATGTCTTACCTGTTCTCGCAGAGCGGGGCGTCAGGGGTGTTCACAGGCGGTGAGTGGCGCGGGAGCGACCTTGGCGGGGTGACCGCAGCCGCAGCAACGGACGTGCCGTCTGTTCGAGAAGTGATCGATCTCCGACAGGTCGTGCCGATCACACCGGGCCGGGGTGAATCCTGCGACGTGTCTGAGCTCCGGGAACCGGAACCCGACGACATCGCCCAGATCGTCTACACCTCGGGAACGACGGGACTCCCCAAAGGTGCTCGACTGACCCATCGCGGGATGACCAATGCGGCCCGGTTCGGTGGCATCCGTTTCGGGATCGAACCGGGCGACGTCTACGTCGACACGATGCCGCTTCACCATGTGGGCGGACAGGTCGTGGCGTTCCAGATATGCCAGGCGCTCGCCACCGCAGTTCTCGTTACCGCCTTCGACGCCGGGGTGGTCCTCGAGTTGGTCGAGAGCGAGCACGCCACCATCACCGTCGGGGTGCCCACGATGCTCCTGTCTTTGATCGAGCATCCCGACTTCAACTGGAGAGACCTGAGCAGCCTCCGCTCGGTCAGTTCCGGCGGTGCCGTGGTTCCCCCGGAGCTGGTCCGGCATATCGAGGCATCGCTACAGGTGAGATCCACCATCTGTTTCGGGCAGACCGAGAGTTGTGGATTCATCTCCCAGACTCACGATGGTGACTCCGCCGAGGACAAGGCCGAAACTCTCGGCCAGCCGCTCCCGCGTGTCGAGGCGCGCGTGGTCTCGGTGACTGACGGGTCCGTCGTCGACTGCGGGGATGTCGGGGAGCTCGAGGTGCGCTCACCGTTCGTGATGTCCGGTTACCACCAGATGGACGTGGCCACGACCGAAGCACTTGATCCGGAGGGATGGCTTCGCACCGGCGACCTCGTGACCATGGACGAGCGGGGCTTCCTGCGGATCGCCGGTCGGTCGAAAGACATGATCGTGAGCGGCGGCGAGAACATCTTCCCGGTCGAGATCGAGACGGTGCTCTCCTCACATCCCGGGGTGGCGATGGCCGCGGTGTTGGGAGTGCCCGACCACATGTGGGGCGAGAAGGTCGTGGCGTTCGTCAGACCCGTCCCCGGTGGTTCGTTGGATACTGAACAGCTGGGCCGATATGTGAGGGAGCGTCTCGCTTCGTTCAAGGTCCCGAAGCAGATCTACGTCACGGACGACTTTCCCCTGACCGCATCGGGCAAGATCCAGAAGTTCATATTGCGCCAACGGATCGTGGGTGAGGGCCATATGCAATGACGGATCCCGACAACGACACCCTGGTACGGATGTACACGACCATGTCGCGCATAGTGGCCTGCGACGACGCCCTGCGCGCTGGGCTCTCGGGGGGCCGGTTCGCCTTCAGCTACTACTCGCCGCGCGGCCAGGAGGCCGTCGCGGCCGGTTGGGCCGCCGCCACCGAACCGGCCGACATGCTCGTGACCACCTACAGGGGCCTGCACGACCAGGTCGCCAAGGGAGTGGAGCTGCGGCCGCTTTTCGCCGAGATGCTCGGGCGGGCGACCGGCACGAACGGAGGAAAGGGCGGCCCCATGCACGTTGTGGATCCCGATGTGGGGCTGATGCTGACCACCGGGGTGGTCGGTTCCGGCCTTCCCATCGCGAACGGGCTGGCATGGGCGTCGCAACTGTCGGGAGATCACAAGGTGACGGTCTGTTGCTTCGGCGACGGGGCAACCAACATCGGCGCGTTCCACGAGGCGCTGAATCTCGCTTCTGTGTGGCAACTGCCGGTGGTCTTCCTGTGCCAGAACAACCGCTACGGGGAGCACACCGCGATCGCCGACCACCAGAAGAACGCGCATGTGGCAGACAGGGCGGCGTCCTACGCCATGAGAGGGGTCACCATCGACGGGAACGATCCGGTCGTCGTGTACTCGGCCATCGCTGAAGCTGCTGCCGCCGCACGGTCAGGAGGCGGGCCCACACTGGTCGAAGCGGTCACCTACCGGCTCTACGGTCATGTCTTCGGCGACCCGATGGGCTACGTCGACAAATCCGAGCTCGACGCGGCCTGGTCGTCGGAGCCGACGGGCCGGTTCAGCAAGCATCTGTCGGACGCCGGTGTTCTCGACAGCGGTGGCCTCGACGACATCGACATGGCGAACCGAACCGAGGTATCGGAGGCGCTCGATCTCGCCGTCAACGATCCCGAGCCGGAGCTGGAAGTGATCGGGTTCGACGTGACCGGCCCTGTCAGGTGAGCGAGGTCCAGTCCGATATGCCCACCGCCGCGGCCCCGGTCAGTGTGAGAACAGCCATCAACAAAGCGCTCGGCGAGCTGTTGGAAGCCGATGAGTCCGTGCTTCTCATCGGGGAGGACATCTGCGATCCCGGGGGCGGCGTGTTTGGCGTGACGCGCGGCCTTTCCACCCGTTATCCGACACGGGTCCGAGACACTCCCATCTCGGAAGAGGCCATCACCGGAGCAGCGATAGGTGCCGCGCTGGCCGGCAAGCGGCCGATCGCCGAGATCATGTTCATGGACTTCCTCGCGGTGTGTCTCGACCAGCTGGCCAACCACGCAGCGAAGCTCCGCTACATGTCGGGAGGGAAATCCAAGGTACCGATGGTGGTTCGCACTGCGGTCGGCGCAGGCCTCGGGGTGGGCGCCCAGCACTCGCAGATGCTCGAGGCGTGGTTGATCCACACTCCCGGACTCAACGTGGTCGTGCCGAGCAACCCCACCGACGCGCGGGCGCTTCTGCATTCGTGCGTCAGAGACGACGATCCGTGCGTGTTCATCGAACAAGTGCCGAACTACGCGTTCAAGGCTGATCTCGAAGACGTGGTTGTGCCTTTGGGCTCGGCGGCACTGAGAAGATCGGGCGATGACGTGACGGTGGTGACCTATGGGCGCCAGGTGCACGATGCCCTTGCTGTCGCCGGCCAACTGGAAAACGAAGGTATAGGCGTCGAGGTGATCGACCTCAGATCGCTCTCGCCGCTCGACTTTCAGACCATCGCTACTTCGGTGCACAAGACCCGCAGGGCCGTGGTCCTCCACGAGGCGGTGACGACCGCAGGGTTCGGAGCCGAGCTCGCCACTCTGATATCCGAAGAATGCTTCGGAGAGCTGTTGGCCCCGGTGCTCCGCGCAGGCGCCTTGGATGTCCCCCTCCCCTACGCGAAGAACCTCGAGCGGCTTGCACTTCCTTCACAGACCCGGCTTACCGAAGCGATCAGGCGATCAGCCGGGGAAACAGCCTGAGCCGTGGACTCCTGAGTGATGAACCTGTATATGCCGAAGCTCGGAATGGAGATGACCGAGGGACTTCTTGCCAGGTGGCTCGTCGACGACGGCTCAAATGTTTCTAAGGACCAGCCCATCTACGAGATCGAGACGGAGAAGGTGGAGAACGTCGTGATGTGCCCGGCGACGGGCATCTTGAAGAGGATCGGAGTGGAAGGACAGACCTACGAGGTAGGAGCTCTGATCGCCAGCCTCGACGCCGCGGGCTGACTCAGGCGGCTTCGGTCGGGCGGACTCTGATCATCCCGCCACCCGGTGGCGGGTGTCGGTAGCGGGTTTGCTGAGGATCCGGTTCAACTCTTCGGCGACCTCGTCGAGATCGGGCTGCTCTTGTCGCCAGCGCACCGGCAACAGAGAGCCTTGCGATGCCGGCTCATGCAAAGCGCCCAACCACTGGGCCTTCCCGTCGGCCAGATGCATGCGCAGGACACGGGACACTGAACCGGTGGACTCGTTCGATCGCCGGGCCACCTCAAAGTGGTCGACGGCCGAATACGGCCACCGCCGGGTCAGCAGAACGGTGTGCCAAGCGATCTCGCCTCTCGATGCGGAGAGCGTCCCTCGCCGGGACAGAAGCACCGCTATCGAGGCGGTGGCCAGCCCGAGGATCAGGCGGAAAACGCTGAAGGGGAAGAAGGCTTCTACCAGGAAGTATGCGGCCAGTAATCCGCACGCGATCGCCCCGGGGAGCGGTCCGTTCCAACCGCTCGCCCTGATCCGAAGGGACTCATGTTCGAGTTCGCCCGCCTGAGAGGAAGGCAGCCAACTGCCCGAGTTGTGCACCGGTTTCTCCCCGATCCCAGGTCAAAGCGTATGACGGAACCCACACGGTTTGCGACATGGTCGCGAAGGGGGGCGGTAACAGCAGGTTCGAGGAAGAGGCGGCAGGAGGCTCCAGGAAGGGAGTGCAGGCGCGATCCTTAAACGCGACGAAAGAATTCCCGCCACTCGTATCGGTACGCGTACGACTTAAGTTGAGGGACTTTTTCAAATTTCCCGCAACTTTCACTGGTGGTAGTCACGCTACCACACTGAGCGCTGAAATCAGTACAGCCCACAATTCAGCACTGCGGTCGTACCCTCGGCGCTGAGTCTCCAAACCCAGAAAAACGGAAAAGGACAAAAAAATCGGGGCCCCTGTGAGGACCCCGATTTTTTGAATGCCTACGAACTGATGAGTCAGTCCTTGCGCTTGACCGTCAACACTCCTCCGGTCCCGCCATTCACCCCATTGGCGCCGATGAAGATCTGACTGGTGGTTGCCGGGGTGGCGGGGCTACCGATCTTCAGCGTGAACTTGACCTCGGATCCGCAGCCGGCGAAGAAGGTGAAGCCGTCCACATCGCTCTTGTCTGACATCTTCCAACCCAACCTGTAGGTGCCGAGCTGGCCTTGAAGCTTGAGGAACCCGGTTCCCGAGTTCTTCACCTCGCTGACGTCGATGATCAGACCGTTGGTGGTCACGTTGCCGCTGAAGTTGAGGCTACTGGCGGAGTTCTGGGTCACGTAGACCGTGTACCAACCGTTGGACTGACCGATGTAGTAGCCCGTGGGGCCGTTTGCGATCACATCCGGGTAGCCATTGGAACGCTTGCCCCACTGACCCTCGAAGCATCCGGGCACCACGAAGTAGTTGATCAACCCGGTGCTGGCCGCGTAGGTGCCGCTCCCGTTGTAGGTCACCTTCAGGGTGAGCGATCCGTTGAGCGGTCCGCCCGGCGGGAGCTGCCCTGGGGTGGTCGTGATCTTGGCGACGCCGTTGCCGTTGATGGCGGCGGAGCCAAGCGATCCGGTGAAAGGACCGCCGCGCTCGAGGCCGACCGTGTAATAGGTGAACGTCACTGAACCGGTCGGAAGCGGGCCGCTACCCGACGCTGGTGCCACCTGGGCTGCGATGGTCACCGGAGTACTGGTCGACGCGGCAGGCGGATCCGTCTCCACGATCGTGGTGGTGGTTGCTGCCGGGTTTGACACGGTCATCGTTACCGGCGTCGGAGCCGACACGTTGCCGCTCGAGTCGGTCAGCGTGTAGGTGAAGGTGTCCGTGCCGGCAAAACCGTTGTCCGGCGTGTAGGTGAACCCACCGTCGCCGTTCGAGTCGACCGACACTGTGCCGTCTGAAGCGGGGGCGGCGAGGCTGGCGGTGCAGCACGTCGCAGAACCGTCAGCGTCAGTGGCGCCCGTCTGAAGGATCCCGGCGGGAACCGAGAGGGCCTGACCGGAGTCGATGTAGTACGTGTCGGGCTGCGCCGTCACCGCCGTGACGTCGACTGTCACCGTCGCCGGAGCCGACACGTTCCCGTCGGTGTCCGACAGGACGAACTGGAAGCTGTCGCTCCCGGTGAAGCCCGAGTCAGGCGTGTAAGTGAATCCACCGTCTTCCGGTGAGTCCAGGGCAACCGTTCCGTTGCTCGCCTCCGTGTAAAGGGTGGCAGTGCAGCACTGGTTTGCCGGGTTGGCGTCGGTGTCACTGTCACCCGCATAGAGCGTCCCGGCGGGCTCGGTGAGAGCCACTCCCGTTGACGTCGAGAAAGATGAGTTCTCCGCGGTGACCGTTCCGGCGTCTTGCGGCTTGGCCGACACGAGCGACGCGCGTGTCAGGGCAACCTTGCCCGCCGCCGCCGAGCTTGTGGGAGCAATGGCAAGGGCTCCGAACATCACCCCCAACACCACGCCCGGTACGACAAGAAGACTCGTCACGTACTTTCGAAATATGCGATGCATTTATAGAGACCTCCGCCTCAGCTTTCCGACTGCGTGCCTTAACTACTCCGGTATTGCCCAATCACTGCAAGACCTAGAGGAGGTGAACAACGCCGCCCCCGTTGTAAATCAAACCCCGCCTTCCGGCGCAGCCGTCGTCACTATTGCCCCTGGAGCGAGGGCGCGCAAGGAACATTCGCGCCCCCCTCGGAAACATCAAGTGACCAGCTTTTTCAACCTTTTCGGGTGATTTTCTTAGAAAGCTCGAAACATGCCACAGCCCCCGCCGCAGCGACGTTCAACGAAGCGATTTTCCCGTGTTGGGGGATGGATGCGAGCTGAGCGCACCTTTTTCGAGTGAGAGAAGCGAGGCCTTTGCCTTCGTCGCCGAGAACAAGGGCAAGGCCGTTCGGAGTTGCCTCATCATCCACTTCTATTTCGTAAATACTCGTCGTCGCGGACGGATCGAGACCTAGGCAATAAATGCCGGCATCGGACAGGCTCGAAATGGCGGTCGGAATACCCGGAGCTATCGCGAAACGTAGATACTCAACTGCCCCTGCGGCAACCTTCGCCACGGTGGGCGTGATGTGCGCGGCGTTGTGTCGGGCCAATACCACTCCGGTCACTCCTGCGCATTCGGCAATGCGCAGCAGGGCCCCGAGGTTCTGTGGATCGGTCACTCCGTCAAGAACCAGGAGGAACGGTCTGGTCTTTTTGGTGGCCGCGAACAGCTCGTCAAGTGGTGTCTCGGTGAGCGGCGCCGCCTTCGCCAGGACGCCTTGATGTGATCGGGTCCGCGCTTCTGAGTCGATGCGCCTGAAGGGCACCACCATGACCCGGGCACCGCTTCGTGCGGCCAGGCTCGAGATCTTGTCGAGTTCAGGTGTGGGGTCGATCCCGTCGGCAATCCACACCTGTTTCACCTCGCGACGGCGTGCGTTCAGCAGCTCGAGCACGGCCTGACGGCCTTCGATCTGGTCCCCCCCGAGCTCGCGCTTGTCGATCTGACGGCGCCAGTCGTTGGTCTGCCGGCCCTCTCCGAACCGCTCACGAGGTGCACCTCTTCTGACTGAGCGCATACCTGACAGGTCGCGCTCGGCAGGAGCCCCACGCCTCGAAGAGCTCGAGCCCGCGCTGTCGCGCGGCGTCCGGGAGGAGGACCCCCGCTTCGGCGCGCCGCCACGGGAACCCCCCTTCGGAGCGGGGCTCAACCTTGGCCCGATCGGTTGATGAAGGTCTGCAACAAGTCCGGCGAGCACAAAAGTGCCACCGCGAGGCAGGCGATCCCTTCGACCCGGCCGATCGATCCGAGCCCCTCAGCTCTTTTCGCCTTGACGCTCACGGGCGCCGATACGACCTCGGAGAGGATCGAGCTCATCTTGTCGAGGTGCGGTGCGAGACGGGGGCTGTCACAGACGACGGTGCAATCGGCGTTCATGGTCTCGAGCCCGCTCGACGCGGTCATCTCGACGACCCTTTCCAGGATCCCGATCGAGCTAGCCCCTTCCCACGTGGTGGTGTCGGCCGGGAAGTGGGTCCCGATGTCTCCGAGCCCGGCCGCTCCGAGCAGGGCGTCGGCGAGCGCATGGCTCACCACGTCGGCGTCGGAATGCCCGGCCAGGCCTGAACCTTCGCGGACAACGACGCCTCCGAGTACGAGCGGGCGCCCCGGATCGATGGAGAAGGGGTGCACGTCGAATCCCTGCCCGACGCGGATGGCGCTAGGCACGGTGCTCATCCATGAGAGCTTCGAGGATCCGGAGGTCGACCGGGTCGGTGAGCTTGAGGTTCGAGCGCTCACCGGGCACGATCCGCACGGTACCTCCGAGGCTCTCGACGAGCGCCGCATCGTCGGTGGCCACATCTGAGCCGGCGTGGGCCGTCCGCAGGACCGACGCCCTGAAGGCCTGGGGCGTCTGGACCGAGACGAGGTCAGAGCGCTCGATCGTCGAGACGACCACATCGTCGGACACCTTCTTCAGTGTGTCTGTGATGGGCAGGCCGGGGACCGCAGCGTCCGCCCCAGACATCACCGCCTGTACCACCGAGGCGAAGAGCGCAGCCGTTGCTAGGGGTCTGACCGCATCGTGGACAACGACAATTCCTGCTTCTGACGGCACGGCCGCGAGCCCGGCGCGCACCGATTCCGAACGCGTCGCGCCGCCTTGGACGATCACATCAGGACTTCCGATTCGCACAAGGTCCGATCCGCTTGCTGTTCCGGGTACCACCACGACGACTCCGTTCGCGACCGATCTCGCCGTTTCGACAGAGATCGCGACCACTGGCCGGCCGCAAAGCTCGACGAATTGCTTGGGTCCTCCGAAACGAATTCCTTCTCCACCCGCTACTACGACGGCCCACACCTCGCCGTCTACGGGCTCGCCGGTCCCGCTTACGGGAGCACCTCGTCGAGGCGCTTCTCCGCTTCTTCTTCGTTCACGTCGAGAGCGAACGTCAGCTCTGAGACGAGGATCTGCCTGGCGCGACCGAGCATCCGCTTCTCACCGGCGGACAAACCCTTGTCCTTGTCACGGATGGACAGGTTCCTGACCACCTCCGCAACCTGGTAGATGTCGCCGGAACGGAGCTTCTCAGAGTGGTTTTTGTAGCGGCGTGACCAGTTGGTCGGCATGCGCGCCTCTTTCTTGCGCAGCACCGCGAAAACCTCTTCCACCTCTTCGTCGTTTATGACCTCGCGCAGGCCCACACCCTCTGTGTTGTCAGCGGGGACCTTCAGGATCAGATCCCCGTACGCGAGCCGGAGCACCAGGTATTCGCGCTCCTCGCCGAAGGCGGACATCTTTTCGCGCGCCTCTACGATCGCCGCGCCGTGGTGCGGGTAAACGACCTTGTCGCCTATATCGAACACAGGAGAATTCCTCGAAGGTTTAAAGCGTCCACGCGAATGCGCGGGCGGATGAGCTGATTAACCACATTGGGTAGTGGAGAAGCCGACTCCCAAGTTTACCTGGTCTTCGGATACCGGTCGCCTCGGGAGTCGCTCACGTGTTGTAACGGTCCAGGATGGAGGCCTCTACCAGGCGCGCCAGGCCTTCTTTGAGCGATTTCGCACGCGACTCGCCCACACCGTCGACCTTTTCCAGATCCACCACAGAAGCCCTCATTATCTGCTGGAGGGTGGGGAAATGATCGGCCACCCGGTCGAGCAGCACAGGCGAAAGCCGGGGCAGCTTGTGCAGCAGTCGAAACCCGCGGGGCTCGACCGAAGCGTCGAGGTCCTCCTCGGACGGCAGGAGCCCGATGGCTGTGCCGACCTGACGTTGGTCGAGCAGATCCTCAAAATCGAGGCGCGCCATGGCCGCGACGGCGCGATCGCGCTCCTGATTCTTCGATGTGCCGTCGGTGCCGTTGGAACCGCACAGGTAGTCGTCGATCACGAGCGAGCGCACGTCGACCACTCCTTCGATCAACTCTTCCAGCTGGAGGCGAAGAAGTTGGCCGTCATCCCCTAGCTCGATGAGCCTTCCCGCGGTGTCCGCAGCGATTCGAACGAGCTGCTCGGCGGGTTGAAGGACCGCGATCACGTCACGAACAGTGACGCTGTCTTCGAACTCCGATGCGGTGAGTGCAACCAGGGCTATGTCGAAACGGTCCCTGAAGCGCTGCAGCGACTGGAGACCCTGAGTGGCCCGGTCCATCACGCGGCCCACGCGCTGAAGCACATGGCTCTCGCCGTGGCGGTACACGGTGATCAGGTTCATCGCCGCGGAGATAGATATGACAGGGACATCGATCGAACGCGCCACTCGTTGAGCGGTGCGGTGGCGGGTGCCGGTCTCGGTGGTCGGAACGTTCGCGCTCGGCATCAGGTGGACGTTCGCCCTGGCGATACGTGAGGCGTCGATCGAGACGATGATCGCGCCGTCCATCTTCGCCAGCTCGGAAAGCCGTTGAGGGCTGAACTCGGCGTCGAGAAGGAACCCGCCGGTGCAGATCGAAAGCACGGCGGGTCCGTCACCGATGACGACCAGAGCACCCCTTTCGGCGTGCAGAATACGTTCGAGGCCGTCACGCAGCGGTGTCCCAGGAGCGGCCATGGCGAGCGCCGCCGCCATGGCCGGGCTGAGGCTCGGATCCACAGCCGAATGCTAACTGCTGGGAAAATCTGTCAAGCCGCGGGGTCCCCCGACGCGTGCCTGCTCTGAGTCTGTGCTGTCAGGCCGGTGGCCAGACGGACCGCTTCAGCCAGCGAATCGATTTTGACGAGCTCCATGCCGGGCGGGCAGGTGTCGACCGCGTCAGGTACGAGCGCATGACTGAATCCGAGACGTTGAGCTTCGGTGAGCCTGCGGTGGACATGAGGAACCTGACGCACCTCACCGGCAAGACCCACCTCACCGAATGCCACCAGATCGGCCGGCACCGCGATGCCGGAGACTGCGGAGACGATCGCGATCGCCATCGGCAGGTCCACGGCCGGCTCGCTCACGCGCATTCCGCCGGCCACAGAGCAGAAGACGTCCGAACGAGAAAGACCGATACCGCATCTCTGCTCCAACACTGCGAGCAACAGGCCGATCCGGCCCGGATCGACGCCACGGACAGTGCGCCTGGGGGTCGCTGCCGCGGCCGGCGAGGTGAGTGCCTGGACCTCGACGACGAGAGCGCGCTCGCCCTCGATCGTCGGAAAGACCGCGCTTCCGGCGACATTCGTGCGCCGGTCGCCGAGGAGCAACCTGTAGGGGTCGGATACCTCGGCGAGGCCCCGGTCCCCCATCTCGAACAGGCCTAGCTCACCGGTAGGACCGAAGCGGTGCTTGACCGCCCTCACCATCCGCAAGGCGTGGTGACGATCACCCTCCACCGTCAACACGGTGTCGACCAGGTGCTCGAGCGAGCGTGGGCCGGCGAGGGTCCCCTGTTTGGTGACGTGGCCGACCATGACGACTGCCGTCCCCAGGGACTGGGCCAGCTCGACCAGCATCTCCGCGCACGCGCTGACCTGGGCGATGCTGCCGGGAGAACCACTCACATCGTGCAGGACCACCGCTTGTATCGAATCCACCACCAGCAGGCCGGCTCCGCTTCTGGAGACCGCGTCGGGCAGTGAATCGATTTCGGTCACGGGAAGAACGAACAGATCGGGCGGAAGGTCTCCCAGTCGCTCGGCGCGCACCCTGACCTGGCGGGCGGACTCCTCGGCAGAAACGAGGAGGACTGCGGAACCGGTCTCGGCCCGCGACCTCAGGGCCTGAAGTAGGAGAGTCGACTTCCCCACCCCCGGCTCTCCGGTGATGAGGGTGACAGATCCGGGGACCAGGCCTCCCCCGAGCACTCGATCGAGCTCCGCCAGGCCCGTGGTCACCGGGGTGGACTCGCGCGGATCGACGTTCGCCAAGGACATCGCCGCGAGCCCGGAGGCCGCGGGCCTGGCTGCGGTGAGCCCGGTAGCCCTGAACCCGGATCCGAAACCCCGCTTGGCGGGCTCGGGGGGCAACTCGACCAGAGAGTTCCACTCTCCGCAGGTCTGGCACCGGCCGGCCCACCGGAGCACGACGGCTCCACACGACTCACACTTGTGTCTGGAACGGGTTGTTGCCACTGCAGGCAAACATACGTTCTGGTTGCTACGGCCGGTCGGACCCCACCACCGCGAGCATCAACCGGCCGAAAGAAGAGGCCCGGATACAAGACCCGGGCCTCTCCTCACAGCTCGATAATCAGTTGGTTCCGGTCAGTTGGTCGGGCCAGCTCCTGCCAGTTCGACCGGAGGAGGCTCGATGCCCTCCACCGACTTGAAGACGATGTTTTCGTCCTCTACATCGACGACGATCGTTTCGCCGACCCGGAATTCCTTCCACAGAATCCTTTCGGAAAGCGGGTCCTCGATCATCTGCTGGATGGCACGGCGAAGCGGCCTGGCTCCGAGTTGGGGGTCGTAGCCCCTCTCCGCCAACAGGGCCTTGGCCTGCGGCGTGAGAACAAGGGCGATCCCTTGCGCCTCGAGTTGGTCGCTCACCCTCTTCACCATTAGGTCGACGATCTCGACAACCTCTTCGCGGGAGAGCTCGTGGAAGACGATGACCTCGTCGATCCTGTTCAGGAACTCGGGACGGAAGTGGGCCTTCAGCGCTTCCTGCACCTTGGTCTTCATCCGCTCGTAGGTCACAGCCTCGGAGTTCTTCTGGAAGCCGACCGCGACCTTTCTGAGGTCGGCGGTTCCCAGGTTGGAGGTCATGATCAGGACCGTGTTCTTGAAGTCGACCGATCTCCCCTGGGCGTCTGTCAGGCGCCCGTCTTCGAGGATCTGAAGCAGAGCGTTGAAGACGTCGGGGTGGGCCTTTTCGACCTCGTCGAACAGCACGACCGAGAACGGCTTGCGACGCACGGCCTCAGTGAGCTGGCCACCTTCTTCGTAACCGACGTAGCCCGGGGGCGAACCCACCAGGCGGGAGACGGTGTGCTTCTCCATGTACTCGGACATGTCGAGTTGGATCAGCGCGTCCTCGTCATCGAAGAGGAACTGGGCCAGGGCCTTTGCGAGCTCGGTCTTCCCCACCCCGGTAGGGCCGAGGAAGATGAACGAGCCGCTCGGGCGCTTCGGGTCCTTGAGGCCCGCACGCGTACGGCGGATGGCCCGGCTGAGCGCCTCGATGGCCTCGTTCTGGCCGATGACCCGCTTGTGCAGCTCATCTTCCATACGCAGCAGCTTGGCGGTCTCCTCTTCGGTGAGCCTGTAGACCGGGATTCCGGTCCAGTTGGCCAGAACCTCGGCGATGACCTCCTCGTCGACCACGTCGAACAGCTCGAGGCCCTCGGCACGCCATTCGGCCTCCATGGCCGTCTTGCGGTCGAGGTGCTCCTTCTCCTTCTCAGCGAGCTTCTTCGCCTGTTCGAAGGCCTGACGCTCGATGGCGGCGTCTTTGTCGGAGCGGATCTTGACGATGTCCTCTTCGAGCTTTTTGTAGTCCGGCGGCGTGGTCATCCTGCGTATGCGCAAGCGGCTTCCGGCCTCGTCGATGAGGTCGATGGCCTTGTCAGGCAGGAAACGGTCCGACAAGTACCTGTCGGCCAGGTTCGCGGCCGCGACCAGCGCCTGGTCGGTGATGGTCACCGAGTGGTGCGTCTCGTAGCGGTCGCGCAGGCCCTTCAGGATTTCGATGGTGTGCGCCACGCTCGGCTGGTCGACCTTGATCGGCTGGAACCGGCGCTCGAGGGCGGCGTCCTTCTCCAAGTGCTTGCGGTACTCGTCGAGGGTCGTCGCTCCGATGGTCTGGAGCTCACCACGGGCGAGCATGGGCTTCAGGATCGAAGCAGCATCGATGGCGCCTTCTGCCGCGCCGGCGCCCACCAGGGTGTGGAGCTCGTCGATGAACAGGATGATGTCGCCCCTGGTGCGGATCTCCTTCAGCACCTTCTTAAGGCGCTCTTCGAAGTCACCGCGGTAGCGACTGCCCGCCACCAGGGCACCCAGGTCGAGCGTGTAGAGCTGCTTGGCCTTGAGCGTTTCGGGGACGTCGTTGGCGACGATGCGCTGTGAGAGACCCTCCACGATGGCGGTCTTTCCCACACCGGGCTCGCCGATCAGGACCGGGTTGTTCTTGGTGCGGCGCGACAGCACCTGCATCACGCGCTCGATCTCTTTTTCACGGCCTATGACCGGATCCAGCTTGTTGTCTCGGGCCAGCTGGGTCAGATTTCGCCCGAACTGGTCGAGAACCGGGGACCCTCCGGTCGGGTTCTCCGACGAGGAGCTCGATCCTGAGGTCTCTTTGCCTCCCTGGTAGCCGGAGAGCAGCTGGATTACCTGCTGGCGCACCTTGGCCAGATCCGCACCGAGGCTCTGGAGGACCTGGGCTGCGACACCCTCGCCCTCCCGGACAAGGCCGAGGAGCATGTGCTCGGTGCCGATGTAGTTGTGGCCGAGCTGAAGAGCCTCGCGAAGTGACAGCTCCAGCACCTTTTTGGCTCTGGGCGTGAACGGGGGTGACCCCGTAGGCGACGTCCCGGACAGGCCGATTGTCTCTTCGACCTTCTCCCGGACGGCCTCCAGCGAGACCCCGAGCTGCTCGAGAGCCTTCGCCGCCACACCTTCGCCTTCATGGATCAACCCGAGCAGAATGTGCTCTGTCCCGATGAAGCTGTGGTTCAGCAGTCGCGCTTCTTCCTGCGCGAGTACCAGGACTCGGCGTGCCCTGTCCGTAAACCGTTCAAACACTCAGACCGCCTCCCTCGACGGTTCCATCCCGACTCCGAGTGTACCGGCCGGAGCGCCGGTTCCGATATCAGAGCGCCACCCTCGGCGGCTGCAGATTTGGTCGGCATCAAGCGTCAAAAGCATGAGCCCAACCACTCAGCGTGAGATCCCTTCTTCACCGGCTCCCGGACTCCTTCCTACCGTCTCTTGCCCCTACTTCTAACGGTTCGAAACGCCCCACGATGCGCTTTTCGTCCAAACCGGGGGAATCCCGCCCGGGATCATGGCCTCCGGCTGTCGGGTTCGGCCGACCTTCGCCTATCGTTCCGATGGGTGAACGCCTCCACACTTCTCGGTGTTCCCGCGGTCGAGGACGGCCTCGCCCGTCTGGAACCTGCTCTCATTGATGCAGTTACGTCGGGTGACACCTTTCTGGACGAGGTGACCACGCATCTCATCAAGGGCGGCGGCAAAAGGCTGCGCCCGATTCTCACCATCGCGTCGGCGACCGGCTGCGTCGGTGAGGCGAGCGAGGACGACATTTTGGGTGCGGTTTCGGTCGAGCTCGTTCACCAGGCGTCGCTCTACCACGATGACGTAATCGACGAAGCCGTGATGCGCCGCCAGGTGGAAAGCGTCAACGCACGATGGGGGAATCTCGTCGCCATCGTCGCGGGCGACTTTCTGCTCGCGAGATCCGCCGAGATCGCTGCGTCGCTCGGTCAAGAGGTTGCGGCCCTTCTGGCGAACACTCTCGCCCGTCTCTGCGAGGGCCAGCTGATCGAGATCCGCTCCAAGTTCTCGATCGACAGAACGGAGACCGACTACTTCGAGACGATTACAGGCAAGACCTCGTCTCTCATGGCCGCAGCTTGCAGGGTCGGTGCCATCACCTCTCACCGCAACCGCGACGAGGTCGAAGCTCTCACGCTCTTCGGACAACTTTTCGGGATGGTTTTCCAGATCCGCGACGACACGCTCGACGTGATCGCGACAGAAAAGGAGCTCGGAAAGCCCGCCGGTCAAGACCTGGCCGAGGGCGTTTACACGCTTCCCGTGCTCATCGCGCTCGCTGATGAGTCGGCCGGACCGGCGTTGCGCGGCCTGCTGGGCAAGCCGCTCAGCCCCGAGGAGATCGAGGAAGCTCGCGCGATCGTCGCGGGATCCGGTGCGATCGAAGCCACCCTCGCCATCGGTAACAAATTCGTCCAACAGGCGGAAGAAGCGGCCATGTCGGCGCCGACGCCGGAACTCGGGCGCGCACTTACCGACCTGACTCGGACGCTCATGGACGACCTGGTCGTCCCCGCCCCGTAAGAAATGCGCTCAGCCCTCTTCAGCTGTTTCGGCGCCAACCAGTTCTTCTGCATCTGCGTCGTCGGGAGCGCGCCCTGAGAACACCTCGGGACGAAGCGTCGGAAACGCGATGACCTCGCGGATGTTGGACGCATCGGCCAGGATCATCACCAGGCGGTCGATGCCGATCCCCAATCCTCCCGTCGGCGGAAGGCCCCTTTCGAGCGCGCGGAGATAGTTCTCGTCCACCTCCATCGCCTCGGGGTCCCCGCTGGCGCGTGCACTGGCCTGAGCTTCGAAACGGCCGCGCTGATCGTCCGGATCGGTCAACTCGCTGAAGGCGTTTCCTAGCTCGCGTCCGGCCACGATGGCCTCGAAGCGTTCGACCAATTCGGAATCATCGCGGTGACGGCGCGACAAGGGCGAAACTTCCGCCGGGAATTCAGTGACGAACAACGGGCCCCACAGATCGGTCTCTACCGTCTTTTCGTAGAGCTCCAACAACAGCTTGCCCGATCCCCACGACGGGTCTTCAGAAGGTGCACCGGTCTTTCGAAGCTCCGCCCGAAGTTCGTCGGCCGGCGTGTGCACGTCGAGGTTTCTGCCGATCGCCTCGCTCACGAGCTCGGCCATGGTGGCCCGCCTCCACGGAGGTGTGAGGTCCAGTTCGCGTCCCTGGTACGAGATCTTGGAGGTGCCGCGAACTTCGATGGCGAGCTCGGATACCAGCTCCTCGACCAGTTTCATGATGTCGTTCCAGTCGGCGTAGGCCTCGTAGAGCTCGAGCATCGTGAACTCGGGATTGTGTCGCGGCGATATGCCCTCGTTGCGGAAAACGCGGGCAATTTCAAAGACTTTTTCGAACCCGCCCACCACCAGTCTCTTCAGGTAGAGCTCCGGGGCGATGCGCAGGAACAGGTCTGTCGAAAGAGCGTTGTGGTGCGTGACGAAGGGCCGGGCGGCCGCTCCACCGGCCATGGGTTGGAGTATCGGTGTCTCCACCTCGACGAAGCCCCTCCCTTCGAGGATCCGACGAACAGACGAGACGACGCGGCTGCGCAGCAACAGGGTGGCGCGCGATTGCGCGTTCACCCACAGGTCGACCTCGCGCTGGCGGAAGCGGGTCTCGGTATCGGTGAGACCGGTCCATTTGTTTCCGAACGAGCGACGCGCTTCGGCGAGAAGGACCCAACTCTGCACACCGACAGACAGCTCCCCCTTGCGCGTCTTCAGGACCCGCCCGCGTGCGCCTATCCAGTCGGCCAGAGACAGGCTCGCGAACTCAGCCAGGTCGTCGGTGACTCCGGTGCGGGCGAAGAGCTGGATACTCCCCGAGGAATCGTCGAGGCGGGCGAAGGCGATCTTGCCTTGTGCTCTCACCAGCATGACGCGTCCCGCCACGGACACCTCGTCGTCGGACTCCTGGCCCGGTTCGAGCGTTTCGTCGTACTTGGCGTGAAGCTCGGCTGCGGTCGCGGTGCGTTCGAAGCTGTAGGGGACTCCCATCACTCAAGAGTGCCGGACGTTGCGCTCGTACACCAACCTCAAGCCGTGAAGGGTGAGCCAGGGCTCGTGATGCTCGATGCTCGCAGAAAGCGGAGCGATGATCTCGCACAGCCCGCCCGTCGCCACCACCGCACTCGGTCCGAGCTCGGCCTGGAACCGTTCGCACATGCCGTCGACCTGAGCGGCGAACCCGTACAGGGTCCCCGACTGGATCGATTCGACGGTGGACTTTCCGATGACGCTGCGCGGCTCGACGAGCTCGACCCGCCTGAGCGCCGCGGCGTGGTGGAACAGGGCGTCGAGTGAGATGGCCAGTCCCGGGGCAATGGCACCGCCCAGGTACTCGCCGTCTTTCGAGATTGCGTCGAAGGTGGTGGCGGTCCCCATGTCCACGACCACGCACGGACCTCCGTAAAGGTCGTAGGCGCCCACCGCGTTGGCGATGCGGTCGGGGCCGACCTCTTTCGGGTTGTCGTAGAGGATCGGCATGCCCGAACGCAGCCCGGGTTCGAGGACCACGCAAGAAATGTCGAACCACCGCTCTGCCATCTGTCTGAGCGATGTCTTCACGAGCGGCACTGACGAGGTGACGGCCATACCGCTCACCGTCTCTTCGAAGTGGATTCCCGACAGGTCGAGCAGGTTGGAAAGCAACAGGGCGTGCTCGTCGGGAGTCCTGTTGTCGACGGTGGAGAGTCGCCAATGGTGGGTCAGCCCGGTCGGCTCCGGCGGCTCCGAACCGGCCGGTGTCGCGCCGGGGGGAGGCACGTCCCCCGGTTCGAGCGAGAACAATCCGACAACTGTCTCCGTGTTGCCGACGTCGATTGCCAGGAGCATTTAGGCGTCTCCTCCGGTCGCGGATCCGTCCGTGATCCCGAGCAGATCGAGACCTATGTCGAGCGTTGGGGCCGAATGGGTGAGCGCCCCCACCGAGATGAGGTCTGCGCCGGCAGCGGCGTATAGACCGACATTCCCGATGGTCACATTCCCTGACACCTCCACCAGAACGTTCCCGGAGTTTTTGTGTGCCCGTACGAGACGCACGCACTCCGCCACCTGATCGGGGTTCATGTTGTCGAGCATCACCACCGACGCTCCGGAGGCCAGAGCCTCTTCGAGCTGGGAGACCCTGTCGCACTCGACCTCGACCATCCTTCCCGGCCACATCGACCGGGCCGTAATGACGGCATCTGTGATCGAAATACCGGCGAGATGGTTGTCCTTCACCATCACTCCTTCTGACAGGTTGCCCCTGTGATTGGTGCCTCCGCCCGCTCGGACCGCGGCCTTCTCCAGGGAGCGAAGTCCCGGCGTCGTCTTGCGCGTGTCGAGGATCCGGGTCGACGGATTTTCGGATCTGGCCGCGTCCACGAAAGTCCGCGTCAGCGTGGCGATACCCGAGAGGTGGCACAAAAAGTTGAGGGCGGTACGTTCCGCGGTGAGGATCGGGGCCAGCGGACCCTCGACCTGAGCGATCTGATGTCCCGGTATGACCGCGGTGCCGTCGGGCGACAGCCAATCCACCGAAATGCGGGGTTCGAGCGACGAGAAGGCCTCTGTCGCACAGAGCCCTCCCGCGACCACACCTTCACGTCTGGCGACCAACGCGAACCGTGCGCTCACGTCCGGTGTGACAAGCGAGGCGGAAAGATCGCCCAGAGGGAGTACGTCTTCTGCCAGTGCTCTGGCGACGGCTTCTCTCACTGCCTGGGCGGGAGGATCCAGATACATCGCCGGACCCTCAGGAGCGCTTCGCGGTGGCGTGCACGAGGCGTCGCCTCCACTCGGGGCGTGACTCGGGAAATTCGAGACGGGAGTGTGCGCCCCTGGTCTCTTCGCGGAGCATTGCACTCGAAAGCAACGCGCCCGACAGGCTGCACAGATTGGAGAGCTCTGCAGCCTGGCGATCGACGGGGGCGGCAGCCATAGCGGCGCGCACACCGGAAACGGCACGCCAGGCCGCGGCGAGTGAATCGGCAGACCTGCTTACTCCCGCCCCGTCTGTCATGGATCGTTGAAGGAGGGTTCGGAGTTTGGCTGTGTCGTCCACCCCGGGGAGTTGCACCGGTCCGTCATCGAGAACACGCCCATTTGCGAGATTCGAAGCCCCGACCGGGCTGCACGGCACGTCCGCGGATTCCCCGAGTACCGCCGCCATCACCCCAGTCGGGTCGGGACCTCTCTTTCCTGACAGCAGTGCCTCCGCCACGCGCGCGCCGAAGACCATCCCCTCCAGCAGTGAATTGGAAGCAAGGCGGTTGGCGCCGTGCACTCCGGTACACGATGCCTCGCCGGCAGCCCACAGGCCGGGCATAGCGCTGGCCCCGTCGAGATCGGTCACCACCCCGCCCGAGATGTAATGGGCCGCAGGCGCTATGGGGAGCCAGTCCACCGCGGGATCGAGGCCCGCATCGCGCAGCGACTTGGCCAGGGTGGGAAAACGACGGTCGAATTGCTCCAGCCCGGTCGCATCCAGCCACAGATGGTCCACGCCGGATTCGGCCATGCGCTCCTGCATGGCGCGGCTCACCACGTCACGCGGAGACAGCTCGTCCACGAACCGGTTGCCCCGATCGTCTCGAAGCAGGGCCCCGTGGCCCCGGAGCGCCTCCGACAGAAGTGGACGCGGCATCGCAGGATGGTGAAGCGCGGTCGGATGGAACTGCACGAATTCCACGTCTGCGACAGGGACGCCGGTGCGAAGCGCCATCGCGATCCCGTCGCCTGTGGCCTCGGTCGGGTTGGTCGTCACTGCGAACATCTGGCCGGCGCCACCGGTGGCGACGACAACCTCAGAGGCCCGCACCGTCCGGGCCACGCCTTCGGGATCGAGAGCCGTGACCCCGGCACAGCGGCCGGACGAGACGATCAGATCCACAGCGAGCCACTGCTCGAGAACCGCTGTCGCGGTGCTCGCTACTGCGGCGACGAGAGCGCGCTCGACCTCCGCACCGGTGGCCGCTCCGCCGGCGTGAAGGATCCGGGCGATCGAATGTCCGCCTTCGCGTGCTCGGGCGAGCTCACCTCCGGCTTCCGAGTCGAAGACGGCTCCGAGACCGATCAGCTCGAGCACCCTGGCCGGACCTTCGTCCACGAGCACACGGACAGCCGAGTGGTCGCACAATCCGGCTCCCGCGGCCAGGGTGTCGGCCAGGTGAAGGTCGGTCGAATCCTCGTCGCCGCCGATCACCGCCGCTACGCCGCCCTGCGCCCACCGGGTCGCCGACTGGGACAGGTCGCCCTTTGTGAGGATCCCGACCCGCAGGCCCGGAATTTCGGCCAGCCTGACGACGGCGGACAGGCCCGCTACGCCACTTCCGAGTACGAGAACGTCGAGATCGTCTGCTATCGCATCGTCTGTCACCGCATCGGCGAGCTTACGAGTAGACGACAGGCTGAGGTCTCACCGTGGAGACCTCCGCGATCGCATGAGCGGTCGACTCGTCGATGATGCGGTTGTCAGAATCGACATGGACCACACGCGGTTCGAAACTCTGTAGCTCGGCGTCTTCGTAGTCCGCATACGTGATCACGATGACCTTGTCGCCTTTGTGCACCAGACGGGCAGCCGCGCCGTTCAGACACACCTCTCCTGGTCCACCGACTATGGCGTATGTCTCGAAGCGGGCTCCGTTGTCGATGTCCAACACGGCCACCTGCTCGTACTCGCGAATATCTGCGAGGACCATCAGTTCGGGATCGAGGCTGATCGAACCGACGTAGTTCAGGTTGGCATCGGTGACCGTGGCGCGATGGATCTTCGACTTCATCATGCGGCGCCTCATGACCCCGTTGCTCCCTCCAAGGTCGTTTCCTTCACGGCTGGTCCATCGACGTTCTGGCGGACCCCGGCGCCGACGACCGCACCGACATTGTCGATCAACCGGACGTCACCGACGCGCGCTGCTATCAACAGCCGGACCTCGCCACTCAACCGTTCAGGGGTCGACAGGTCTGATGGGTCCACCACTGCGACGTACTCAGCCACAACCCCGGGCTCCGACGCGAGCACGCCGGCCATCGTCGATCGCAGCGACTCGGGATCGCGCTCCCCGGCCGAAACCTCTTTCGCGGCACAGAAAAGCGCCCGCGATATGACCGAAGCTCGTTTTCGGTCCGCGTCGCTCAGCCGGGCGTTGCGACTCGAGAGCGCCAGCCCGTCGTATTCGCGCACGGTGGCGCAGGCGATTACGTCGACGGGAAGGAGAAGATCACGCACCAATCGGCTCACGACAGCCACCTGCTGGAAGTCCTTCTCACCGAAATACGCCCGGCACCGTCCCGACATGCACAAGAGCTTTGTAACCACCGTGGCGACCCCATCGAAATGACCGGGCCGGAAAGCACCTTCGAGCCCATCTGTAACCACTCCCACGTGAACGGTGGTAGCCGGCTGGGCCGGGTAATCGGGATACATCTCGGTGACCCCGGGGACCAGCACCACGTCGGCACCGGCATCAGACAAAAGGACCAGGTCGGCTTCCAAGGTCCGGGGGTACGCGTCGAGGTCGCCCTTGTCGTTGAACTGGAGCGGGTTCACGAAGATCGTCACGGCCACAAAGCCGCACTCGCGGTGCGCCCGCTCGACCAGGGACCGGTGACCGGCGTGCAGGGCCCCCATCGTCGGGACCAGACCTATCTTCAACCCGGCGGAACGGGCCTCGTCGAGATTGGAGGAGAACTCGGAGACGGAACGCAGAACCCGCATGATCAAGCCACCTCTACCGGTGCAGATACCGCGTCCACAGGCCCAGATGCCGGTACAGACCCGGACGCCGCCAGTCGCTCGGCGAGTGCGACGCACGCGTCGTAGCCGGCCAGCTCCGACGGATCGAGAGCGGCCCGGTGCCTGGCCAGCGTGGCGTGGTCTCCTCTCGCTGCGGGACCGGTCAGGGCGGCTTCGGGACCGAGAGCCTCCACATCGGCCAGCGCGGCACGAGCGAGACCCAGGAACACGTCGAGCTCCAGGCCGATTGACCCTGCGACACGCTCGACCTGGGCCATGAGAGCGACCACGTGGTTGGCGGCGATGCAGGCAGCTGCGTGGTACGCGGCACGATTCTCGTCACGCACCAAGACTGTGCGCCCACCGATGCTCTTGGCCAGACTCTCCGCCGCGGAGTCGCCGGCTACGGCGAAGGTGGCTCCAGCCATCAGACGTGTCGCCCCGACCTCAGAGTTCGGAAGGGGGATCAGCGGATGCATCGAGGCTCTGCGAGCGTGCGGGGCGAGAACCCCGAGGCCCTGAGATCCCGACAGGTGCATCACCACCGTCGAGTCGACCGGCTTGATGCGGGTTGCGATTTCGGCGATGCGGCGGTCGGGGACGGCGAGGATCAGGACATCAACCCCGGATGCGGCGTCTACCGGATCGTCACCCGACCCGACGAAACCGACCACCTCATGACCTGAGGCCTGAAGGGCTGACGCAACCGACGTACCGGCCCGACCAGGGCCGACAATGCGAATGGTAGCCACTTTGGAACCCCTTTCTGCGATCCAGCCCACTGCGGGTGCCGGTCGCCCAAGGAGACGAAACTGCGAATGCCTTACCCAGTCTAAGGGAACGCAAGCCCTCCAACCAGAGCGACCTCGCCCTGTGCCGAATCGAGCCTGTCGCCACTCACCAATTCGGGTGCCAGATCGGCCAGCGGTGCTACGACGAAGCGCCTCTCCCACATGCGCGGGTGAGGGACCCGCAGGTCGGGCTCGTCGATCGACTGGTCCCCCACCAGCAACACGTCGACGTCGAGTGTCCTCGGGCCGAAGCGGACGGTACGGGCACGCCCGGCCTCCTGCTCGAGTCGATTGGCGACGGCCAAGAGCTCACGGGCTGACAGATGGGTATCGAGCTCGACCACGATGTTGAGGTAGTTGTCCTGGCCGCTGGGCCCGCCGACCGGCTCGGTCTCGTAGACGGGCGACACCGCAACCACACCGGGCAACGCCTCTACCGCGGCACGCAGGTAACCGAGGCGATCGCCCATGTTCGAACCGAGACCCAAAAATGCCCGGACCGATGCAGGCTCAGCCCTCAACCGCCGGTCCCTGACCGCCGTCGGGTGATCCGGACTCCCGCGGTCCACAGATCGACCGGCACCGGAGGCCTGAGCTTCCTGACCACGACCGTCACCTCGGCGACGGGGTCGTGCTTAAGGACCGCGTTCGCCACCGCTTCGGCCAGAGATTCGATCAGGTGGAACGTCGACCCGGAAACGACGGCCGCAGCCTCTTCCGATACGAGCCCGTAGTCGACGGTGTCCTCAACATCGTCACTCGCTGCTGCCGCCACGCCGGCCCCCTCATCGAGCACGACGTCGATGTCGAGCTCGAACGGCTGGGCGCTGTCTCTTTCCTGGTCGCTCACCCCGTGATGTCCGAGGACACGCAGACCGCGGAGCTCGATCACCGACGTTCCCACAGCGCGGTCAGCCGGGTTCAAGAGCCGGCGGCCCCGCCCCGGGCTTGGGCAGCCAGGCGGGCGGCACGCACCGCCGCAGCCGTCGCTCCGTGGTTAGTCCCGCGCTTCAGACCCGCCGCCTGCGACACGAGCTCACGCCCCGACGGTCCGAGCTGGCGACCGGACAGTCGCTCCACGACTGCAATCGCCTGAGGACCCTCCGGGAGGCGGGCCGACCACAGCAGAAATCCGCCCAGTACCCCCACTACGCCGTCACCGAGCTCGTCTTGATGAAGCAGCACCTTGTCGCCGTTGTTGAGCCACTCGTCGAGTTGCTGGAAGAGCTCCAACAGCGCTTCACGGGCATCACCGGTCGCCGGAACCGGGAAGTGTGCCGATGGCACATCGCCGAGCTCATACGCCTGCAGGTTGTGGGGCGAGGGGAGCATGGAGACGATCCGGGTGAACCCGTTCACCCGCAGCCAGATGATCTCCTCCTGACGGCGAACTCTGCGGTGGTTGGGAGCGAAGCCCCCGGGGCGCTCGCTCATGGCGAGCTGATCCTGGATCACCCACGTGAAATTGCGCGGCGGGATCCCGGCCGCCCATTTGCCTCTCATCGGTTTCCTCCCGGATCCGCTGCGAAAATTGGTTCTCGATCTCTAACTGCTGACTGTCGGAAGCTCGGGCCGTCGATGGCCGGACCCCCGAGGCGCGTCGACCCGACGAGAGTTGCGGCCTGGACTGTGGCGGCAACGTCGTGAACTCTCACCATCTGCGCGCCGGAGAGCATCGCCCAGGTGGCCGCGGCCAAAGAAGCTTCTGCGCGCTCGTTCACCGGAGCCTGAGTCCCGTCGGAGTTCGGCGCGATCAAACCCAGCATGCTCTTGCGGCTGGTCCCCACGAGCACGGGAAAACCACCGTCAACCAGATCCGACATGTGCCGCAACAATGACAGGTTGTGCCGCGGCTTCTTTCCGAAACCGATTCCCGGGTCCACCCAGACCTCTTTGACGCCCGCCCGCACGGCGTCAGCGGCTTTGTCCAACAAGAAGTGGTGAACTTCGGATACCACATCCGAGTAGCGCGGATCAGACTGCATGGTGCGGGGCGTGCCCTGCATATGCATCGCCACCCACCCGCATCCGCGCTCTGCGGCCAGTTCCCACATCGCCGCCGAGATGTCGTTCAAAAGCGTCGCCCCGGCATCGAGCGCTCTGGCTGCCACCGCCGGTTTGACCGTGTCGACGGAGACCCTGACCCGGCCCGCCAGTGCTTCTATGACCGGTAAGACCCGGCGCAGCTCTTCTTTCTCTGTGACAGCAGCGGCGCCCGGTCGGCTGGACTCGCCGCCGACATCGACGACATCTGCGCCCTGCTCGATCATCTCGAGTCCGTGGCTGATGGCTCTGTCGTGGTCGAGAAACTCGCCCCCATCGGAAAACGAGTCAGGTGTGACATTCAACACACCCATCACAAGGGGACGCTCCACGCTTCCTAGCGTAGAACCCCCGACCCCCCGCCAAACGTGGCGAAAGGGTGAATTCAGCGTCCGTGGACGAAGGCCATCGCCTCTGCCCTGGTCCTCGGGTCCTCTTTGAAGATTCCTCGCAGGGCGGAGGTGACCGTGAGAGTTCCCGGTTTTCTGACCCCGCGCATCGACATACACAGGTGTTCCGCCTCTACCACCACGAGCACTCCACGCGGTTCGAGCGTGTCCATCAGGGTGTCGGCGATCTGAGAGGTCATCCGCTCTTGGACCTGCAGGCGGCGTGCGAACGCCTCCACCAGCCGGGCCAGCTTGGAGAGCCCGGTGATCCTGCCGTCCTCACCGGGGATGTAGGCGACGTGCGCCTTGCCCATGAAAGGCACCATGTGGTGCTCGCAGAGTGAAGCGAAAGGGATGTCGCGCACCATCACCATATCGTCGTGCTCTTCGGCGAAGGTCACGGTCAGGTACTTGGAAGGGTCCTCGTCGATACCGGCGAAGAGCTCCTCGTACATTGAGGCGACCCGCCGCGGTGTGGCCTTGAGGCCTTCGCGCTCGGGGTCTTCGCCTATGGCTAAGAGCAGCTCGGTGACTGCTTTCTCTACGCGCTCTGGATCTGTGCTCACTGGTCACCCATCCGCAACTTCGCCTTTGTATATGTGCAGGTCCCTGAGATTCCTGAATCGCTCGGCCACGTCGAGGCCGTAGCCCACAACGAAGTCGGACGGGATCCGGAAGCCTACGTATTTCAAGTCCAGATCTGTTCGCTGCTGGCCCGCCTTTACGAGAAGGGCGCACACCTCGAGAGTCGCCGGTTGGCGGGCCAGGAGATTCCTCCTCAGGTAGGAAAGCGTCAGGCCTGAGTCGACGATGTCCTCGACCACGATGACGTGGCGGTCGGTCAGATCGGTGTCGAGGTCCTTCACGATCCGGACCACGCCACTCGAAGAGGTGCCCGATCCGTAGGACGCGACCGCCATCACGTCGACCTCGACGGGCAGCCGTATCGCCCGGGCGAGGTCGCTCATGAACACGAAGGCACCTTTCAAGACGCCTACGAGCAAGGGGGGGCGGTCCGCGTAGTCGGCCGCTATCTGCGCGCCGAGCTCCCGGACGCGCGACCTGATGTCGGCCTCCGATACGACCACCTCCCCGATCACCGGGTCGTCTCTCCAGTTGCTGTTGCTCAATCTCTTCCCCCGGCTCTTTCTGCTCCGTTCGCATCCGCAGAGACGGTGACTGGCTCGGCGCGGAGCCGTCCCGCAGTCCTTCTGACCCTCACGCCCGGTGCGATCTCGGTCCCGGGAACCTCGCCCCGTGCGACCGCGAGCACACGCTCGATCCCAGCCTGGTCCGGAGGATAGGGGCCGTCGGCGCGCAGCCAGCTACGAAGTGCCCGGGTGGCGAGCGGAACTGAAGCGGCGGCGACCGCCTTGGCATCGGTCGGGTCGATTGACTCCGCGAGCTCACAGAGCAGATCGGCATCCGCTGCCACCAGAGTGGCCAGCCGCGCTAGCAGAGGAGCAACGTCCCTTCCCGCAAGATCGGAGCAGAGCGGTAGAAGTTCGTGGCGCACCCTGTTGCGCAGTATCGAAGCATCGGCGTTCGAAGGATCCACGATCGGTTCGAACCCCGCCGAAGACGTGATCTGCAGCGTCTCTGAGCGACGAAGCCCCAGGATCGGGTGCTCATAACCCGGCCGCATGGCGGCCAGTCCGTCGGGGCCTGTTCCGCGGAGCAGGCGGAGAAGGACGGTTTCCGCCTGGTCGTCGAGCGTGTGTCCGGTCGCCGAGCCCGGAGGGAGCGCCTCTTTTCTGGCCTTGCGCGCCCGCGCCTCGAGGTTGGGGCCATGACCGACGTCGACACGCAGAGAGCGGAAGGACGCCCCCAGCTTTTCGGCGGCTTCTGAGACTCGTTCGGCCTCCTGCGCCGATCCGGACCTGAGCCCATGGTCGACGTGGATCGCAGTCACCTCACAACCGGCCGACACTGCGAGCACCAACATGGCGAGCGAGTCGACTCCCCCCGAAACTGCGCACAGCAATTCTTCGCCGGCGGGCGGGAAGGTGCACCGATGGAGAAAACCGAACGCGGCCCCGCCGGCGTTCACCCCGCGACGAGCTCTGGGCGCTTCATCCTCGCGATCCATACGCTCGGATCGCGGATCTCGTCGAGGCTCGGAAGATTGTCGGGCGCTTCCCACACCCTCGCCATCAGCTCGCGACCACCTGTGGCCTCGACGGTCTCGATGAACCTCTCTCCTTGCTCGTATTGGCGGAGCTTGGCGTCCATGCCGATCAGCTGCTGCATGAAGCGGGCGGCCGGTCCCCCACGCTTTCTCCTGTCGCGAAGGACGCGGGCGAAGCGGTCCGCCTCGGGCAGGAGATCTTCCCCGGCCCGGTTCATGGTGATATCGCCGTGGCCCTCCAGAAGACTCATCAGCGCTTGGATCTTCCCGATCGTCGCGAGCTGTTCAGGTGGTGCGACGAGGCCGATCAGGCCTGACTGCTCGAGCGGGTTGCGCCCGGCGCGGATCTCGTCGACTGCGCGTCGCGCGGACTCGGCGAATCGTTTGGGGTCGGGGGTCATTCCCGACAATCCCTCCTCAACCAGGCCCAGGAAGTAGTCGTGTAGCCACGGCACGCCGGTGAACTGGCAACGGTGCGTCACCTCGTGAAGAGCGATCCACAGCCTGAACTGCTCGGGCGGAAAGCCGTGGCGGCGTTCCAGCCCGGCGATGTTGGTCCCCACGTAAGAGACGACGTCGCCGCCGTCGGTGCTCGTCGGATCATCTGTCGAATTGGACTCTTCGGCGAAGAGGATGTCGTACTGACCGAGCACCCGCGTCGACATCCAGCCGATGACAAGTCCGAGCTGCGTACCTGTTACCGCACCGGACACGGATGACAAAGGGCCCGGCATCTGGGCACCTTCGAACTTGTCGAGCAAAGGAGCGAGGAGTCTGCGGAACGAGCGCAGGTTGGCCCTGACCCAGTCCGCCCTGTCGACCACCACCCCTCTCGGGGGTCCGGTCCGGGGCTCGAGTCCGGTTTCCTTCACGACGAGTTGCTCGGCCTGCGCGGTGAACCGGGCGAAGTCCGAGTCGATGCTGGCGCGGGAACGGTCGTCGAGCACAACCTCCTGAGCGCCGCCAAGCGCCTTCAGTCGTCCGGAGCTGACCCACACCCCAACGCGCTCTGCAACGTCCCACGAAACGGGGCTGCTCATATGACCAGCATAGAGACGAAAACGCGACCGACTGCTGTCGACCGGGGACTGTCCCCTAAGGGACGCGCCTACAGAGGCCTTACAGGGGCCTAGTCGGCCTCTTCGTCCTGGAGAGCGGCCTTTATGCGCTTCATCAGGTCCTCGGGGACCCGATCGCGGCACTTGCTCGCGATGACCACCCGCAGCTCACGCTCGAAGCCCACGGCCTGGAAGCACGGGGAGCACTCTTCGAGGTGGCGCTGGATCTGAGCCCTCCGGTCGATGGTCAGCTCGCCGTCGAGAAATTGGTAGAGACGTCCGATGGTTTCGCCACAGTTGGCGGCGCTTTCCTCGCTTGCCATCGAAATCCTCCCCTCGCCTCTAATTTGCCGCTTGTAGCTGGTTCGGTTCAAGTGGCCGAGGGGGCCGATACGAGCCCTCTGGCCTCCGCGTACTGCAGCAACGCCTTTTGCAGGGCTCTTCTTCCCCGGTGGATCCTGCTCATGACCGTACCGATCGGAACGTCGGTTATTTCGGCAATCTCCTTGTAGGAGAAACCCTCGACGTCAGCGAGCAGGACGGCCATCCGGAAGGACTCGGGAAGAGACTCAATTGCTATCTTGACCTCGTCATCTGTGATGGTTTCGAGGAGCTCGTCTTCAGCGGACCGTCCGACGCCGGGGGAGGGAAGCTCGTTCAGCCGCTTGTAAAGGTAGAGGTCCTCGATATCTTCGACGTCGGCCTTTTCCGGTCGGCGCTTCGAGGCTCGGTAGCTGTTGATGAAGGTGTTGGTGAGGATCCGGTACAGCCAGGCCTTCAGGTTGGTGCCCTCCTGGAAGGAGCCGAAGGCGCGGTAAGCCTTCAAAAACGTCTCCTGTACCAGGTCTTCCGCATCGGCCGGGTTCCTGGTCATACGCAGCGCGGCGGTATAAAGCGCCGGCATGTACTCCATCGCCTGCTCTGAGAACTGAGCACGGTCGGCCATGGCCCGCACTGTAGCGGCAGGGTGGGTCAGCTCTGCCGTGGTCAAGACCCCTTCCTGACCCGGCCGCGGAGCGCTCCCATTGAAAGGGTCATGCTCACCAGTCCGATTCCGCACAGGGCGGCGACTCCTTCGGCCAGGCTCCCGGCCTGCCACCCGGTGGTGATCAGGGATCGCAGGGATCCGAGCAGGTAGGTGATCGGGTTGTAGGTGGCGATGGCGGACATCCATCCGGTCAACGCCTGCTTCGGGACGACCGCGTCGGACAGGAAGAAAAGCGGGAAGAAGACGACGAAGCTGGCATTCACCGCGGCCGGACTGCCGGTTTTCAGCGCGACCGCGTACGGGAAACCGGTGAAGACGAGACCCCACAACGCAGAGAACGCCACGAATGCGAGGACGCCTCCAACACCTGTGGCGAATCGCACACCCACCCCGAAGCCGATGGCGAGAACCGGAACGCACAACGCGATGATCACGACGACGTCCGCCGCCATCAGGCCGAGCAGCAACGCCGAGCGACGTATGGGCGTCATACACAGCCGGTCGAAGTAGCCGCTCTGTATGTCCGTGACGAGAGTGGGGGCTCGCGACATCCCGGTGACCGCGAAGGCGATCGCCATGGGGAGAAGGAAGGCCTTGTAGTCGAGCCCGGTACTGGCGAACTTTTCGAGCGCCCCGAGGTTCACCGAATAGAAGAACGCCGGAACCAGGATCGCGGGAAGTACCGCGGCGGGCTCCCGGGGGATCTGGCGAAGAGCGCGGCCGGCGACAGAGACGATGTCTCTCAACATGCCGGCTTCTCTTCCTGTTATCGCGCTCGTCCGCGCCGAGGGGATGGCCATGGTACTCATTCAGATTCGTCCTTCGATTCGATGGCCGACCCGGTCAACTCCCTGAATACGTCGTCGAGGGTAGGGGTTCGTAGCGTCAGGCTCTTTACCTGCAGGCGGGCTCTTCCCAGAGCCAGGGCGACGGGGCTGAGCGCGGCGGGACCGTCAGAGGTCGGGAGCACCAGGTGTGAATGCTCGGTGGAGATGGTGCCGATCAGACCGAGCGAGTCGAGCTCGTCCAGAGCCGATGCCAGGTCACCCACCACGGCGCCGGATTCGTCCACCTGAAGGTCGGCGACTATCAGATCCTGACCGATCGACCGCTTCAAGGTCTCCGGCGCGCCTTCAGCCACCAGGTGGCCTTTGGCGATGAAGCCCACCCGGTCCGCCAGCTCGTCGGCCTCCTCGAGATACTGCGTGGTCAGGAAGATGGTCATGCCGAGCTGGTGGTTGAGGCGGCGAACCTCGCTCCACACCGCCTCGCGGCTGGCCGGGTCGAGACCTGTGGTGGGCTCGTCCAGAAAGAGGATCTCGGGATTGTGGACGAGCGCGGCGGCCAGGTCGAGGCGCCTCTTCATTCCGCCGGAGTAGGTGCCGACGCGCCTGTCGATCGAGGATCCGATGTTCACCAGATCGAGGACGTCGTCGAGGCGGGTCCTGATCTCGGCGGGGCGGAGGCCGTAGAGGCGGCCCTGCAACTTTAGGAGCTCCCTGCCGGTCTGCCGCTCGTCCAAAGCGGCCTCCTGTAGGGCCACTCCGATCCGCAGGCGAACGTCCTGGGGGTTCGTGACCACGTCGAAACCGGCCACCACCGCCTGTCCCGACGTCGGGTGCAGCAGGGTGCACAGCATCCGGATGAGGGTGGACTTTCCGGCCCCGTTGGGGCCAAGAAAGCCGTACACCTCCCCCTTTGCAACCTGAAGGTCGATCCCGTCGACTGCGGCGACCGATCCGTAGCGTCTCACCAGCTTCGAGACCTTGACTGCGGGCATGACCGGATCCGTCGAACTCGTCTGGAGCTCTGCCGGCTCTTCCAAGATGGCTTCCACAACGGAGATACTATCCAGTATTTCACATACTGTCTAGTAGGCACCTGTTAGAATGTTCCCAGATGGCGTTCGAGCCCCTGACCCCCGATCGCAGACGCAAACAGACCAGAGACCACCTGTTGGAAGCGGCCGCCAAGGTGCTGGCCGAGCGCGGATTCCAGGGAGCGTCCCTCGACGAGGTGGCCGCGGTTGCCGGATTCACCAAGGGCGCGGTGTACTCCAACTTCAAGAACAAGGAAGATCTCTTCCTCGCGCTGTTAGAGACGCTTCACGAGAGCGAGATGGTCGAGCTCCAGTCGACGCTCGAGTCCTCCGACGTCCCGCCCGAATCGCGCCTCGAGGATTTCGTCAAGTTCATGCGCGAGCCGCCGGTCGATGCCGGGTTCAACGCCACGGCTCTCTATCTCGAGTTCTGCACCTACGCGCTGCGCAACCCAACCGCGCGCGCCAAGTTGGTCGCGCTCGACGAAGCGATGATCGACTCGGTGGCGGAGATCATGGGTTCAGAGCGCGCCAAGCAGAACATCGACTCGAACGAGCCCATCCGCGATCTGGCCCGGATCGTGCAGGCGTTCTCCCGTGGGCTCGCCATCATGCGCGCACTCGACCCCGAGTGCGTCGACGAGCAATTCCTCGAGACATCTATCGCCTTCTTGGCTCGAGCCCTCGTTCCGCCCGGGTCCTAGAACCTCACGGGTTCGTGGCGCCGCCCCCGAGGGTGTAGTTGCACGACGGTCCACCGCTGTCGACCGTCTCGAGCAGCGACTCCTCGTTCGGCACGCCGACGGAGATGAAGGTGGAACCGGCCGGGGTGGTGAAGAGCGCTCCCGGAGACGGCGATCCCACGTGGGAAAGAGGAACGTCGATCTCCACGATCCCGTTGGTGCCCAGGGTGAAGCTCCCGGTGTCGTCAGTATTGACCGGGTCGTAGTCGGTCTCCGTCCCTTCTTTCGTGACGGTTCCGTCGCCGAACGTCGGCGCAGATCCGGGCACCGCCGACAACTGGGCTTCGGCGAAGTACTCGGTTCCGTCGTAGCTCCAAAGGCCGTACCAATCGTCTGCTTCTGCACCGGTCGGGACGGTGTCGGTCAGGTCTGAAACGGTGAGCTGAACCTGCAACGTGGAGCCGTCGGTGCTCAGGCTCATGTTGCCTTGGAGCAACGACAGCTGCGGGTCGGAGTTCCCGAACAGGTCGGTCGCAGTGTGGGGAGGATTGCTCCACAGCGCACCGGTCGAAGAGCAGCTTCCACCACCGGTCTGGCAAGCGTTCAACCCGGGCTGGCCGCAGTCCTTCGGCTTCTTAGGCGGAAGGTCGCGTGTCGGGGTGAGGCTCTTGTTGCCGGTCGCGTACAGGGCCAGGGGGATCAGGTTCGGGGTGCCCAGGCCTGAGGTGTAGCTCCAGCCGCTCGGGTCGATGGGCGACCGTGGGAGCGAGGTGTAAAGGCCGTCTGTGGTGACCGGGCTCGATGCGGTGCCGTTACCGATGTTGAAGAACGCCTTGGCGTCCTCGGTCGGGTTCAGCCCGATTTTGTAGAGGACCGGGTCGGCGAACCCGAGCGTGTACTTGCAATCGACGGGCTTGGCTGCGGCCTGGATGCGGGTCCACATGCCCATCCACAGAGGAGACGACAGGCTGGTGCCGGCTCCTTGCTCATTCGGAACGCCGCCCATGGTGACGGCGTAGCCGTTGGTGGCGATGTCACCGGACTGGGCCGACACGTCGGGGATGCCACGGCAAGCGGTGGGCGACGCGTAGGGAGTCCCATCGGGTTGAGACAGGCACGGTTGCTCGTCCAGCATGGGGATGCCCTGCTGGTAGGAGGGCTGCGCAATGTAGAAGGTGTTTCCTCCGCCGGTGAAGGTCCAGGCCGTCTCGATGAAGCGCTTGGCATTGGAAGCAGGAGCGGTAGCGGTGGACTCGGTTCCGTAGAGGACGGTTCCTCCGACGGCGACCACGTACGGGCTCGAGGCCGGGTAGTTCGTCTCAGGGAAGGCCTGGTTCACTGCGCCGTTTCCGGCACCGATGACCGTCGCTTCGACAACCGGGCACGACGAGCCGGTGTCTCCGGTCGAGGAGAAGAGAGTCTTTCCTTCGAGGGTGGCCTGCTCGAGGACGTTCTCCGACTCGGTCGTGAATTCGACACCAGCGGTGCCTGCGGTGCCGCCTTCCGGAGTGCTCACTCCGGTGCTGGTTTCCGGGCTGGTCGGGTTCTCCTCGCACTCACCGAACGAGGCGTTGGCCTGGTTCGGGCCGTTCGGGTCCGATGCCCATGCGCTCATGTCGGCGAGGACCGACGGGTCGGTCAGGTCGTTAGCGAAGAACAGGGTCTCCGAACGTGCCTCAGGCGCCATGCCGGTCGAAGCCTGGGTGTCTATGTCCCATTCTCCCGATCCGGACGTGTCCTGGAAGGTGTCGCCGACCGAGTCGACGTCGATACGGATCTCGGGGAGGTCGTTTTGAGTTTCGAATGCACGCAGGTCGGAGATGACGCCGGAGACGGCGCCCTCGCCGAGCACCGCCATGCTCTGGCCCTGGCCGAAGTCCGCCTTGGGGTTGGAGATCTTGGTCGGCTGGTCGTAGATGGACCACAGATCCTGCGGGGTGGTGAGGCCCACGCACTCGCTCGCCTCACAGGTCGACTGGTCGAGGTGCGAAGCAAGCAGGTTGTTGAGCCCGATGACGCCGGACACGTCGAGGCCCTGCGGGACTGTCGGGCCGTTGGTGTTGGCGAAAAAGGTCTTGGAACCCTCGGAGTAGTTCTCGAGGTGCACCGAGAAGGTCTTCTCCGCTGCGGAGGCGGGACCGCGGAGGTAGATGTACTCGTTAGTGCTCGGGGCGAAGACGACCTTCATGCCGTCGCGGGTGGCCCATTTCTTCAAGCTGTCGAAAGTGGAGGAGGAAATACCGAAGTCGGCTGCGACTTGCTTTGTCGTGAGGAAGTGGTGATAGAGCGGGCTCTTCGGACTGTAGATGGCGTTGTACGCGGCATTCTGCTCAGCGGCGTGAGGGTTGGCGAGGGTGATCCCGACCTCGACGCTTGAGGTGGCGGAAGTCGCTCCGAGTGCCTTGGCAGCCGCCAGGCCAGGAAGAACGTCTGTCGTAAAGACGGAAGAGGCGAACGTTCCCTTTGACACCGAGCTCGCCGTAGCCACTCCAGATCCGTTGAACGCAAAGGGAAGAAGGAGTGCAAAAACCGCCACTGAGATTTGCACGATCCGGCGCACCCAAAACGACCTTCGGGGCGCGCGAGACCAAACATTCTTAAACATTCCCGCCTCCAGGCAGACAACCGGCTCAGGCCACCGGATTGGGCAGACAAATACCCCGAGAAGTCGACAGGAAAACTCTGAGGCGATAACCGCGGGTCAGTTCGCTGTGGACTCATCCATGGGCGCCGGGTCACTCCTGGACGAGACAGAATTCCTTTACATGGAACTTCCAAGTGAACCTGATGACCGATCGACGCCAACGCTCGCCTACCTGTACGGTCCGCCGGCGGTAGGCAAGTTGACGGTGGCAGAGCACCTGAACCTGCTCACGGGCTGGCCGATCTTTCACAACCACCTGTCGGTCAACCCGGTCCGCGCGATCTTCGAGTTCGACTCGAGCCCCTTCAGAAACGTGGTCCACCGCCTGCGCCTCGACATTTTCCAGACGGCGATCGCCGAAGGTATGAGCCTGATCTTCACCAACAACTCGGCGTGGAGCGGACCGGATGGGCGCGAGCGATTTGCCGCTTTCGCCGCAACTGCCCGGAGCGTGGTCGAAGACAGAGGAGGTCGAGCGCGGTTCGTACGGTTGACCGCTCCTCAAGCGGTGCTCGAGGAGCGGCTGGCGAGCCAGTCTCGACAGCAACACGACAAGCTTGCGGACGTCCCGCGGTTACGAACGGTGCTCGGATCGCTCGATGATTCCGTGCTCTATGAGGACGATCTGACGATCGACACCAGCCAACTGTCGGCCGAAGAAGCGGCGCTCGCGATCCGGCCATACGTCGCCGGCACCGGCGTTGCCGGATAGCCGGGCAGGTCGGCCTTCACGGATCGACCTTGACTAACCGGCCGATGGATGGAGCCTGGGAGGGGAATTGAACCCCTGACCTGCGCATTACGAGTGCGCTGCTCTGCCGTCTGAGCTACCCAGGCCTGGACTTCCGACGGGATCTCGGCCCTCGTGAACCCTTGAAGGGCCCGGCCAGGTCCGAGTCTCAATAGAAGTGCAGGCGACAGGTTAGACAACGTCGGCCGAGGCCGATGACAGACCGCCGGGCAGCCGAATATCAGGCGTCACAAACACACACGCTTCACCTAGACCGTCCCCGAGGACTTCGACCCGGCCCCGAACATTGCAGCTGTTGCCTGATTGAGCAAGAACGCCGCTGACGACCGCCGTCAAGCCAACGGAGTCGAGCGAGGACTCCACCATCAACGTGATCCACCCAAAGACCGAGTCGTAACCAATGCGCGCTTCGTCAGCATCTTCGCGACTCAGCACGATTGAGAGGCCATTAGGTTCGACGACCGAGGCCAGTGCGATCGCGGCTCGTGATCGGTCGTCTGGGTCGGTGGCCGCGAATACATACTCACCCGGACGTCGATGAGGTGAGAGTCCGTCTGGGAGTTGCGTCACCGACGCTCAGACTTCGGATAGAGCGGACAGCCGTATAAAAAGGGATTCGAGAAGAAGCATCTCATTGGGGTTCCTGATTAGTTCGATCGCTGCCGCGCCGACGATGTCGCAGGCTTTCGTCAGATCTTGAAGCTTCGCCTCGGCGTGAGCCGATCCATCACGCGCCCGCTCTGCAGCACGGTCCCTATAGGCGCGGGCGAGCTCGGCGAGACCGGCCTTCAACTCGTCGGTACGCAGGCGTCGCTCCTCGCGCTTGTGACGATCCTCGATCTCGCGTCGTCCTGTGATGCCCCTGTCGCCGGAAGCGTTGGCCCTTTCCGCGAGCATCTCGAGCTCGGCTTGGTGGCGCTGACGTAAGGGTTCGACAGCTGAGGAGCTGGCTTGGATGAGTTCTTCAGCCAGAAGGACCACCGTCGCTCCCGTACCGTCCAGTCGAGCTGGAACGTTGCGCCAAAGTTGCCTACGGCTTTCGACACTCGGATCGTCAACCAACAATCGGGCCTTGTCAGGACTTCCCCCGGCCGCGTGTGCGGCGCGGTGCGCAGTCTCCTCACTCACGCCGGAGGCCTGGAGCCAGGCGGAAAGCTCGGGTTCTGGCACCGCCCCGAGCTCGAGGCGGACACAGCGGCTCGCGACGGTCACCAGCTCCGGAGTGATGGTGTCGGCCATAAGCACGAGCACCGTCGATGGCGGCGGCTCCTCGAGGGTCTTCAGTAGAACGGGTGCGGCAAGCCTCGCCAGGTGCATGTCGGCTATGGATATGACCTGACGGTCAGCTTCCCGGGGGCGCCGATACGCCATGCGAACGACCCGCCTGGCATCGTCAACAGCCAGGTTCGCACCTGCTCGCTCGACTTCGACGAGATCCGGATGCACGCCGGACAGCACCCGCCTGCAGGTGTCGCAACCGTCGCCCCCTCCCGAGGGGCAGAGCAGAGCCGCCGCGAAGCCACGAACGATCTCACGCTGCTGCAAACCGGAGGGTCCGACGAGGAGATAGGCGTGAACCGGCTTGGTCGCGGCGGCCAGGAGCTGCTCGATGGCCGCACGCTGACCCACGACTCCTTTAAAGACGTCTTCTGAAGGAAGTAGGTCCGTCACTGAAAACGCTCGATCATTTCAGAATCTCCGAAGGTACCGGACCGAGTCGACTGGCCACTTCCTTTCGTACAAATTCTTCGACAGCGCCCAGATCGGCTGTGGCGTCGATGATCGCCCAGTGGTCCGGATCAGCGTGGGCCAACGACAGGTAGCCGTCGCGCACCCGGGAAAAGAACTCGTCGCCCAGATGCTCGAGACGATCGAGGGAAGATGCCTTCATCCGCTGGCGCGCCGTGGCCACCGGTAGATCCAACAGAATCTGAAGGTCCGGCTCAATGCCGGCCGACGCGAACGCGACGATGGACCGGAGTTCGTCGAGGCTCAAGCCTCTGCCGAAACCCTGATACGCGAGCGTCGATGCATTGAATCGATCGCAGATGATCCATCTGCCTGCTTCGAGGGTCGGGCGAAGCAACTGATCAACGTGCTCGGCGCGGTCGGCCGCCATCAAGAGCGCCTCTGTCCTGAGTGACAACGGATCACGCCCAGGATCGAGGAGCAGGGAACGGAGATCGGCACCAACTGAGGTGGCGCCGGGCTCTGCGGTGAGAAGAGCGCCGGTCCAAGAAGCAAGCAGGCCGGCCTGGGTGGACTTTCCGCACCCGTCGATTCCCTCTAAGACGATGAGCCGCCCATAATCCGGGGCGGCAGATCCTGACATGCCGTGGAGGATATGCCTCAGGTGTCGTCAGGCGGATTGGCGCTCTTCGCGGCAGCCTTGGTGGCTTTCCTCGCCTTCGTCGTCTTGGTGGCTTTGGAGGCCTTCTTCGTCGTCTTGGATGCCTTGGAAGCGGCCTTGGTCGTCTTTGCTGCCTTTTTGGCCCGCTTCTGCGGTGGCCCCGCCGCTCGGCGGTCAGCGAGTAGCTCGGATGCCCGCTCAATCGAGATGTTGTCCACGTCGTCCCCGCGGCGAAGCGATGCGTTGGTCGTCCCGTCCGTTACGTACGGGCCGAACCTGCCACTGCGAAGCGTCACCGTGAGGCTGGTGGCCGGATCGACGCCGACCTCTTTTATCGGTGAGGCGGCACGCCGTCCTCTCACCGACTTCGGCTGGGAGAAGAGGGTGACGGCCTCAGGAAGCGTCACCGCGAAGATCTGCTCCTCCGATTCGAGGCTGCGGGTGTCAGTGCCCTTCTTCAGATAAGGACCGAACTTGCCGTTCAAGGCCTGGATCTCCTCGCCCGACTCGGGGTCGGTTCCGACCGCGCGGGGAAGGGAGAGCAGACGCAGCGCGTCTTCCAGTTCGATGGTCGCAGGCGACATCGATGCGAAGAGGGATGCAGTAGCCGGCTTTTCGCCGTCGGCGGCCTCACCGTGCTGGATGTACGGCCCGTACCTTCCGGCGCGGACGATCACCGGCAGGCCGGTCGCGGGATGCTCTCCGACCACGCGGTCACCGGACGGTGCAGAAAGTAGTTCCTGTGCTCGTTCCACCGTCAGCTCGTCGGGCGGGACGTCCTCGGGGACAGATATCCGGTCCTCGCCGCGCTGGAGATATGGGCCGTAGCGGCCGACGCGAACCACGATCTCGGTACCGTCTTCGGCCTTCCCGATCGGGATCGAGTTGATCTGCCTGGCGTCGATCTCCGCCAGGTGTTGGGCAACGTCTTCTTTGAGGCCCCGGGCGCGACCGTTGCCTGCACCGTTTCCGTCCGGACCGGCGGGAGTGCCGAAATAAAAGCGCGTCAGCCACGGAAGGACCTCTTCGGTGCCTTCTGCGATCCTGTCGAGGTCGTCCTCCATCGAGGCTGTGAAGCCGTAGTCGACGAGATCGCCGAAGTGCTG